>JAAWEO010000053.1 GCA_022794295.1 Angelakisella sp. | reverse complement strand
AGAGCCTCTTTGGATTTCTTGTTAGCCATAATGTTTTTACACTCCTTAGAAATCGTTCAAAATCAGTTTTGGGATTCTGCGTTTGCAGTAATAGTGTGAACATTCTTTTTTTCTTTATCACAGGAAGGTTTTGGATGGGAGGCGCCGGAAAAAAGGGGGAAACTGCAATCTGTGCTTCCGAAACCCGAAGATTTTACAACAGGGGCCGGAAGGCTTGAAATTTTTGCTGCCAGCTGATAAAATCAGATGGTGAAAGTGATAAACCGTTGAAGGACGTTCCCTTCCTGTGGGGGAGGGAAAGGGCAGGGGAGGGGAAGCGCAAATGGAAACTGTAGCCCGAGGATATGACCCCAAGGATGCCGCAGCCTTTGGGCCCAAGGCGGCGGCCAAGCTGAATGCCGCCGTGGAGGAGCTGTTTTTTCTTCTGAACCGGGGGTATGATGTGAAATCCGCCTCTACCTTTGTGGGGAACCATCACCTGCTTTCCCAGCGGCAGCGGCTGGCCGTTGCGCGGATCACCTCCTCGGAAGCCGCCATCCAAAACCGAAAGGCCAAGGAGCTTTCCCGGCTGCCGGACTGGGTCGTCCTGGACGGGTTCAATACCATCATCACCCTGGAGGTCGCCCTTTCCGGCTCCCTGCTGCTTCAGGGAATGGACGGGACCATTCGGGACCTGGCGGGATTGCGGGGGACCTACCGCATTGTGGATAAAACAGAGAGGGCGGTGGAGCTGATCCTTTCCCAGCTGGAGAAGGAGAAGGGAAAGGGGGCGGTGTTCTACCTGGATCAGCAGGTATCTAACTCCGGCCGCCTTCGTTCCCTGCTGCTGGAGAAAGGGGCCGGCTGCCCGGTAGAGGTCCGGGTGGAGCTTCACCCCAGTGTGGATGGAGTCCTTTCCCGAATGGAGGGGGTCATCACATCAGATGCCATCATCCTGGACCAATGCCAAAGCTGGTATAACCTGAACCGGAGGTGTCTTGCCGCCCTTCCGGATGCCTGGATATTTCAGCCGGCCCTGAAGCGGCAGGGACCATGATGGTCCCAGCAAAAGGCCAACGAGGCAGACAAAAAAGACTCCCGTCCGGAATGTGCTGGACAGGGGTCTTTTGTATTGTTATTGGTCTGTGCTTTCCTCTAGGGCTTTTTCCACCCAGCCGGGGTGCTCCAGATACCAGCGGATGGTGTCCTGGATCCCTCCCTCAAAGGGAAAAACAGGCTGCCATCCCAGCTCGGCGGTGATTTTTGTGGCGTCGATGGCATACCGCCAGTCATGCCCCGGCCGGTCCCGGACATAGGTGATCAGGCTTTCCGGCTTTCCCAAGCTGCTTAGAATGAAACGGACGATCTCCAGATTTGTCTTTTCACAGCGGCTGCCGATGTTGTAGATCTCACCGGGGCGGCCCCTGTCCAGCACGGCGGCAATGGCGGAGCAGTGGTCCTGCACATGGATCCAATCCCGGACCTGCATCCCGTCGCAGTAGACGGGGAGAGGCTGGTTTTTTACGGCGCTGCAGATCATCCGGGGAATGAGCTTTTCCGGATGCTGAAAGGGGCCGTAGTTATTGGAGCAGCGGGTGATGATCACCGGCATCCCAAAGGTCTGGACATAGGCCCGGGCCATCAGATCCCCGCCGGCCTTTGAAGCGGAGTAGGGGCTGTTGGGAAGGAGGGGGCTGGCCTCGGTGAAGCTTCCTGTTTTTCCCAGGGCGCCGTATACCTCGTCGGTAGAGACCTGGAGGAACCGGGTGCCGGGAAGATATTCCTGGGAAAGCGGGTCCTCCGGGTGGCGGCTCCAATGGCGTCTGGCGGTCTCCAAAAGGGTCTGGGTCCCGATGATATTGGTAGAAAGGAAGCGCTCGGGATCGGTGATGCTGCGGTCCACGTGGCTTTCCGCCGCAAAGTGGACCACGGCATCAAACCTGTAGCTCCGGAAAAGCTGCTCCACCAGCTCCTTGTCCCGAATGTCCCCCTTTACAAAGCGGTAGCGGGGGTCCCTTTGGATCTGGTCCAGGTTTTCCGGGTTTCCCGCATAGGTCAGCAGGTCAAGATTGACCAGAAGGGTAAGATCGTTTTTCCGGGTGAAACAATCACGGATAAAATTGGAGCCGATAAAACCGGCCCCGCCGGTGACCAGCAGCTTTTCCATTGCGCCTCTCCTTCATATAGATAAAATTCAGCAGGCGAAAGGCCCCTGCCTCCCGATACTTCTATTTTACCATCCTGTGCAAGAGGAACCGGCCGCCGGGCCGAATATTCAATGGCTGCAATGTCCCGTGGATAAAATGAATTTACTATTTGTCGTATTCTGTCGACTGTTGCATAATACATCGATTTCTGTCGTAAGATGAAACTATCTTCACTTTAAGAAAGGTGGTTTTTCTTATGACAAACACAGAAGGATTTTTGCGTTCTCTTTTTGGCGTTACCCGTTTCAGCATTGTCCCTCTTGCTTTGGCCATTGATATTGAAATCCGGCTGATCTTCAGCGACCATATCCCAATGGATGATATCCAGGTAACAAAGCATATTTATCCCCTGGTTGCAGAACAGATGAACGCCTCCCGTACCACCGCTTCCAGAAGAATTGAAAGGCTGACTCATCAGTGCTGGGATGCCCTGATGGAAAAGGACATGCTGGAGGACTGCATTGGCTGCAAGCCCTTCTGTCCGCCATCGCCAGCATCCCTGCTCCGGTATCTGGCTGTTTACCTTCACACAGGAAAGCCCTATGAGCTTTTCATCATGGAAAATCCCAAGTTCGTGTTCAATCCCTCCGAGCATACAGAGGAATTCCTTTCCACCAACAAGCCCTACCTTCGGGTGCTTTTTGTCAGGGATAAGCCGCTGCCTGTCCTGGAAATGTGTGCAAGCGGGGCCTTGTCCCATTTGGTCTGCCCCAGCTGTTATGCCGCGATGGAAAAGAGGAAGCAGAATTTCTGTGCCAACTGCGGCCAAAGGCTGGACTGGAGCCAGCTTTAACAACAAAACGCCCACCATCCATTGCCAAGGGCGGGACCTGTCCCAAAGGATCGGTCCCGCCCTTGGCTGGTTTCTCCGACTTTCATTTCCGGCCGCCGCCGGATGGGCTTTTAGAATCTCCCTCAAAGGGCCAGCGCCGCTCAAATGCTCTCCCGCCCCCTGCCCCCCAGCAGCCGCGGGGCCAGTGCAGAGGAGACCAGCAGGGCAATGAGGCCGCCAAACAGCTTTCCGGCCGCCACCGCCGGGGTCAGCTCCGGGGCCATTTTCATGGTGTAGGCCAGGTGGTCCCCCAGGGCGCAGTTGGCGCAGACCATAAAGGCGCAGTTGAGGAACGCCCCCTTGGGGGCCATCTCGTTCAGCTGGCCCAGGGTGGGAAACGGATTGACAGCGGTGACCAGGATCGCCTTTATTTCCCCCGCTTCCAGGCTCCACCGGGAGGCCAGGCGGCGGATGGGGCTTTGCAGCAGCCTGGTGACCGCTCCCATCAGGGGGAACAGACCGCCCAGCATCAGGGCAATGTCCCCAATGATCAGCATGATGCCGCCAAAGGGTTCCAATCCGGCAAGGGGGGAAAGGCCAAGAAGCTCCTTTTGGGCCGCCAGGATAAAACCGGCCAGGCTGACCCCAATGAGCAGACGGGAAAAGAAGCGGAAGGGGCGGAGGATGCGGTCCCGGAAAAATACCAGGAGAAGGATCAGAAGAAGGCTGCACCCCGCCACAGGGGCGGTGTTCCAAAGGAGGACCCGGGGGGAAAACCCGCCAAGGAGCCCCCCGGCCAGGCAGCCGAAGGGCACTGAAAAAAGACCCACCACAAGGCCGTAGATCACAGCCGGGCGGTTTTCTTTCTTGGTGTTCAGCATGGACATGGGGATGATACACATCATGGTGCCCCCCAGCATGGAGGCCACAAGATAACCGTTGTACCGCCCTGCCTGGCTGTCCAGGGAAAGGGCCTGGGCCAAGGGGGCTCCCCCGGAATCGCTGGCAAGGAAGATCCCGGCCAGAAGGGAGGGGTCGGCCCCCAGGGCGCGGAAAAAGGGGGTGACAGCGGGCCCCAGAACGCTGCCCAGAATGGGGGAGAGGGAAAGAAACCCTACCATAACAAGCATCAGCTGGCCGGAGCATTGAATCCCCCGCTCAAAATCCCGGCCCAGGCCCCAGCGCCCGCCCCAAAGGTAGTCGGCCGCACCCAGTACAAAAAAGAGAAAAATCACAGCGTTCAGCAGAGACACCATCTCCATCTTCATAAGTGCGGGGGAGCATACCCGGCGGTATACTCCCCCCAAAGATCAGGGCCTTTTTGTCAAAGCCCCGCGATCATGGAGTAAGCGCGGTCCCTCCTTTCAGCCTGCCCGCTCTGCCGTTACCCGGCAGCTGGTGGGGGTCAGGCAGCAGCCGCTGCACAGGGTGGTGAGGGAATTGGGGATCATCGTCCCGGTTTTCACCATGGCCCTGCTCACCTCGTCCAGGGGGAGGAAAACATCAAAGCCCGCGCAGACCGTTTCCGCTGCTACGGCGGCAATGGCCACCCCGGTCATGTTCCGGGCCAGGCAGGGGACCTGGACCAGCCCGGCCACCGGGTCACAGATCAGTCCCATCAGGCTCTGGAGGGCCATGGAGGCGGCGCCGCAGGCCTGCTTGGCGGTACCGCCCAGAAGCTGGACCAGCCCGGCCGCCGCCATGGCGGTGCCGCAGCCCACCTCGGCCTGGCAGCCATGGGCGCCGCCGGAAAACTCGTTCCCATCCACCATCATCAGTACCCCGATGATGCCGGAGACCATCAGCCCCTCAAAGAGCCGGTCGTGGTCCAGGCCCATCTGCTCCGCAAAGGAAACCAGCAGCCCGGGGACGATGCCGGAGGAGCCGCCGGTGGGAACACAGACGATCTTTCCCGCCGCGTTGCTGTGCTCCATAATGCCCAGGGCGCTTACCACGGCGTCATCCAGCAGCCCCAGGGAGGGGAGCCCCTTGGAGGCCAGCCCCTGGCGAATGGTCCCGGCCTTGGGGAGAAGGATACCATCAAACTGCATCTGGGACCGCAGCCCCTTTTTCCGGGAATCCTCCATAATGCCGATCAGGGTCTCCCCGTAGGAGCGGACCTCCCCTTCGCTCCACCCGGTGACGGCCATTTCGTAGTCGATGGCCGCACGGGCAGGGGAGCACTGGTGTTCCTTGCAGTAGGCGATCAGCTCCGCTGCGGTCTCAAAGGGAGGGGTCCTCGTTTTGTCGTACACCGCCGGGTGGATGGGGGGGATGACACAGACCCTGCGGACGCCGGGCTGGTCCTTGAGACCGGCAAGGAAGGGGTCCGGGAAGGGCTTCGCCCCCTTCAGATTAATAAGGGAATACCGGTCCCCCGTGACACAATCCACCTGGTTCAGGTGGGGAAGCTCCCCGGCAAGGCGGTCCGCCCTGGCCCGGAGGGCCTCGGGGGCCTCTTTTTCCACAAAGAGCAGGAGCTCCCAGCTGGTCCCCAGCATCTCCACCGGGCAGCCATCGATCAAGTGGATCCGGAAGGCGCCGCCCCCCAGGGATTCCCCGACGACCGTCATCTCCTCCCCCTCCTGGGAGGTCATCCGCAGGCGGGCCGTTTCCAATCCCCCCACCTTCAGGTCGTCCACCTGGGCAAAGGAGACGGTCATGCCGGCCTGCTTTGCGTTTTCATAGGCGGCGGTGAAGTCCGGGGCGTTCTGGTCCTTGCCCAGCAGGCCGTTAATAAAGCCGATGTCGCTTTTCATCCCGTACAGGGTGGAGGGAAAGGCCCCCTCTGTGTCGTACTCCACCACGGCCCTTTGGGGGATTCCCCCCAGTATGTACTGGCTTACCAGGCCGATGCGGGCCGGGCCGCAGGTGTTGGAGCTGGAGGGGCCCGGTGTGATGGGGGCCAGGGTGTTGTTGAAAATACTTCGGAAAACATTCATGACAAAGATCCCTCACTTTTACAGATAACCGAGCAGCCTTGGCAAGATCTCGGAGAAGATGGGGCAGTAGGTGGTCAAGATCAGGGTGGGGAGCCAGGCGAAGCAGATCATCAGCAGGGTGGGCTTCAGCATGTCCTTTACCTGTGCCCCGGTGATCCGCCCGGAGAGGTACAGAAGGGGAGCGGTGGGCGGGGTGATGTTGCCCATGCCGATGTTTACCCCCAGAATGGCGGCAAAGTGGAAGGGGGTAAGCCCCAGGCTGGTGGCCACCGGCAGAAGGATGGGGGTGAGAAGGATGGTGCAGGAGGTGTCGTCCATAAGCATCCCCATGACCACCATAAACAGGTTGAGCATCAGCAGAATGATGGTCTTGCTACTGGAGATGGCGGTGAGCACCGAAAGGATGGTATTGGGCAGGTTCTCGGTGATGTACAGCCGGCTGAGGATCTGGACACAGAACAGCATGGTCATAATGACACCGGCTGTTTTTCCCGCGTCGATCATCGCCTTCTTGTAGGTGCTCCAGTTGATCCTCCGGTAGTAGAAGATGCCCACCGGGATGGCGTAGAACACCGAAAGGGCAGCGGCCTCGGTGGCGGTAAGAAAGCCGCCATAGATGGAGCCCAGGATGATCAGGGGCATGATCAGGGCGGGGATGGCGCTGGTCTCTTTTTCCCCGCCGGATTTTTTGGCTTCCTCCTTCAGTCTGGCGGATTCCAGAAGGGCGCCGGTAAGGGTCATGGAACCGTCCCGTTGGCTTTGCTTGTACAGGTAGCAGTTCACCAGGCTAAGAAGGATCACAAGGAGGATCCCCGGAAGGATGGTGGCCAGGAAGCACCCCAGCACCGAGGCATTGGAGGCCCAGGCGTAAAGGATCATGATCATGGAGGGTGGAATGAGGATGCCAAGCACCCCGGAGGAGGCCAGCAGGGCCCCCACCAGCCCGTCCGAATACCCGGCCTCCTTCATCTTGGGGGTCATAATGGAGCCCACACAGGAGAGGGTGGCAGAGGAGGAACCGGAAACGGCGCCGAACACCGCGCAGGCGACCACCGAGACGATGCCCAGCCCTCCCTTCACCTTGCCCAGTCTGGTCCGTTCCACGGCGCCGCAAAGCTTTTCCCCCAGCCCGCCGTTGTTGATCAGGGAGCCCGCCAGGACAAACAGGGGGATGGTGAGCAGCAGGACGCTGTTGACGCTTTTGTAGCCGTAGGAAAGGAGCATTTGGGTGTTGGTCCCGTTTACCACACACAGCTGGGTGGCGGAAAGAAGGAAGGCCAGGGGGACCGGTATGCCGGCGATCATGGCGGCGATTAAAATCAAAAGGGCGATCAGAACTTTCATACGGCTTCGGCTCCTTCCCGGGGTTCTTCCCCTTTGGTAAAGCTGCGGAGCAGGTCACGGAGCAGATAGACGGTCCAAAGGGCAAAGCAGATCAGAATGGGGATCAGGGAAATAATCGTGGGCAGCTTGTAGACCGCCGAGGTGGCATTGAGCTGGTACTGCCACCGGACGAACCGCACAGCCCAGCCGGTAAAGACAGCGGCCATAATAAGGGATACCAGGTCCTTGACGACCGAGATGGCGCGAAGGACCGCCGGGTTTTTGACAAAAAGGGTCAGCATGTCCGCGCTGATCTGTGTTCCCTCCCGGGAGGCGCAGGCGCTGCCGGTGAAGTAGAGCCAAAAGGCCACAAACAGGATCAATTCCTCCGAGCCGAACCAATCCACCTTCAGAAAGCGGAACAGTGCATTAACCAGGATCATCATGGTGATGGCGGTCCCGGTAAGAAGCAGGATCCAGTTCTGGAGCTTTTCAATGAACCGGTCCAGGGAGCGCAGTAGTTTTACCATGGAGATTCCCTCCTGTACAGCGTTATTTGGAGATATCCGCCAGGATGTTGTCAATGAAGCCCTCGGGGTAGTTGGCCGACAGCTTGGGCCAGACATTCTGGTGGCAGCTGTCCGCAAAGGCCTGGAGCTCCTCGTCGCTGAACTGGACCACCTTGATACCGGCTTCCTCCAGCTTGGGGATGTTCTCGGCGTCGGCCTTCTGGGTGATCTCCGCCATGTCCTCGCAGCCCTTGGCGACGATTTGGGAGATGGCCTCCTGGTCCTCGGGGAGAAGCTGGTTCCAGGCCTGGCTGCTCACCATGATCAGGGTGGCCTCCTGGTTCTGGCGGTAATCATAGAAGTACCGGATCAGGTCCCGCATCACAAAGTAGTTGCCGGTGATGCTGCCCCCGGCCCAGCCGCCTACGACGCCGGTCTGCATGGCCGTATAGGTGTCGGCGTAGGGCATGGAGGAAACCCGGAAGCCCAGGTCGATGCCGCTGAGGGCGAAAATATCCAGCATGGGGGTGCGGATCACAATGCCCTTGTCCACCCCGGGGGAAGCGGGGGTTTGCAGCTCGGTCATGGTGCCAATGCCGTTGTACCCCTCCGGGCAGATGCCCATCAGCTCAATGCCGATGGCGCCAAGGGCCTCCTTGACCTGGCCGAAAAGGTAACCGTCCCGGGCATAGGCCTTCAGAAGCTCGTCGTAGGTGGTGCCCAGATAGGGGATCATGGCAGCGGATACCCGGCTGTCGTAGGATTCCACAGGGGTGATGTGGGCCATTTCAATGGTGCCCAGCATCAGCTCGTCAAAAACACTGGTGTAATCCCCCAGGGCATTGTTGGCATATAGCTCCACCGTTACACGGCCCTGGGTGGCTTCTGTGATCTCGTCGCAGATCCGCTGGTCCAGGATGCAGCCGGGCTGGTCGGGGGCGTGCTGGTTGGCGAAGCGCCAGGTCACCGGGGTAAAATCGGATGCGCCAGATGACCCGGAGCCGCCCTCCGTCCCGGAAGCGGCGGGGGATGAGGTGTTAGAGGGGCCGCCGCAGGCGGAAAGGGAAAGAACGAGGGCGATGGTCAGAATGGTAGCCAACAGTTTTTTCATACAAGGTTCTCCTTTCTGGTTCAGCAGCTGCTTGTACATGTATTTTGTGTACATTTATATAATATCATGGGCAAATGGGAACAACAAACAGCAATAATAAACAGTCTGCCACAACGTGTAGTTGTAACAGACTGCTTTTCAGGGGATTCCGCTCCAGCCTTATTTGTGGGGGCTGTAATCTTGGACAAACTGGATCAGCCTTTTTGCCTGGCTGCTCAGGGTGATATCCCTGCGGAAAACAAACCCTTCCTTCATAATAAAATCCGGGTCGGTAATGGGGATCAGAACGCCCCCCTGGGGGACATACCGGCTGTGGAGCTCCGGGCAGATAAAAAGATACCCCTTTTTAACGGCGATATCCCGCAGCAGCTCGAACTCCCCAATGGTGTAGACAAAATTGGGAACGAGCCCTCGCCGCCGGAAAATATCCGCGGTGGCACGGAAGGTGAAATCCCCGTCGCGGCTGCGGATAATGGGGTGGCGGTCCAGGTCCCGGATGGTGACGCTTTTCCGCCCCGCCAGGGGGTGGTCCTGCCTGGTGACGATGTAGATAGGCTCCCGCCACACCTCTATAAATTCCAGGTTGCCGTCATCAATGCCGGTGGGGGGCGGACAAAGGGACAGCTCACAATCCCCAGAGATGACACTGAAAATGTTGTTTTCGTCCGGCTGCTGTACAATATCCAGCTCGATGCCGGGGTTTGCCTGGGAAAAATCATTGAGCACCGAGGAACCGATCCTTCGCAGGGCAGCCACAGCCAGCCCCAAGCGAAGCCTGCATTGGGAGATGCTCCGGAACTCCTTCAGCTGGGTGCGGTATTGCTGTAGGATGGGGGCAAAGGCCTGGTAAAAGCGGGTGCCCATGGAGGTGGGAAGGACACCCCGGGCAGAGCGCAGAAAGAGCGAGACCCCCAGCTCCCCCTCCACATACTTTACCGTTTTGCTCAGGGCCTGCTGGGAAAGATATAGTTCCTCGGCGGCTTTTGTGATATTTTGTGTTTCATAGACCTTTAGGATCGCTTCGATTTTATCAATACCAATATCGGCCACAAGTCCTTCCTCCCAGGTTGATTGATAGGCTTTTTTGGTCCTATTTTCGCATATTTCGCCTTTTTTCGCAAGAGGTAATGTGTTTTTGCAGGATAAGGAAAAGGGATCAGAAGGGAAGAAAGGGGCTGATGCCTGCCGCTTTGCTTTTCTATGGCCGGGGTTGTAAAACAGGATCCTGATCCGAAAGCTGGGCATAGCAAAAGCCACGGTACAGGCGTTTTGCTGTGCCGCAGCTACTATTTTCATAACGGCTGTTTGTGAAGCTTCTGTCCTGGTCTGGCCGGCTACCAGGGAAAGAAGGTGACTTTTAAATCTCACACCTTCTTCTACCCTAACCGTTCCCCCCTCTGCCGCCGTGGGGCATTAGCCGCGAAGCGGCTCCGCCGGAGGCACCAAACCCGTCCCCGCCCCCTTATCCGTTCCCCCTCTGCCGCCGTGCGGCATTTGCCGCGAAGCGGCACCGCTTTTTTCCGCAGAAAAAAGCACCTTATCCGGCCAACGAGTCTCCGGCCGCCAAAGCCCGGACGCTGGTAAGCGGCAGCACAATTCCAAGATGCCAGCACACCCCAGCCGCCTGGCGCCACCAGTAGGAACACGCTGGTAGTAGATCAAGGTACTGCCTGCAACGGACCTCCAAACCGTGGGTGAGATCAGGCGGCCCCGTGGGTCATCCGCCCAAGGCCGGAGCCTTTGGCCGGTCCCCCGGGTCCAGGGAGAATCCC
>JAAWEO010000052.1 GCA_022794295.1 Angelakisella sp. | reverse complement strand
GTAACCAAAGAACGCCCAGGGATTCTCCCTGGACCCGGGGAACCGGCCAAAGGCTCCGGCCTTGGGCGGTTGACCCACGGGCCGCCTGATCTCACCCACGGAACGAGGTCCGTTGCAGACAGTACCTTGATCTATTACCAGCGTGTTCCTACTGATGGCGCCAGGCGGCTGGGTTGTGCTGGCATCTTGGTTTTGTGCTGCCGCTTACTAGCGTCCGGGCTTTTGCGGCCGGAGGCTCGTTGGCCGGATAAGGTGCTTTTTCTGCGGAAAAAAGCAGAGCCGCTTCGCGGCAAGCGCCGCCGGGCGGCGTGGGGATGGTTTGGGAACGGTTTTGGGGGCTCCGGCGGTGCCCTTCGGGCGAAAGCCGCTTCGCGGCTATGGCCTGCGGGCCGGGGGTGGAACTGCTTTGGAGGTTCCGACGGGGGTTTAGGCTAAGGGGCTGGGGGTGGGGGGGAATATATTGGGCCATGAGCTTGTGGGGGGTGGCTTGCTTCTTTTCTTGGCTCTATTGTATAATAGTGCTGTATCAACGCAAAAAAGGAGTCGGGAGGGCTGTTATATGGAATATTATTATGACGAGGCGAAATTTCGGGAGCATTTGGACATGATGCGTCACCCGCAATATAACCGGCACGAGAGGTACCGGCTTCGGCTGAAGCTTCGGTGGGGCGGGGATTACTCGGGCAGCTCCACTGCCATTGTGGAGCTGCTGAGCCCCTGGGAGGGAAAGGAGGAGCTGCTTCGGAATACCTTGGGGTTCATTACGGGGAACATCCAGGCTCTGTATGAGGAGACCCTTCGGGCCATGCTGCCGGTGTTCGGTCCGGCGGGGGTGGGGGCAGAGACGGAGCGCGGTGTGGTCAAGACCATGGAGGATCTTCACGAGGCCCGGGACAGCCAGGACTGCATCCGGATAGTCTTGATCAAGCTGGATGATGAAAAGGGGGACATTGCGGTTTTTTCCCTGCTCACCCAGCTGCGGTATGAGTACCACGCCCCGGAGGACGGTTGTGAGTTTGTTTTTGACCACGACAAGGTGATCTTCTGGGGGGATGGCAACATGGGGCAGCATCTTTTCGACTACACCGACGACTTCTGGGGCGGGACGGGGTGCGAGTTTACCAAAAGGTGACCTTTCTTGACAAGGACCCCTGGAACCGGTAGAATGGTTTTATAAACGGGAGCATTTTCCCGGCTTGAAAGGAGCTATTGATATGGCAAAAAACAGCGAGCGTTTTCAGAAAATCTATTCCCAGGGGATGATCACTATGATGGAGGTCTGGGTGGACACCGTCACCGGGGTCCAATACCTTTTCCATAAAGATGGCTATGCCGCAGGCTTCACCCCTCTTTTGGGAAGCGATGGCAAGCCTGTGATCTCCCGGGAGGGCCTGGAGCCTTAATCTGGAAGGAAAAACGGTCCCGCGGATCCCCCCCTTCTTTTCCCTCTTTCCGGACAACGGCTTTTCCAGCGAGCACTACGGGACCGAAATCAACATCACCGCAGAGGAGGATACCCCATGACAAAAAAAGAGCGGGCGGCCCAGTGTGTTGCCCGGCTGGAGGAAAAATATCCTGGGGCACAGTGCTCCCTGGAGTACGAAAAGGCCCATGAGCTGCTGATCTCGGTGCGGCTGGCCGCCCAGTGCACTGACGCCCGGGTAAACCTGGTGACCCCGGTGCTGTTCGGGAAATTCCCCACAGTGGAGGCCCTTGCCGCCGCCCCGGTGGAGGAGGTGGAGGAATGTATCAAATCCTGCGGTCTTTACAAAACCAAGGCCCGGGATATTGTCGCCTGCTGCAAAATGCTGGTGGAGCAGTATGGCGGCGTGGTCCCGGATACCATCGAGGAGCTGGTGAAGCTGCCGGGCATCGGCCGAAAGACCGCCAACCTGGTGGTGGGGGATATCTACGGCAAGCCCGCTATTGTCTGCGACACCCACTGCATCCGTATTACCAACCTGCTGGGCCTTTCTGACAGCAAGGACCCGCTGAAGGTGGAAAACCAGCTGCGGCCCATTCTGGCCCCGGAAAAATCCAACGATTTCTGCCACCGGCTGGTGCTGTTCGGCCGGGAGGTCTGCATCGCCCGGCGGCCCCGGTGCGGGGAGTGCATCCTGGCAGACCTGTGCCTGAACAAGCCGGAGGAAAAAAAGGAAGCAAAATAAAAACAAGAAGGTCTTTGCTTATGAACGACCTGTTTCTCCGCCGTGTGGACATTGACTGGGACCAGATCCACAGGAACAGCTACCTTCGCCGCATCCCGGCCCTGGGGGAGCTTTCGGGTCTGGAGTTCACCGCCCCTGTCACCCTGTTTGTGGGGGAAAACGGTACCGGGAAATCTACCCTGCTGGAGGCCCTTGCCGTGGCCTATGGCTTCAACCCCGAGGGCGGAACCAAAAACTACAGCTTCTCCACCTACGATTCCCATTCCCAGCTCTGCCGCGCCATCCGGCTTACCAGGGGGTACCGGCGGACAGAGGACGGGTATTTCCTCCGGGCGGAGAGCTTTTACAATGTCGCCACCAAGGAGATGGAATATGTCGACCCCCGGCATCCGTCCCAGCGGTACCATGACCGCTCCCACGGGGAGAGCTTTCTGGCGCTGTTTCAGCGGCGGCTGGGGAGCCGCGGTATCTTCCTTTTTGACGAGCCGGAGGCGGCCCTTTCCCCCCAGCGGCAGATGACCCTGCTGGCGGAAATTTACCGTTCCGCCAGGGCCGGTTCCCAGTTTATCATCGCCACCCACTCCCCCATTCTGCTGGCCATTCCGGGGGCGGTCCTGCTCTCCTTTGATGACGGTGCCATTCACCCCTGCACCTACCAGGAGACCGGCAGCTACCAGATCACAAGGCTGTTTATCAATGACCGGGAACGGGTGCTGCGGGAGCTTTTGGCCGATTCGGAGTGAAAAAGATACTCCTGTTATGGCACTGCGGACATTCCCTGTCCGTTGTGCTTGGCAAAGAATCGAAAACGGAAGAAGGAAACCCTCTATGAGACGATGCCGCATACCAGCCCTCCTGCTGGCTTTTCTGGCCAGCCTGGCGGGCTGTCAAAAGTCCCCAGATGCCGCAGCCTACGAAAAGCTGCTGTCCGGCGACCTTTCCCTCTTTGACGAAACGGAGGTCCAAGCCTGGGCCCTGGACACATGGATGGAGCTCGTACTGGTCCCCGGGGAAGCAGAATACACCTGCCTGGACCTTGACGGCGATGGCATTGGTGAGCTGCTCCTCCAGCGGACCGGGGATCCCGGCAGCTACAACGGTGTTTTCCACTACCAGGATGGCAGGCTGTTCTGTTGGCAGAACGATGGTGTGGAAGGAAGCTGCCGGGACTACCCTCTCCGGGATGGCACCATGGTGCGCCAGTACGATTTTTTGAATACCTGCTCCTATACCTTGTTCCGCTATCTGGGGGACGGAAGCACCGAGATCATCGGGGAGCTTTTTATCCGAGAGGAATCCTCTCCCCTGAGCAGCTCCGACCCCTCCCTCTGCTGCCAGGTGGACGGAGAAGTGGTTGATCAGGAGGTGTTCCAGGAAAAGCTGGACGCCCTGGTAACCAGCCAGCTGCTGGAGCCATCGGCCTGGACAGTACTCTGATTCAAAACGAGCACAGAAAAAGCCGCGTCAGCGTATCCTGGCGCGGCTTTTGGCTTATCCAATTTTCAAAGGATCAGCGGTTATTCAGCATACGGATAATGTCGGTAAGGTCCAGGTCGTCGGGGCCATCGTTGTCAAAGGCATCCAGCAGACCGTCATCCCCGGGGGCGGCGTCCTCCCCCAGGGCGCTGAGGTTATCGGCCAGGGAGGGCTGCTGAACCGGAGCGGGCTCCGGGGCGGCGGGGGGAGCTGCAGGGGCCGGAGCAGCGGGAGCCGCAGCAGGGGCGGGGGCGGCGGTGGAGGGGACGGTGGGGATGCTGTACCCGGATTCGTGCTCAAAGTCGGTGGCGATGACGGTGATATAGATCTCGTCGTCCAGGTTTTCGTCGAAGGCAACGCCCCAGATCAGGTTCACTTCCTCGGAGGCGGCGTCGTGGATCATGGCAGAGGCGTTGTTGATGTCCTTCAGGTCGATGTTGGGGGGCACCAGGAAGTTGACGATAACGCCCCGGGCGCCGTTGATGGAGGTCTCCAGCAGCGGAGAGGTAATGGCCTCCTTGGCAGCCTTTTCCGCCTTGCCCTCGCCGCTGGCCCGGCCGATGCCCATGTGGGCAAAGCCCGCGTCCTTCATCACCGCGGTGACGTCGGCAAAGTCCAGGTTGACGGTGCCCTTGATGTTGATCAGGTCGGAGATGCTCTGCACCGCCTGGCGCAGCACCTCGTCCGCCGCCGCGAAGGCGTTGACAAAGGTGATCTCCGGATTGATGGCCCGCAGGCGCTCGTTGGGGATGACCAGCAGGGCATCCACCTTTTCCTTCAGCTTGATGATGCCCTCCTGGGCCTGGCGGATGCGGCGCTTGCCCTCGAACTCGAAGGGGCGGGTGACCACGCCGATGGTCAAAATCCCCATATCGTGGGCGATCTCTGCAATAACAGGAGCCGCGCCGGTGCCGGTGCCGCCGCCCATGCCGGCGGTGATAAAGACCATATCGGTGCCCTTCATTGCCGCGGCGATCTCCTCCCGGCTTTCCTCGGCGGCCTTTTCGCCGATCTCCGGCTTGCCGCCGGCGCCCATGCCCCGGGTGAGCTTGTCCCCGATGTTCAGCTTATAGGTGGCGCTGGAGAAACGCAGGGCCTGAAGATCGGTGTTCACCGAGACGAACTCCACACTGCTCATGCCGCTACTGCACATATGGTCCACGGCGTTGCCGCCGCCGCCGCCGACGCCAACCACCTTGATGGCAACGGTCCTGCTGGAATCGTTATCCAGGTCGATATTCATTTTCATGCTCCCACGCACCTCCGCATAGCGTTTTAGTTCCTGTTCTATCTTACCAGATTTTCTAGGAAGAATCAAGTTTTATTCGATGGGTCCGGCTTTTTTCCCAAAATTTTACGGCTTATGTATATTTATAGAAATGTTCCAGGTAAAAGCTGTCCATAAATTCCTCCGGCTTTGCCTCCCCGGTATAGGCCTTGGAGTTTTTGGAGAGCACCGAAAGGTCGACCACCCCGGTAAAATCCTCCTCCAGCTCCCCCTCCAGGATGGCCATGGCAAAGGTGAGCTTTCGTTCCAGGTCCAGCTCGGTCCCCAGGCGGAGGAGCACCCGCTTGTCCCACAAAAGGGCGGTGCACAGCTCGTCGCTGACGTCGATGTAATCAATGTCCCCAAAGCCGGTCTTCTCCGCGGCGGCGGTGACGTAGCGAAGGGTCTGCATCACCCGCACCGCCTCCAGCTCCCGGTCTGTGGCCTCCCGGTGCTCCTTGTGCCGGCGGTTTGTCACCTCCGGGGGGAGCTCCTCCGGGTAGGCCCCCTGGGCGCACCAGCTGAAATCCACCCCCACCACCAAGGGCAGGCCCTCCCCCGCCAGCCCCTCGCACTGCTCGATCACACGCCCCCCCGTGCTGAGAAGGGAGTAGCTGCCGGCGGAATTCACCACGGTCAGCTGGGGGACCGATTCCACCACCCGGATCTCCATGGTGGTGGGCATCACCGGTACCACCTGCACCTCCTCCAAATAGGAAAAGACACTTTTGATCTGGGCGGCGGTACGTTCCCGGTCCACGGTAAAAATATTCTGCTCCAGCTGGATCCCCGAGGCGCTGATCAGCTCCTCTGCCGAATACCGGTCATTGCCGGTGACCACGATCTCCTTTGTCCGGAAAAACATGGCAAGGCAGAGGGCTGCCGCCCCGGTGAGCACCAGCACCAAAAAGGCAATGTAGCCGATCCAACGCCTTCGCTTTCTTTTTTTTACCCGGCTTTTATCCATCCAGCTTGTTCACTCATTCCTTTATCCTGATGATATCTGCCCCCAGCCGCGCAAGGTTCCCTTCCAGGTCGTCGTAGCCCCGGTCGATGTGCTCCAGGCCGGTGACGGTGCTCTCGCCCTCTGCCGCCAGGGCACCCAGCACCACCGCGGCGCCACCCCGCAGGTCGGTACAGGCAAGGCCGGCCCCGGTCAGGCGCTCCGCCCCTGTGACCACCGCCGCCCGGCCCTCGGTGATGATCCGGGCCCCCAGCTTTTTCAGCTCCGGGACATGGCGGTACCGGCTTTCAAAGATGTTTTCCACAAAGACTGTGGTCCCGTCGGCCACTGTGGCGGCGGCCATCATCACCGACTGCATATCGGTGGGAAAGCCGGGGTAGGGCATCGTCTTTACTGTGCCGAAGGCCGAGAGGCGCTGGGGAGCGGCAAGGCGTACCCAGTCCGAACCGGCGGTGACCTGGCACCCCGCCTGGGACAGCACCGCAAGGCTGGAGGCCAGGTGTCCCGGCACCACCCTTTTCACCAAAAGCTCCCCGCCGGTAATGGCGGCGGCGCAAAGGTAGGTCCCGGCAGCAATGCGGTCCGGGATGACCCGGTGCTCCGTCCCGTGGAGCTGCTCCACACCGTTGATCCGAATGGTCCCGTCCAGCTCCAAAAGAATCTTTGCCCCGCACCCCTGCAAAAAGTCGATAAGGTCCAGGATCTCCGGTTCCCGGGCAGCCCCGGTGAGGATGGTCTCCCCCCGGGCAGTGGCGGCGGCAATGATGGTATTCTCGGTGGCTCCCACGCTGGGGAAGGAGAGGTCGATCCTGGCGCCCCGAAGGCCCTCCGGGGCGCTGCACACCAGCCTTCCCCCTGTCTCGGTGATCCTTGCCCCCATCCGGCTGAGGGCGGCAAGGTGGAGGTCGATGGGCCGGGCCCCCAGCTCGCACCCCCCGGGGAGGGCCAGCTCGGCACAGCCGTGGCGGGCCACCATCCCCCCCAGAAAAACGATGGAGGAACGCATTGCCCCCATAAGCCCATCGGGGATGCGGCAGTCCCCGCCGGTTCCCCGGGTGGTCACAATGGTGTCCCCCTCCCGCCGGGCCCCGCAGCCCAGGTGTCGGAGGATCTTCATCGCCACCCCGATGTCCGTAAGGCGGGGACAGTTGTGAATCACCGAATCCCCGCAAATCGCCGCGGCGGCCAGCACCGGCAGGGCTGCATTTTTGGCTCCATGGATCCCAAGGGCACCCACCAGCCGGTTCCCGCCCCGAATTATGTAGTGAGACATGGATACACCCTCTCTCCGGAAGGACCGCAAGGTGTCTTCCCAGATTATTTGCAGGAAAGGGTCCTCCTGCGATGTATCCTATGTTTTTCCAGGGCAATGGGTTACTTTTTCACCAGTCCCAGCACTTCATCCGCGATGACCTCCACTGCGTTGGGGGCAGCGATCCGTCTGGCGTTCTCCCCCAGCTCCTCAAGGCGGGCGGAGCTGGCAGTCAGCTCCTGCACCAGCTTTACCAGGGCTTCCCCGGTAAGGTCCTTCTCCTCCAGCACCACTGCCGCCCCGGCGTTTTGGAGCACCATCGCATTGTGGTACTGGTGGTTTTCCGCTACATTGGGGGAGGGGATCAGGATCGAGGCCCGGCCGGCGGCCTCCAGCTCGCTGAGGGTGCTCGCCCCCGCCCGGCAGATCACCAGGTCGGCGGCGGCAAGGCAGTTTGGCATATCGTCAATATACTCCCGGATATCCAGGCCGGGGTTCCCCTCCCAGGAGACCCCCTTTTCCCGGAGCAGCCGGGGCAGGAGCTGGGTGCCGTACTGGCCGGTAGCGTGGATGTGATGGAGCTTCCCTGTGCCCTTGTGCCAGGCCATAACATCGGCAATGGCCTCGTTTACCCGCTGGGCTCCCAGGCTGCCGCCAAAGGAAAGGATGCACACCTTCCCCTCCGGCACCTTGCAGAGCCGCCGGGCCTCCTCCCGCCGGGCGGTGAGGATCTCCGGGCGAACCGGGTTGCCGGTGACCACGCACCTTCCCCTGGCCTCCTCCGGGAGGTACTCCTCTGCCTTGGCTACCGCCAGGAGGACCTTGTCCACCCGCTTGGAAAGGAGCTTTGTTGTCACCCCGGGGAAGGCATTCTGCTCGTGGGTGGCGGTGGGGATGCCCATTTTGGCCGCCACCAGGAGGATGGGGCCGCTGACATATCCCCCGGTGCCCACCACCAGGTCCGGGGAAAAGGCCTGGATGACCTTTTTCGCCCGGTTTTCCGCTGTCATCAGAAGAAAGGCGGACTTGATGTTGCGGTAGATGTTGTAGGGGGTCAGCCGCCGCTGGATCCCCATGGCCTTAAAGGGAACGAACTCGAACCCGGCCTTGGGCACCAGGCGGGCCTCCATTCCGTCGGGGTTGCCGGCAAAGCGGATCACCGCGCCGGGGCTGCGGCCGCGGATGGCTGCGGCAATGGCTAGGGCGGGGTTGATGTGCCCTGCCGTTCCCCCGCAGGCGAACAAAACCTTCATATTCCATTACTCCTTTTCCAGGGCTGTTTGTCGGGAAACCGAAAGGATGATGCCCATCTGGGCCAGCAGCATCAGAAGGGCCGAGCCCCCGTAGGAGAAAAAGGGCAGGCTGATGCCGGTATTGGGGATGGTGTTGGTGACCACGGCGATGTTCAGCACCGCCTGGATCCCCACCTGGGCGGTAAGGCCGGTGACCATAAGCATTCCGAAGCGGTCCCGGGCCTTGACCGCGATCATAAAGCCCCGGCAGATCAGCAGGGCAAACAGGAGGATGATCAGCACCGCCCCCACAAAGCCCAGCTCCTCGCAGATAATGGCAAAGACAAAGTCGTTTTGGGGCTCGGGCAGAAAGAGATATTTCTGCCGTGAGTTGCCGATCCCCGCCCCCATCAGCCCCCCGGAGCCAATGGCATAAAGGGACTGGATGGTCTGGAAGCCGGAGACCTGGGGATCGATAAAGGGGTCCTTCCAGACGTTGATGCGGTACATGGCCCGCTCGTTAATGGAGGGGATCATCATGGCGACCCCCACCAGCCCCACACCCCCCAGGGCCCCCAGGCCGAACCACTTGAGGCTGGCGCCCCCTACAAAAATGAGCACCACGCCAAGACCCATGATCAAAATGGTGGCGGAAAGGTGGGGCTCAAAGACAATAAGGCCGGCGTACAGCACCAGGATGATCCCATAGGGCAGGATGCCGAACTGGAAGGTCTTCATCTTGTCGTGGTTCAGGGAGATCATGTGGGAGAACAAGAGGACGATGGAAAACTTGGCGACCTCGGTGGGCTGGAACTGCTGCCCTGCCACAAAGATCCACCGGTGGGCACCATTGCGGTCCGGCATAAAGTAGACGATGACCAGCATGATAATGGTGATCCCGAAGGCCGCCCAGGCGAAGTGGTGCCAAATGTGATAGTCCCAGGTGGAAAGAAAGGCCATTGCCATAAGCCCCAGACCAGCCCAGACCAGCTGCCGGGTGATGTAATGGAAGCTGTTGCCCTCGTAGTAATAGGCGTAGGCGTAGCTGGCCGAGAACATCAGCACCAGCCCCAGAACCAGCAGCGTAAGGACCAGCACCAGAAAGGTGAGGTCGATATTTCCTTTCGCCCGTTTTAAGGGTATCCTCCGGACAGCGGTTTCTCTTGCTATGGGGATCAGCTCCTTTGAAGGTTATTCACAGAAGAATAGCGGCCAGCACCGCCAGGGCGGAGCCCACGGCGGTAACCAGGGAGAAGGCGGCAACGATCTGCACCTCGGTATAGCCGCAAAGCTCGAAGTGGTGGTGGATGGGGCTCATTTTAAAGATGCGTTTGCCGTGGGTCAGCTTGAAGTAGGTCATCTGGATCACCACCGAGGCCATTTCCACAACGTAGATCAGCCCGATAAGCACCACAAAAAGGGGCAGGCCGGTGCCGAAGCAGAGGGCGATCACCAGTCCCCCCAGAAAGAGGGAGCCGGTATCCCCCATGAACACCTTGGCGGGATAGAAATTCCAGACCAGGAACCCCAGGCACCCCCCTGCCATGGCCGCCGCCAGGATCTCCATTTCCCACAGGCCCAGCAGGGCGGTGAGGATCATGTAGGCAATGGCCACCACAAAGGTCACCGAGGAGAGGAGGCCATCCAGACCGTCGGTAAAGTTTACCGCGTTGGAAAGGGCCAGAATGGCGAAAAGCGCAAAGGGGTAGTAGAGGATGCCAATATCCAGCATCCCCACAAAGGGGATCACCAGGGTGGTGCTCCGGCTGCCGCTGACATAGAGAAGCGCCAGGTACCCGGCCCCGAAAAGCAGCTGCAAAAAGAGCTTTTGGTTGGGGGTCAGCCCTTCATTCTGCTTGCGGACGATCTTCAGGTAGTCGTCGGCAAAGCCGATCAGCCCAAAGGCGATGGCAAGCATCAGGCCGTAAAAGAGCCGCGCCTTGATGGCGGTGCTGTCCGGACGGGGGGCAGGGGCCTCCCCCACCTGCATTACCAGAAAGCTTACCACCACCGAAAGAACAATGCCGAAAATAAACATAATGCCCCCCATGGTGGGGGTCCCCTGCTTGTTCTTGTGCCACCTGGGCCCGATCTCCAGAATGGTCTGGCCAAAGTGGAGCTTCCGGAGGATGGGCAGCAGCCACATCCCGGAAATCGAGGTGATGGCAAAGGCCAGCACCACTGCCATGATGATCCAAATTCTGTCCATACTGCGTCAACATCCATTCCCCGGCGTCACACCGGTTTTTTGTCTTAGAGCCTATTCAAAATCTCCCTGCACGCCGCCAGGGCAGGTCTTTTTCCGCCCTGCTGCGTTAAAAAATTTTGTAATACACCAAGTATTCCTGCAATTT
>JAAWEO010000302.1 GCA_022794295.1 Angelakisella sp. | reverse complement strand
GGATGGTCAGATCGTCCGGCAGGCTGAGCTGATTGAACAGCTGAATACACAGGTTGGGGCGCAGGATGCGCTTCTCAGCCAGCAGCGCGAACGGATGGAATGGCAGGATGGTCAGATTGTCCGGCAGACTGAACTGATTGAGCAGTTGAACACACAGGTTGGGGCGCAGGATACACTTCTCAGCCAGCAGCGCGAACGGATGGAGTGGCAGAATAGTCAGATTGAGGATCTGCACACACAATTAGAGGAGCTTCAAAATTCAGTTTATTGGAAAATGATGGCTCCCTTCCGAGCAGTACATAATTACTTCAAGCGTGCAAGGAAAGGAAGCAGATAAGATGATATTAAACAACCGTGCGAAGCGCGCCTGTATTTATTTCATCTACGACAAAGATGGAATGATTGACGACTATATTCTCTACCAGCTTAAGGAGCTTAGAGAAAGTGTTTCATTTATCCACTGCGTGATCAATGGTAACCTGACGGAAGATGGAAGGCAACTGCTGAACGAGATTGCCGATGAGGTCTATGTGCGGGAAAACAAGGGGAACGACATTGGCGCTTATCGGGCGGCAATTACCTATATCGGATGGGAAAAGCTAGCAAAGTATGATGAACTGCTTCTAATGAATAACACCTGTTTTGGCCCGATCTACCCATTTCGGGAGGTGTTCGATTGGGCAAAGCAACAGGATTTAGATTTTTGGGGGCTGACCTGGGGGCTGAAAACAGACTGGCTTGGAAGCCAGGAATACCTACACTTTAATAAAAGTAAGGTACATATCCAGTCCTATTTCCTGGTGATCCGCAGGCCGTTGCTCGGTAGCGAATTTTTGACGAACTTTTTTGATGAAATTCCAGATGATGCAACCTATGGAGATTCCGGCTGTTTTTACGAATATGCGTTTCCGGGCTATTTTGAGGAGCACGGCTACAAGGGCGGCGTATATTGCGACATCACAGACGATTATAACTATCCGCTTCTTCATGACCCGGTCCGTCTGCTACGCAGCTACAGAATGCCGCTTTTTAAAAAACGCAGCTTTTTTCACCACTACACAGATGTGCTTAACAACACGGCTGGCGAAGCAACTGCCCGCCTGATCCGCTTTGTGCAAGAGCACACAAAGTATGATATGGATTTGGTATGGAAATCCATACTTCGCACAGGAAGTCTGTCGGATATTGTGCGCTGTGCACAGTTAAACCGTGTTTTGCCTCGGGATACGGCTGCTCCCCGCAAAGAAAAGGACCGCTTGACGGTGGGCTTGGTCTACCATGCGTACTATGAGGATTTATTTGACGAAGATATTGCCTTCATGAGCAATATGCCGGACGGTTCGGGTTTGTTGGTGACTACTAGTTCCGAAGAAAAGAAAAAAATCCTGGAAAAAAAGCTGAGTGCTGCAAACCTGCAAGGGGAGGTCATTGTCATCGAAAACCGCGGCCGGGATGTGTCGAGCCTGCTGGTCGGGGGTGCGGAATTTGTTTTTAAATATGACCTTATCTGCTTTGCACACGATAAAAAGACATCCCAGGTTCTGCCGCACAGTGTTGGCCGTTCTTGGGCGTATAAAATTAACGAGAATTTGTTCGCAACAAAGGCCTATGTTTCCAATGTGGTGAGATTGTTTGAAAGGGAAAAGTGTCTGGGAATTGCTTTCCCATCTTATCCAAATCACAGTGGTTATGCCGGTAATATCAGGGATGGCTGGAGCGGTAATTTTTACAATACAGATAAGCTTCTGAAAAAGTTCAATGTGCATGCGAAGATCAATGAGCACACACTCTGCGTGGCGCCCCTTGGCACCTGCTTCTGGTTCCGTCCGCAGGCGCTGAAAAAGCTATTTGCCGGTTTGGCGGGAAAAGGCTGGGCTTATGAGGATTTTCCGCGTGAGCCGAATCGGACTGACCAAACAATCCTTCACGCAGTAGAAAGATCCTACGCTTATTTCGCGCAGGATGCAGGGTATTATCCTGTGTTCCTGTACAATGATCAGTACACAGAAATTGAGCTGACGAATCTGGAATTTAATAAAGCTGGTTCCACCGAGATGCGTGCCTGGGTTGACCGGCTTGCGCTGGAGTCGCTTGGTATTTATCAAGCCGAGGCCTTGTCACAAAATGTGGATATCATGCACTATTATGATCCGAACTACAACTTCGGCATCAAGCAGAGCCTGAAGCATTTGGCACTCGCGTTGCGGTGCAGGTTCCCGCGGCTTTGGGCGCTGATGCTTCCGGTAAGGCGGCTTGGACAAAAAATACTGGGGATCAAGTAAGGGGGAAGATGGATGGAACAGCTTGAAAATTTGTGCTTGCGCTATCCTGCGTTAAGAGCTTGCGAGGGAAGCATTCAGAAGACTTTTGAACATCTGGCGAGATCCTTTGCTTCTGGCGGACGTCTTTACATCTGCGGAAACGGTGGGAGTGCATCCGATGCGTTGCACATCGTTGGTGAATTGGGCAAGTCCTTTGTGCGGAATCGACCGCTGGATGAAGCCTTCCTCGGCCGTGTGGACAAGTCGTTTGCTGAAAAACTCCAGGGGGCTCTTCCGGCCTTTGCCCTTGTGGAGAATTCGGCGCTTTCCACCGCATATGAAAACGACGTGGATGCTGCATATGTATTTGCTCAGCAGGTGTATGCCTACGCTCGGGAAGGGGACTGCGTACTTGGAATCTCTACCTCCGGGAACTCGGTCAATGTTCTCAATGCGCTTATCGCTGCCCGTGGCCGCGGTGCAGCAGTCCTGGGACTGACTGGCAGGGATGGGGGAGAAATGAAGTCTCTCTGCGATGCTTGTATAATTGTCCCTGAAACCGAGACCTATCGGATTCAGGAGCTGCATCTGCCGGTTTATCACACGTTGTGCATCATGCTAGAAGAGCATTTTTGGGGTGAAAGATGAACCGGGCACTGTTTCTCGACCGAGATGGCGTCATCAACGAGGATAGGAGCTATCTCAGCCGCCCGGAAGATGTCCGTTTCCTGGATGGTATCTTTCTTCTTTGCCGCACCGCGCAGGAACAAGGATATCGGATCATTATTGTGACCAATCAGTCCGGCATTGCGCAGGGTTTCTACACCGAGAAAGATTTCTCCCGCCTTACCAAGTGGATGTGCAGGGAATTTCAGGCGCACAGCGTGACGGTTGACCGGGTTTATTATTGTCCCTATCACCCGGAAAAGGGGATTGGAAGGTATCAGGCGGATTCCGACGACCGAAAACCAAAGCCGGGTATGATTTTAAGGGCACGGGATGAATTTGATCTGGATCTTCAAAAATCCATTCTGATCGGGGATCGGGACAGCGATATGGAGGCGGGACGAAGGGCCGGTGTAGGTGCGTTGCTGCTTTTGCCGGGAAAGTATGCGGTTGAGGCTGGAGAGGATGTCCATATCCTTCATTCGCTGCGCGAAGCCGAAAGATTCTTATAATTTTTGGAGGCAGGTATGGTTTTTTCATCTGCTATATTCTTATTCATATTTCTTCCATTTGTACTGGCAGGATATTACCTTTTGGACCGGCGTTTTAAAAACTTCTTTTTGCTATCAGCCTCCTTATTCTTCTATGCCTGGGGAGAGCCGCGGTTTGTTTTTGTGATGATCGGATCGATATTTGTCAATTATCTGGCGGCGCTGGCCATAGCCCGCTACAAAACGAAAGCATTGCAAAAGCGCGCAAAGATGGTGCTGATCTTGGCAGTATTCTTTAATCTTTCGCTGTTTTTTGTATATAAATATTTGAATTTTACCATACAGAACGTCAATGCCCTGGCTGCCCTGGCCGGTCGTGATGCGTTGGTCCGGCAGACCCATATCCTTCTGCCGATCGGCATCTCGTTTTTCACCTTCCAAGCAATGTCCTATGTTTTCGACGTCTATTATGGAAAGGGACAGGTACAGAAAAATCCCTTGAATGTGATGCTCTATGTTTCGCTTTTTCCGCAGCTGATTGCCGGCCCCATTGTACGCTATCAAACCGTTGCAGATGAAATTCAGAACCGGCGGGAAACGCTTTCCGATTTTACCTATGGTATTGCCCGTTTCCTGATCGGCCTTGCAAAAAAAGCCATTCTCGCCAATACCATTGCTGTGGCTGCCGACGCTGCCTATAATGCGCTGGCCGCTGGCACTCTGACTGCCGGACTGGCCTGGTTGGGGGCGATCGCATACGGTTTACAGATTTATTTCGACTTTTCCGGTTATTCCGATATGGCCATCGGGCTTGGACTTATGTTCGGGTTCCATTTCCTTGAAAATTTTGACCACCCCTACCTCTCGACCACAGTTTCGGAGTTCTGGCGCAGATGGCATATTTCCCTGGGGTCTTGGTTTCGGGATTATGTCTACATCCCGATGGGTGGCAGCCGCGTCAAGAGCAAGGCCCGGCTGGTCCTGAATCTTTTAGCCGTTTGGACTCTCACAGGGATTTGGCATGGTGCAAACTGGACCTTTCTGGTATGGGGTTTCATGTATTTTGCCTTGCTGACCTTTGAAAAGCTGACCGACCTGCCCCAAAAACTTGCTGGCAAGAAGGGGCTTTCCGCCCTTTACCGGGGGGTTACAATGCTCTGCGTGATCTGCGGATGGGTGATTTTCCGCGCGGAAAGCCTTTCGGAAGGGTTAGGTTTCCTTGCTGCCATGTTTGGCTTTGCACCAAACGGAGGATGGAGCAGTTACACGGCTGCTATGCTTGAGCAGTACGCCGTGGTGCTTCTGCTGGCAATCGTCTGCTGTCTGGACTGGAAGAGTATGACAAGAAAACCGATGACTATCTTTCGGGAAAAAGCTCCAAACGCTGTTTTTGCGGTTGAGACGGTTGTGCTGGCGCTGGTCTCGCTTGCAGCGGTCAGCTTTACGGTGGCCTCCACTTATAATCCGTTTATTTATTTCAATTTTTAAGGGGGGCAGGCGCACATGAAAAAATCATACTGTGTTTTGAGTGTTCTGCTCTTTTCCCTGGTTTTGGCAGTCGCTTTTTTCTTAAATATTGTCCCGGTTGTCAAGCAGGTGGTTGCAGGTACTCCATCGGAGGGAATAAGGGTACAAATTGAATCCTATCTGGCAGAAAATATCTATGGGAAGAAGGCGTTTACTGAAGTCTATGGCATGACGCACCAGCTTCTGGCATTGGATGTCCTTGGGCCGTTTGAATATGTACGGGACGATGCCGGGATCATGCAGTACATCGAACCCGCTTTTGATCCTGCGCCATTTTTAGACAGCATGAAAGAACTAAAGTGTGTGTTAAATCAAAAGGGCATCCCGTTGCTGTTTGTGGAACTGCCGGACCGGGGCAAATACTTTGACTTTCGTGGTGTACTTCATTATTCTGGAGAGCCTTTGCCTGAAGTGACAGAGGCTTTGGAATCTTCTGAAATTGATATACTGAAGATTGCGGATCAAATCGAACTCGACAGTCCCGGAACTTATCGAGAATACTTTTTTCCGACTGATGTTCACCTTACAACGAAGGCAGAATATTGCAATACAAAATTGATTACAGATTATCTGACAGAGGTTTATTCAGTTCCATTCCCGATGAGCGATGTGGTGTATAACCCAGCAAACTGGGAATGGAGGCAGCAGGAATGGCTGGGGGGATTTGGACGTCTGGGCGGCAGGTCATTTTCGGGTGCTGATATATTTACTACATTTCTTCCAAATTTTGAAACGCAGATGCAGCTTACAGTTCCGGAAACAGGAATTGTTAAAATGGGTGACTTTTATGAGGTTATGACCGATGGATATGAAGCATTAGGGAGTCAGGATGCCTATTGGGTCACCAATTATGGACAGTGGCCACAGCCGGTTTACACCTATCAAAACCTGTTCTTGGAGGAAGGCCCCCGGCTTTTGGTGATTTGCGATTCATTTGCGCTGAGAACCAATACTTTTTTAGCAATGAATGCTTCTGTTTTAACTGTTTTGGATCCGCGCTATTTTAATGGCAAAGATTATCTTGCTGAGTACCTATCGATGGATTTCTACGATGCTGTGATAGTCCTTGGCGGCGGTTCTGGATTTTACAAATGCCATTTTGTCAGTGATTTTGGCTTGGACAAACTGAAGGCCAAGGGAGGCCAGATAGAGGGCTATTCAGGCATGTATATCAATTTCTGCAATAATGTCTGGCTGCATGATCAAGGAGTGATTCCATCCATTTTAATTGAGGGAAGTAATGAGCTTTCACTGTCTGGCTGGGCGGCAGATTTTTCCGCAGAAAAACCCTTGTCAGCACTTTATGTGAAGGCAGGGGGAATGATCCTAAAATGTGATTACGGAGCACCAAGAGGCGACATAGTTTCCTATTTTAACAATCAGGATTTTCTGAACACTGGCTTTTCCGTAAAAATCCCAAAAGAGTTTCTTTTGACACAAAATGTTGCTGAAATACAGTTTATCGAAATTTCCGCAGATGGAACCTATCGGTTTGAACCCGTATCCTACACCATTCAGTCATAAAAATAGCCACCTATCGTCTTTGAAAGGGGAAATTTCATGATTGAAGTCCATTTCATTTTAACCATTCTGGCTTGCTCCTTGGCTGTTGTTGCTGTCCTTCTGTTCGTCTTGCATAGGGTTGTCCCACAGGGAGGTTGGAAACTTCGACAGCTTCTGTCGGTTGTTCTGTTTTCCCTTTTACTGATTATTCCGATTTTGAACATCGACTGGATCGGGGGAGGCGTTTCCGAAACGGAGAACAGGGTCCTGGCTGGACTCCCATTTTCAATCGATCAGACCACCCGGACCATTTCAACCAGCCGCAAAAGTATAGAGAGCTATATCAATGATAACATTGGCTTTCGCTCGTTTTTTGTAAAGCTCTATACCAATCTGAAATTTAAGGGATTGGGAATTGTGACGTCGGACAGGGTTCAAAAGGGGCGGGACGGTTGGTACTTCTATACATTGGATAGCAATATTGAACTCGCATCCGGAGACTACCCGGATTTCGATGAAAAAGCACTGGCGGCAATCTGCGAGCAGCAGATAAGGATTCAGGAAAAACTGCGGGAACAAGGGGATCGAGTACGTATTGATCCTTCCACCCAGCAAAGTCAGTATTTACCCTGAAATGCTGACAAGTGGGGATTATACGGTCGGGGAGACACCGGTTGACCGATTGGCCGATTACCTGGAAGAGCATTCGGACCTTAATGTTGTGCGTGTGAAAGATGCGCTTTTGAAGGAGAAGCAGGAGAGTGGAGAACAGCTTTTCTTTAAAACGGATACTCACTGGAATGAGTACGGTGCCAATATTGCATATCGCGAGGTCATCGCCTCGCTGAATCGATGGGGTCTTATGCAAAGCAGCCCGGTGGATATTCAGTTTGTCACCTCCACCTTTTCTGGAGAGTTCTCCAAAATGTTGGGAGACCCATCGCTGCTTTCCCCGGAACAGGTGCTGGAAAGTGAAATCCTTCATCCCAATGCAGTTCTTGTACAGGATGGGGAGCGGTTTCAGAAATTTCATGAGGAATTAGCAAAGGAAAACAACTGGGGGGACAACAGGCTCTATCAGAATACAAGCTCCAACGGCCCTGACTTACTGCTGTTTGGTGATTCGATGTTTCACCACTGGAACATGCCGGAGTTATTCGCAGAGCATTGCTCTTATTTCACATTTGTTCGAAGTTATGACATTGAACAGGGAATAATTGACGCCGTAAAGCCTAAGATCGTTGCTTATGAAATAGCAGAACGTTTCTTAAACCGTCTGGCGGAACATTCGGAAATATTTGTAAGGAAAGCCCTTGACAATCCACAGGCGGAAATCGTTTCACTGAATCTTCCACCATGCCTGGTTGCCGGCCAAAAGCATTCCTTTTCGGTCGCGGTCAAAAACACAGGTGAGGAGACTTGGATGGAACTGGATCTTGTACGTCTCGGTATTTTCCAGAACGGTGTAGATTGCGGTTATGGTGGACGTGCCTATCTTCCAGCGGGTGTGAGCGTAGCACCTGGTGAAACTTACACTTTTACTTTTCAGGATTTTGTGCCCTCCATTCCGGGCGCAAAACTTGAGTTTACTATGCTGCAGGAGGGTATTACCTACTTTGGCGAACGCAGAGAGGCAGATACAGAAATCGTATCTAAATAATATTAAAAGGATAGTGTCCGGAAGTTTGTTCGTCAGCAAGCTTGATGCCGGTATTGGACTTCTTCTGTATCCTGCCCACAGTGCCCAGCAAAAGCATATTCAGGAGGAGATTGTTTGAAAACAGATATGGATGTGTTGGACAGGCTTTCCGGACAGAAAGTGATCGTGTTCGGAGACTTTATGGTAGATGAATATCTGCAAGGCTCCGTTTCCCGGGTTTCGCCGGAAGCTCCCGTGCCCGTTGTCCTGGTGCAGAAGCAGAGCAGGCGGCTGGGAGGGGCCGGAAATGTGGTGTTAAATCTGAAAGCGTTGGGTGCACAGGCAACTGCGGTTGGCCTGATAGGCGCAGATACAAATGGAGACTGGCTGATTGGTCAGTTAAAAGCATCCGGCGTGGATGCTTCCGGAATTCTGCGGACAAGAGGTATTGTCACCTGTACGAAGACCCGTATAACGGCGCAGCATCAGCAGTTGCTCCGCTATGATTGCGAGGTCGTCCAGGATGCAGGAAGAGACTTTTTGTCGTTTCTCAGTGCTGAAATCAATCGTCTGACAGCGGAAGCCTGTGCAGTCATCATTTCCGACTATGGGAAAGGCGCGGTTACAGACCAAACTGCAAAAATAGTGATTTCCGCTGCCCGGGAACGGGCCATCCCTGTCATTGTTGATCCCAAAGGCAAGCATTACTGTAAATATACCGGTGCCACAGCCTGCACCCCAAACCTGAAGGAACTCAAAACTGCCGTGGGGAGAGAGCTGCATGGCGAGGATGATATCTGCCAGGCCGGTATGGAGCTTTGTCAAAAATGCGGCATCGAATATATTCTGGTGACTCGTTCAGAGGATGGCATGTCGCTGATCCATGGCGCTGACGGTACAAAGGAGGATTACCCCGCCATTGCCAAAGAGGTCATCGACGTTACCGGCGCCGGGGATACAGTCATTGCTGTATTTACGTTGTGCTTTGCAGCGGGTGCTGCCAATTCACAATGCTGTACAACCGCCAATCTGGCCGCATCTATTGTTGTTTCTAAATTTGGCGCAGCAACAGCCTCTGTAGGTGAGATTCGAGCACTATTGCAGACTACAACAAAGCAGCACTCGAAAATTGTTAGCAAGGAAGAGGCCGTGCGGACAGCGGCGGCTTTGCACCGGCAGGGCAAGCGGGTGGTATTTACAAACGGCTGTTTCGACATTGTACATGCGGGGCATATCTCCTCGTTCCGCAAGGCACGGGAATATGGCGATGTTCTGTTTCTCGCGCTGAACAGCGATGCCTCTGTTCGGCGCATTAAGGGGGATAAACGTCCCATCGTAACACAGGAACACCGTCTGACACTGTTGGAGTCGATCAGTGAGATCGATTATCTTGTCCTATTTGACGAGGATACACCGGAAACATTGATTCGGGAAATTCGCCCCGATGTATTGATCAAAGGGAAGGACTGGGAAGGGAAGGCAGTGGCAGGGGGAGACTTTGTTCAGGAGTATGGCGGACAGGTCTGCTTTATCGATCTTGAAGAAGGCCTTTCTACCACAAATATAATCAATAAAATACGATACATATATGGGGAGTAGAACAAATGAGTATAATATTAACTGGCGGCGCCGGATTCATTGGTAGCTGCCTGCTCAGGAGCCTGAATGACGCAGGGCGCCAGGATATTATTGTGGTTGATCATATTGCATCTACAGAAAAGTGGCGAAATTTGTCAAATAAACACTATGAGGAGTATGTAAGCCGGGACGAATTTCTCGCCCGTCTGCCGGAGCTATCTGGGAAGATATCCGCCGTTATTCATATGGGAGCGTGTTCTTCCACTACCGAGCGGGATTTCGATTTTCTTTATAAAAATAACCTTGAATTTTCACAAGCACTTTGGAAATTCTGTGCCGCGGAACAGATTAGCTTTTTGTATGCCAGCAGTGCCGCTACCTATGGAGGGGGCGAGCTCGGCTTTGATGATGAAATGGACATCGCTGAGCTGCACCCACTCAACGCCTACGGATACTCCAAGCAGCTTTTCGACCTGTGGACACAGAAGCAGACTGAAAAACCCGCACAACACTGCGGCTTCAAATTTTTCAATGTCTATGGTCCCAATGAATATTTCAAAGGTTCAATGGCAAGCGTCGTTTTCCATTCCTTCCATAAGATCATGGAAACTGGGGAGATGGGACTGTTTAAGTCCTACCGGGAAGGCTATGCCGACGGACAGCAGCTGCGCGATTTTGTCTATGTCAAGGACATCTGCAAGGTTGTACTGTTTATGCTGGACCATCCCGAGATCAGTGGATTGTTTAATCTTGGTACAGGGATTGCTAGAAGCTTCTACGATCTTTGCAGCAGCACGTTCCGTGCCATGGGGCGTGAAGCTAGGATTAGCTTTGTGGATATGCCAGAAATACTACGCCAAAAATACCAATATTATACACAGGCAAAAATGAGCAAACTCAAAGCTGTTGGTTATCGGGAGCCTTTTTATACATTGGAAGCTGGCGTGACTGACTATGTGCAAAATTATCTAATGAAAGACTATCTCATCTGGTGATGAAACTCAAACAAAGGACAGTTCCAGACTGTCACCGAAGCCTAGGGCGTGTCCCTAAAGTCGCCGCCCCCATCTTTTTCTACAGGGGAAGGGAGCTTGGCTGCGTCGAAAATGCTCGGAATACATACAGTATTCCTTGCGCTTTTCTCCTTGCAATCTCCCTCCCCCTGCGAAAAATCCGGGCACTTCGACT
>JAAWEO010000051.1 GCA_022794295.1 Angelakisella sp. | reverse complement strand
GCAAAGCCTCTCCGCGCTAAGAGCTGCCCCTTCGGGGCAGTTGCGCTCCGAGACGCCGCTGCGGCGGCAGAAATGCTCACTCCGTATAAGGAGTTTCGCTCCCTGCGGGGAGCGACCAGGGCGCCGCCCTGGACCTGCCGCCCTTTGAAAAGGGCGGCCCTAAACTTTAGACCCTACAGGGGTGTATGCGGGGCAATAGGCGGTACCTGGAGTCTTGGGCTGACAGCAGTTGCCCCCACCCAGTCCGCCAAAGGCAGGGGAATCGCTTCGCCTTGTGCTCGTTCGGACTCCAGGCACCCACTACCCCTTTCGCACACCGTTAAGCCGCGAAGCGGCGGGTAGGGTCCGTCAGCGGCCATCAGGCCGCAGTGGGGGCTGAGATGCTTCATCTAGGTGCAGGGCTTCCATAAGTTGGTGGGTGGCTTCTGCGCCCACCAGAACCAGGACCTTGTCCCCGCCCTGGAGCTTGGTGGGGCCACGGGGGATAATAAGCCGGTCCCCCCGGGTCACCGAGATCAGGACGCATTCCGCCGGAAGACGCAGGTCCTTCACCGCGGCCCCCTCCAGGGGGCTGTCCTCCGGCAGGCAGAACTGGCTGATGGTGGCCTCCCCGCGGTTCAGGGAGATCAGGGACTGGATGGCCGAGGCGTCCACCTCCCGCTCCAGGGTCCGGGCCAGAATATCGGTGCTGGAAACAGGGATATCCACCCCCAGCCTTTTCATGACCGAAAGATTCCCTGGGTCGTTTACACGGCTGAGGGTCCGCTTTACCCCAAAGACCCGCCGGGCGGTTTGACAGGCGATCAGGTTGGTTTGGTCTGCCCCAGTGGCGGTGACGATGGCGTCCGCCGTCTCCGCCCCGGCAGCCCGGAGGGTGTCGGCGGAGCTTCCGTCCCCGCAGGTCACCGGAATGCCCAGCTCGTCCGCCGCCTGGCGGCAGTGGACCGGATCGATTTCCACCACCAGGGGGATGTGCCCGTGCTCCAAAAGAGTTTTAGCCAGGTAGAACCCCACCTTGCCCGCCCCCACAACGATTACCTTCATGCCGGGCCCTCCCTTCTAAACCAGCCGGGCGCACAGCACCCGGTCGCCTTTTTTCAGGCGGTAGCTCCCCGCCGCTTCGTGAAAGAGGATGGTGCCGTCCTTCCGCAGGACACCCACAATGCTCTCGTCGGCGCTTAGGCCCACCTGGGCCAGGGTCTTGCCCCGGTGGCTGGCAGGCACCGCCAGGGCGGACAGGCTGAGGGTGTTGTTGCCGAATACCACCCGGGTGTTGTCCTGATCCGCCTGGCTGATGATCTGCTGGATCAGGTCCACGGTAAGGTTGGTGGGGCAGACGGTGTGCAGTCCCTCCTGCTCGTAGATGTCCTGGCGGGCGGGGTCATACAGCCGGGTCAGGACCTTGGGGACCCGAAAGATCTCCCGGGCGATCTGGGCCACCATCAAGTTGGTGTTGTCATCGCCGGTGACTGCCGCCACCAGGTGGCACTCCTCAATGCCCGCCCGGCGGAGCACGGCGGAGTCAATGGGTTCCCCCGCCAGGCGGAAGCCGGTAAAGGCGTCCTCCAGCAGCACAAAGCTTTCCGGGTCCCGGTCCACCACCGAAACGTCGTGGCCCTCCTTGTACAGGGCGTTTGCCAGGCCGGCGCCTACGCGGCCACAGCCCGCAATGAGTATATTCAAAGGCTAATCCCTCCCTTGCTCCGGATTGGAGTTATAATGATCTTCCAGAAATATTGTAATTTCTTTCTCAATTCTTGTCAATTCCCATTCCGGGGGTTGCGTTTTCTAAAAAAGTGTCGAGAATCATAAATAACACGATTCGTCGGACTAGGGGATTTTTGCGCCTGTCTGACGTGAATGCCAATCAAAAAGGCAAGGAGGAGCTGTATCTATGCTCAAGAACATGAAGATCAGAACCAGTCTGCTGATGGGTTTTGGCGTTACCCTTTTGGTATCGCTGATTCTGATCGCAGCCACACTGCTGATGATGAACTCCCAGAGTGACAAGCTGATCGGCGTGATTGACACCGACATCAAGGCCTGTGACCTGATCAAATCCAGCCGCCTGAACGCCAACATCGCGGCCCGGAACCTGCGGAATATCCTGCTGCTGCCCAACAGCCCGGACAGGGCCCAGATGCAGTCCACCATCCAGTCGTCCCTGAGCAGCCTGGACCAGGATATTGCCGAGCTGGAAAAGATCTATCCCCTGGCTGATAACCGCCTGACCGAGTATAAGCAGGCGGTGGAGAGCTGGAAGGGCGCGGCCAATGACATTCTGAACGCCGCCAACGCCGGCCGCCAGGAGGAAGCGGTCCGCCTGGTCCAGAACGAGTGTATTCCCCGTTTGGACGCCATGGTGGAGATCGCCAAGGAGATGAACAACAATCTGGATGCTGCCAAAAATGCCGAGGTGGCCCGCCAGAACCGCAGCTTTACATACATCACGCTGATCGTGGTGGGCACCCTGCTGGTGGCCCTGATCGTTGTGATGACCATGATCACCCGGATCATCAGGGGGATTGTTGTTCCCACCGCCCAGGTGCAGAAGGCCCTGGTGGGCTTCAGCGAGGGCCACCTGGATATCCCTGTGGATTACGAGAGCAAAAACGAGCTGGGCGATATGTGTAACGCCCTGCGCCGCAGCCAGGCCATTCTGGGCGGCGTTATTGAGGACGAGTGCGATCTCCTCAGCCGGATGGCCGGGGGCAACTTTAACGTCAAGACCCGGGACGAGAGCCTCTATGTTGGGGATCTCAGCGCCATCCTCCACGCCCTGCGCAGCATTAAGCAGAAGCTGAGCAGCACCATGGTCCAGATTCACCAGGCCGCCGAGGAGGTTTCCGCCGGGGCCGACCAGGTCTCCAGCGGAGCCCAGGCCCTCAGCCAGGGTGCCACCGAGCAGGCCTCCTCGGTTGAGGAGCTGGCTGCTACCATCAACGATATCTCCGAGCAGATCCGGCAGAACGCCGAAAATGCCCAGCAGGCCAGCCATATGGCCGACGACGTGGGCGGCAAGATTGAGGAGAGCAACCAGAAGATGCAGGAAATGACTGCCGCCATGGACGAGATCAGCGAGAAGTCCAAGGAGATCGGCAAGATCATCAAGACCATCGAGGATATCGCCTTCCAGACCAACATCCTGGCCCTGAACGCCGCCGTAGAGGCCGCCCGGGCCGGTGCCGCCGGCAAGGGCTTCGCCGTTGTGGCCGACGAGGTCCGCAACCTGGCAAGCAAGTCCGCCGACGCCTCCAAGAGCACCTCCGCCCTGATCGAGGGCTCGGTGAAGGCGGTGGAGAACGGCACCCGCATCGCCACCGAGACCGCCAAGGATCTCGTTGAGGTGGTAGAGGGCGCCCAGGAGATCGTTACCACCATCAACCGCATTGCTGAGGCCTCCAAGCTCCAGTCCGAGGCCGTGGCCCAGGTGACCCAGGGCGTGGACCAGATCTCCAGCGTGGTGCAGACCAACTCTGCCACCTCCGAGGAGTCCGCTGCCGCCAGCGAGGAGCTGGCCAGCCAGTCCAGCATCCTCAAGGAGCTGGTGGACCAGTTTACCATCAGCGACGAGTACAGCGGCGGTTCCTCCTCCTCTTCCCTGGGCTTCGGCTCCGGGGCAGGCTCCTTCGGCAAGCTTTCCTACCAGTCGGTCCCCGATGACGACGACGTCTTTGTTCCCGGGGCCAGCGACAAGTATTGATCCGGGATCTTCCCGGTGAGATAAAAACGGGGGTTGGACGCCCCTGAGAGAAAGGACGATGCACATGGATGTTATGTCTATCGCAGCGACCAGCGTCATGATGAGCCAAATGCAGACCTCCCAGGCGGTCAGTGTGGCCGTGGCCCGCAAGGCTATGGACCAAATGACCGAACAGGCCGCCGCCATTGTGGAGGATATCCAGCAGTCTGTCCCCGCCACTGTTCCGGGGAGCAGAATGGATATTCTTGCCTAAGCTCACCCAGCTGTGAGAAGAAACAAAGGAGCCGTGGGATTTCCCACGGCTCCTTTGCTGTCTGTTACCGCCGGCTGGTAATGGCCTTTGCCGGGCACATCTCCTGGCAGCAGAAGCAGGAGATGCAGCGTTTTTTGTCGATCCGGGCCTTTCCCTCCACAATGGCAATAATGTGCTGGGGGCAGCTTTCGGCGCACCGTCCGCATCCCACGCATTTGCCGGCCAGCACCTTGGGCTTGGGCCGGAAGAGCTTCCCGGTCACCGCCCGGACCGGCCCCCGCAGAAAGCCCGGCAGGTAACCGGTAAAATCTGCCCGCTGGGTTTTCGGCCGCCGGAAAGGGGGGATCTCCCCCAGAGGGTCCCCGGTGTATTGGGGCTGTTCCTCCACCCAGCCCCGTTCCCGGGCCTGGCAGAGCATGGGGATCCCCTCCGGGGACAGGCCCATCACCTGCCCGGCCAGGAACCAGTCCAGGGTGAACAGGTCCCGGCTGGCAAAGGTGTACCCCAGCTCCCGGGGGTCTCCCCCGGCAGGGCCGTTCCCCTCCATGGCGGTTATCCCGTCCACCAATGTCACCGAGGGGCGAATGAGATCCCCCAGGTCCAGGAGCATCCCGGCGAACTCCTCCCAGCCGGGATACCGGCAGTGGATGGCCGGCTTTTCCAGTCCCGGCACCACTCCGAAAAGGTTCTTCACCCCCAGGGAGACCACCGTCATCCCGTGGGTTTTGATCTTGGGCAGGTTGATGATATAGTCCGCCCTGCGCACCGGGTCGATGACCAAAAAGCGGCGGCAGAGCTTTCCCCGGGGCTGCTCCACCTGGGCGGAGCCGGTGTCGCTGTTCAGTGTTACCCCGGTGAGGGTGTCCATTTTGGCGGCGGCATAAACGCTCCGGAGGCGGGCCTCGTTGTAGGGCCCCCCGGGGCTGTCCGCCAGGGTGATGTCCTCGATCCCCCGATCCCGCAGCCAGTCCGCCACCGCCTGGATCAGGGCCGGGTGGGTGGTGACCACCTGCTCCGGCTTGCGGGCGGCCAGGAGGTTTGGCTTCAGCAGGACCTTCATCCCCGGCCGCAGGTCCTTTTCCACCCCCAGGGCGGCAAAGTGAAAATCCACCGCCTCCCGGAGCAGGGCAGCGGTGTAGGCGGGGGTTTTCTTTCCAGAGATCAAACTCATTTCAGGCCCTCCACAAAGCTTTCAATGCGCCGCAGAGCTTCGATCAGGTGCTCCACGCTGTAGGAATAGGAGATACGGACATGGCCTTCGCCGCTTTGTCCAAAGGCGTTTCCGGGGACCACCGCCACCTTCTGCTCCTTCAAAAGCTGTTCGCAGAACTGGTCGGAGGTAAGGCCGGTGGAACGGATGGAAGGGAAAACATAAAAGGCACCCAGAGGGTCGGCGCAGGTGAGACCCATCCGGTTCAGATGATTGACCATCAGCCCCCGGCGCATACCAAACTGCACCGCCATCCGCTCGATTTCCTCGTCACAGCTTTTCATGGCCTCGATGGCGGCGTGCTGGCTGACGGTAGGGGCGCACATAATGGCAAACTGATGGAGCTTGGTCATCACCTGGATGACCTCCCGGGGGCCGGCGGCGTAGCCCAGGCGCCAGCCGGTCATGGCGTAGGCCTTGGAAAAGCCGTTGACAACCACGGTGCGCTCCGCCATCCCCGGCAGGGAGGCGATGGAAACGTGCTTCCCCTCGAAGGTGAGCTCGGCGTAGATCTCGTCGGAAAGGACCAGGATCTGGCGGCGGCGGAGGACCTCCGCAATGGCCTCCAGGTGCTCCCGCTTCATAATGGCCCCGGTGGGGTTGTTGGGGTAGGGGAGGACCAGCACCTTGGTCCGGGGGGTGATGGCGGCCTCCAGGGCCTCGGGAGTGAGGCGGAAGCCATCCTCCGGCCGGGTGACAATGGGGACGGGAACGCCCCCGGCCAGGCGGGTGATGGGGTCGTAGCAGACAAAGGAGGGCTCCGGCACCAGGACCTGGTCCCCGGGGTCTATACAGGCGCGGATACAAAGGTCGATGGCCTCGCTGCCACCCACAGTGACCAGGATATCCTGCTCCCCATAGGAGAGGGAGAAGCGCCGGGCCAAATAGGCGGCGATCTGGCGGCGCAGCTCCAGAAGGCCGGCGTTGGCGGTGTACCAGGTGCGGCCCTTTTCCAGGGATTCGATGCCGGCGCGGCGGATGGCGTAGGGGGTCTTGAAATCCGGCTCCCCCACCCCCAGGGAGATAACCCCCTCCATGGTGGCGGCCAGGTCAAAAAACTTCCGGATGCCCGAGGGCCGCAGGTCCTGGGCGCACCGGGAAAGGAGAGCGGAATAGTCCATCAGGCGCCCTCCCTTTCGTCCGTTTCCTCGCCGCAGGTCATCACCCCGCCCTGCTTATAGGTTTTCAGGACAAAATGGGTGGCGGTGGATTCCACCGAGTCCAGGGGGGCCAGGCGCTGGGCCACAAAAAGGGCCACATCCTTGAAGCTCTTGCCGGTGACAGTCAGCCCCAGGTCATAGCCGCCGCTCATCAGCTCCACCGACTCCACCTCGTCAAACTGGGCGATGATGCCGGCCACCTCCTCGAAGCCCATGCCGCTTTTTGGGGTGACCTTCAGCTCGATGCGGGCGGCGCAAAGATCCCGGTCGGTTTTTTCCCAGTCTACAATAGCCTTGTACCCCCGGATGACCCCGTCGGCCTGGAGGCGGGCGATTTTTGCCTCCACCGCTGCCGGGGTGTCCCCGGTCATGGCGGCCAGCTGTTCGCTGGTCAGGCGGGCATTTTCGGACAAAAGCTGGAGCAGTTGGTTCATGGGGCGGACCTCCTTGTTACATTTGGATTGGTTTATTGTAGCATAAGGGAAGGGAGGATGGCAAGTGCAGTGGGACAAAGTATGCTATTCCTTCCACCTTTTCCCAATTAGGATATCCGGACACAGGTCCTTTTCCAGGTCGTGGATGAAGTACAGAAGGTTCGATACAGCAAAGGCGTGGGCATAGGCAGGGTCGTTGACCACACGGGCTTTCTTGGTCTGGAAGATAGCAGCCAGCTCCTCCTCCCAGCGGTCAAAGGGGGCGGGGAGCTTTCCCACGCACCAGTCACTGAAAAAGCTGTGGTCCGCGCCATAGCGGATCTCCCCCTGTTTTTTGGCGGCCTCGTACTCCCGGGCCAGGCGGTCCACCTCCCGGTAGAGGGCCAGCACCTCCTTCTGGCCGGCCTCCTGCCAGTGGTCCCGGAGGTAGAGGCGGGTAACCCGATGGCTCCGGCCCTGCTCCTTGTCCACCCAGCCTTGCTGCTTGCGGCAGCTTTCGGCAATTTCCTCCCGGTGCTGGTCAAACCAGCCCCCCAGCTGGTCCAGCCCCCGAAGGAGGCTATCCCTGTCATTTTCCGCCTCCAACCAGGGGGAAGCCACCTGGGCCTTGGAGGGGATGGTCAGCAGGCGGCTGTAGCTGCCGTTGGTAAGGGTCTGGTGGGTGCAGTGGGCCACGTCCCAGGGGTGCTTCAGATAGCTGGTGAACACCTCGCCGATGCGCAGAAGGATCCTGCCGTTCTTAAAGCCCCGCCGGAGGGTGAGATGCCAGAAGCATCCATCCTCACCCTCCGCCCAATAGGGGTAGGCGGCCCCCCGGATCTCCTCCCGGCGGTCCTGGTCCCAGAGGATAAAATCGGTGCTGGTGCCAAAGCTTTTGGGGGGTATGTCAATGTGAAACCCCTCCAGTCTCCTTTCCCCGAAGCCGATAATCTCCTGCTTGCAGCTGATGCAGCGTTTCATGGCGGTTACCCCTTTCACAAAGCCCCCGCGCCGGAGGACAAGCCTGCCGGTGCGGGGGCCGATCGATCAAAAAGCCGGGATCAGTAGTTTTCGGCGTGGACCTCAAAATAGCTTTGGGGATGGTTGCAGACGGGGCAGACCTGGGGGGCCTTGGTGCCGATAACAAGGTGCCCGCAGTTGCGGCACTCCCAAACCTTTACCTCGCTCTTTTCAAAGACAGCGGCGGTCTCCACATTCTTCAGCAGGGCGCGGTACCGTTCCTCGTGGTGCTTCTCAATGGCGGCCACGGCGCGGAACTTGGCAGCCAGCTCCGGGAAGCCCTCTTCCTCGGCGGTCTTGGCAAAGCCCTCATACATGTCGGTCCACTCGTAGTTTTCCCCGGCGGCAGCAGCCTCCAGGTTTTTGGCGGTGTCACCCAGACCCGCCAGCTCCTTAAACCACATTTTGGCATGCTCTTTCTCGTTGTCGGCGGTTTTCAGGAACAGGGCGGCGATCTGCTCGTAGCCCTCCTTCTTGGCGACAGAAGCGAAATAGGTGTACTTGTTCCGGGCCTGGGATTCCCCGGCAAAGGCGGCTTCCAGGTTTTTCTCGGTCTGTGTACCGGTGTACCTGCTCATAGTGTATGTCCTCCTGTGTTTTGATCTTTGAGCCCATTCAAAATTTCCCTGCACACTGCCAACGGACCTTTTCCGTACACTGGGAAATCCTGAACCGGTTCTTACAAAAAGCACCTGGAATCTGACACAAGGAGGATTCCAGGCGCTTGCGACTACCTTTTATTTAGCGGGGAGAATTCCCCTTTTTCCCGATCCCCTGCCCCAAAACCGCCGTTAAAGCAGCTCCAAAGCCGCCTCAGCGAGCCTGTCAAAGGCCGGGGAATCGTCCCGCCCCTCCTGCACCAGGACTCCAGGCACAACCTAAGACCTCATACCTGGGTTAAGCCCCGAAGGGGCGGGTAGGGGCTCTTAGTACATGCCGCCCATGTCGGGGGCGGGGGGAGCGGGAGGGGTGGGCTCCTTCTTGTCGGCGACCAGGCTCTCGGTGGTGAGGACCATGGCGGCTACAGAGGCAGCGTTCTCCAGGGCGGAGCGGGTCACCTTGGTGGGATCCAGAATGCCGGCGGGGATCATGTCCACATACTCCTCCTTGTAGAAGTCGAAGCCGTAGCCCTTCTTGCCGGAACGCTTGATGGCATCCAGGATGACGGAACCCTCCAGGCCGCTGTTGGCAGCGATCTGGCGCATGGGCTCCTCCAGGGCCTTCAGGACGATGCGGACACCGGTCTTTTCGTCCCCGTCCTTCTCCCCGGCCAGCTTTTCCACAGCGGGGATGGCATTGACCAGGGCGACACCGCCGCCGGCGACAATGCCTTCCTCCACCGCAGCCTTGGCGGCGGACAGGGCATCCTCAATGCGCATCTTCTTTTCCTTCATCTCCACCTCGGTAGCGGCGCCCACCTTGATGACGGCGACACCACCGGCCAGCTTGGCCAGACGCTCCTGGAGCTTCTCCCGATCAAAATCGGAGGTCGTGCTTTCGATCTGGGCACGGATCTGGGCGATGCGGGACTGGATGCCGGCCTTATCCCCTTCACCGCTGACGATGATGGTGTTCTCCTTCTGGACGGTGACCCGTTTGGCGCGGCCCAGCTGGGTCATGTTGGCGTCCTTCAGCTCCAGGCCCAGGTCGGAGGTAATGACCTGGCCGCCGGTGAGGGTGGCGATATCCTGGAGCATCTCCTTGCGGCGGTCACCAAAGCCGGGGGCCTTGACGGCGACGCAGGTAAAGGTGCCCCGCATCTTGTTCACCAGCAAGGTGGCCAGGGCCTCGCCCTCCACATCCTCAGCGATGATCACCAGCTTGCGGCCGGACTGGACCACCTGCTCCAGCAGGGGGAGGATCTCCTGGATGTTGCCGATCTTCTTATCGGTAATCAGGATAAGGGCGTCGTCAATGACGGCCTCCATCTTCTCGGTATCGGTCACCATGTAGGGGGTGATGTAGCCGCGGTCGAACTGCATCCCTTCCACCACATCGCTGTAGGTCTCGGCGGTTTTTGACTCCTCCAGGGTGATGACCCCGTCGGCGGAGACCTTCTCCATGGCCTCGGCGATCAGCTTGCCGATCTCCTCGCTGCCGGAGGAAACGGTGGCGACCCGGGCGATATCGGCGGAGCCGGAGACCTTTTTGCTGTCCTCGATAATGGAAGCAACGGCGGCCTTTACAGCGCTCTCGATGCCCTTCTTCACCACCATGGGGTTGGCGCCGGAGGTGACGTTCTTCATGCCCTCCCGGACCAGGGCCTGGGCCAGCAGGGTAGCGGTGGTGGTGCCGTCGCCGGCGGCGTCGTTGGTCTTGGTGGCGACCTCCTTCACCAGCTGGGCGCCCATATTCTCAAAGGGGCAGTCCAGCTCGATTTCCTTGGCGATGGTCACGCCATCGTTGGTGATCAGGGGGCTGCCGAACTTTTTATCCAGCACCACATTGCGGCCCTTGGGGCCCAGGGTGATCTTGACGGTATCGGCCAGCTGGTCGATACCGGACTGAAGGGCTTTTCTGGCGTCCTCGCCGTAAATGATTTCCTTTGCCATAAGAATCAGTTCCTCCTGTTACGTATTTATGATCTCTTACTCCTGATCTCTTACTCCACCACAGCCAGGACATCGGACTGACGCAGGATGGTGAATTCCTCTCCGTCCAGCTTTACCTCGGTACCGGCATACTTGCTGATAAGGACCTTCTGGCCCACGGTGAGGTACATTTCCACCTGATTTCCGTCCACAACACCGCCGGGGCCGACGGCCACCACTTCAGCGATAACGGGTTTCTCCTTAGCATTTCCGGCCAGGATGATACCGCTCTTGGTAGTTTCCTCCGCCTCGGTCATTTTAATGACCACACGGTCGCAAAGGGGTTTGATTGTCATGATTATTCCCTCCGATTTCATCTGATTCCCTATGTTAGGTTTTTAGCACTCGCGACAATCGAGTGCCAACGATTATTATTGTACCCGATTCCGGAAAAAAATCAAGGGGCTTTCATGGGAAAAAAGAAAATTTTACAATTTATTCATACGCAGAGCGGCCTGGAGGCCGGACGAGTGCAGGGTGAGACTTTTGCCGGGGCAGCACCATACCCGAAGCCCAACGCCCAGTACCGGGTAGCCTTTCTGTCACCGGACATCAGTCCGGTCCGGGTCCAGGGCGGACAGCGCCTGGTCGCC
>JAAWEO010000050.1 GCA_022794295.1 Angelakisella sp. | reverse complement strand
AATCGCTTTGGTATTGCCAAATACAACTATCGCCTTCACCATCCCAAAGGAGAAATCCCCTTTGCTCTTGTTGACTTCCTTTAACTTCGCTCTGTGGCCGCTCCCTCAAAATAAATTCCCCTTGACAATGCTGCCCCCTCCGGATTATAATATCCCTAAACCTATGAGGCGGAGATAAAACCAAGTACGACCCCACAGAGAGCCGGCGGCGCTGAGAGCCCGGCGGGAAACGGCATGGATAAATGGACCGCTGAGGGCGGGGACCAAAGGCGAAAGCCGAGTATTCCCCGACGGGGGGCGCCCGTTACAGAGCCGGGGATGTGTTGGCATCCTGCTGAGGGGCCGCGGCCTGCCGCGGCAATCAAGGTGGTACCGCAGACTTTACCGTCTGTCCTTGTTTCCCGTAAGGGAAAGAAGGATGGGCGTTTTTTTGTTCCCTTTTTTAGGGAAATCACCACCCCGTACAAAACCACTCCAACAGGTGGAACCCTATTTCCGGCAGGCGCAGCCCAAAGCCCCCCACCGGAAAATGTTTTTTGGAGAGGAAGAAGCACAGTGAAAAAACTCATTGCCCTGTTTGCCGCCATCGCCATGATCCTGACCCTGGGGGCCTGCTCCCCCGGTACCAATCCCCCCGCCGGTGAGGATAATACCCCTCCCTCCCCGGATGGGACCCGAACCGTTACCGTGGGCCTGATCCAGCTGATGGAACACCCCTCCCTGGATGAGATCCGGGGGGCTATCGCCGCCCGCCTGGAGGAAAAGGCCGCCGAAAACGGCCTTGCCATCCGGGTGAATTACCAGAACGGCCAGGGGGACCCCAGCACGATCAATACCATCTGCCAGCAGTTTGTGGCAGGTAAGGTGGATGTGATCGTAGCCATTGCAACCCCTGCCGCCCAGGGTGCCGCTACCGCCGCCCAGGGCAGCGGGATCCCCATCGTCTTTTCCGCAGTCACCGACCCGGTGGATGCCGGACTGGTGAACAGCCTCGAGGCCCCCGGCGGACAGATCACCGGGACCTCTGACGCCATCCCCGTGGAAAAGATCTTCGCCCTGGCCCGGGAACTGACCCCCGATGTCAAAAGCTATGGCCTGATCTACAATACCAGCGAGGATAACAGCCTTTCGGTCATCGCCCAGGTAAAGGCCTATCTGGAGGAAATGGAGATCCCCTATACCGAGGGGGCGGTCACCACCTCCGCCGAGGTCCAAACCTCCGCCCAAAACCTCCTGAGCAAATGCGACGCTGTCTTTGCTCCCATCGATAATACCGTAGCCAGCGCTATGGGGGTCCTGGCGGACGAGGCCATCCGGGCCAAAAAACCGGTGTATGCAGCCGCCGATTCCATGGTGGCAGACGGGGGTCTGGCTACCGTCGGGGTGAACTATACCAATCTGGGGACCCAGACCGCCGATATGGTGCTGAAGGTCCTGACCGGTACCCCCGCCGGGGAGATCCCCGTGGAGGTCCTTCGGGACAACGCCGTTGTCATCAATGCCGAAACAGCCGCCGCTATCGGTGTGGAGATCCCCGCCGCCTACAGCGCCGCAAACTGACCCCGATCATCGACAAAAAGGAGAATCTACTATGAGTCCTTCTGTTTTGCTGGGGGCGGTGGAGCAGGGCCTCCTTTACAGCCTGGTGGCCCTGGGCCTGTATCTTTCCTACCGCACCCTGGATATTGCCGACCTTACCACCGACGGCACCTTCACCCTGGGGATGGCCTGCTCCGCTGTGCTCACCGTCCGGGGGGATCCGGCGGCGGGGCTTCTTCTGGCCCTGGGGGCGGGGGCCCTGGCCGGAGGGATCACCGCCCTGCTACAAACCAAGCTGGGCGTACAGCCCATTCTGGCGGGGATCGTCACCATGACCGGGCTGTATTCGGTGAATCTTATGGTGATGGGTGGGCGCTCCAACCTGAACCTCCTTCGGGAGGAAACCGTCTTTACCGCCGCAGAGACCTTTTTTGGCCCCTGGGGAAAGCTCCTGATGGCCGGGGCCGCCGCCCTGGCGGCCGGGGTGCTGCTGCTGCTCTTTCTCCGCACCCAGCTGGGGCTGTCCATCCGGGCCACCGGGGACAACCGGGAGATGGTGGCCTCCTCCATCGACCCTGCCCTGACCACCACCGTGGGCCTTTGTGCCGCCAATGCCCTGGTGGGCCTGTCCGGGGGGCTGCTGGCCCAGTACCAGAAATTTGCGGATATGAGCCTGGGCACCGGCATGGTGGTCATCGGTCTTGCCAGCCTGATCATTGGGGAGGTGGTCACCGGCCGCCGGGGGGTGGGACATGGCATCACTGCTGCCATCCTTGGGGCAGTGATCTACCGCATCATCATCGCCGCCGCCCTGGTGGCAAACGTGGGGGCCCAGAACTTCAAGCTGGTGTCGGCTGTCATTGTGGCCGCCGCCATCTCCTACCCCACCATTCTGGAAAAGCTGCGCTTTTGGAAGCGGAGAAGGGAGGCTGCGAAGCATGGCTGAGCTGCTGGCGCTGAACGGGATCACCAAGACCTTTGCCCCCGGGACCGTCCATGAAAAAAAGGCCATCGAGGACCTTTCTGTCACCTTGGCGAAGGGGGACTTTGTCACCATCATCGGCAGCAACGGGGCGGGAAAATCCACCCTCTTTGGGGCCATTGCCGGGAGCTTCTATCCCGACGCCGGGCGGATTCTCCTGGAGGGGAAGGACATCACCCTACAGCCGGAGCACCGGCGCTCCCGGAGCATCGGGCGGCTGTTCCAGGACCCCCTGAAGGGCACCGCCCCCCACATGACCATTGAGGAAAACCTGGCCCTGGCCTACCTGCGCACCGCCCGGCGGCGCTCCCCCCTGGGGACCATCCGCCGGCAGGACCGGGAGTATTTCCGGGAACGCCTGGCCTCCCTGGGGCTGGGCCTGGAGGAGAGGATGGACAGCCCTATGGGCCTTCTCTCCGGGGGACAGCGGCAGGCCGTGACCCTGCTCATGGCTACCCTCACCGCCCCGAAGCTTCTTTTGCTGGATGAACACACGGCGGCGCTGGATCCGGCTACGGCGGAAAAGGTCCAGGCGCTGACCCAAAGGATCGTTGCGGAACAGGGGATCACCTGTATGATGATCACCCACAGCATCCCGGCAGCCCTGGCCCTGGGCAGCCGTACCCTGATGATGGACCGGGGGCACATCGTCCTGGAGCTGGCGGGGAGGACCCGGTCAGCCATGACAGTGCCGGAGCTTCTGGAGCTTTTTAAAGAGAAGGTCTGCCGGGAGCTGGACAGCGACCGGATGCTGCTGGGCTGATCCCCCTGGACCATGTCCGGCCCGGAAATGCAAAAAAGAATGTTTTGTACTTTTTTGGGGGTTTTTCGTTTTTTCCCCTGTCGCTTTCGGTCAAAATTTGCATTGAATTTTCCATGCCCTTCCTGTATAATAAAGAAATAAAAACACAACAAAAAAACACACAGGGCCCAAAGAAAGCGGCCCGGAGAAAGGACACTGAAGGGACAACATGGACGAGATCAAGGACATTTATAATCGGGAGCTGTACCAGCCCTTTGTGGAATACTGCGCCGCCCACGGCTACCGGACTATGCGGGATCTGGGCTGCTATGATTTCCGGCTGCTCAGCCGCCGGGAGGGCTTTTCCCCCATGCTTATTACCCGCATCCGTGCGGTGTACACCGCCTACCAGAAAAGCGAGGCGGAAAAGGCGGAGGCTGCCGCCCCCCGAAGGAGGACCGCCCAGCCCATGTCCCTGGTAATGGAGACCCAGCTGCTTTTGCAGATGCGGGAGTTCCTCCAGCGCAACAGCAGCCGCACCGTCAGCCTGGACGAGCTGTTCCGGGCAGCCGGCGGGCAGCTGAAGCGGACCCGGATCGTGAAGCTTCTCACCGATGTCCCCTGGTGCTGCCAGGTGGACCGGACGACCTACTACTGGAACGAGATCCCGGAGGCAGAAAAGGCCACAGCAGAGGCTGCGGCTGTTTCTGTGAGATAGATACAAAAAAGAGCCGGTGCAAAAAGCACCGGCTTTTTGTCTGCGCTGGCGGCAGGGGGCTACTCCTCCCAGCCGCACTGGCTGACCTTCCGGGCCCCCATGGCGGCAAGCTCCCCCATAACAAAGGCCTCCTGGTCCGGGGTGCAGGTCACCGTCACCATAGTTCCTGCAGCCGCGTTGCCGGATGCCCCTGCCGCCGGCCCCATCACCGCGGAGAAGGGTGCCCGCCGGGAGATGCCCTCCCCAGGGCGGTGGGTGGAGATAGCCAGGTCCAGCCCGCCCCCCTGGGCCGCCGCCAGGGCGGAGGCCGCCAGCCGGGCCTCCTCTCCGCCGGGAAATACCGCCTGTATGGTGATCCTCATGGTCTCAACCTCCTACTTGTAAAGAATTTACCCCTATTGTTTGCCGGCGGTCCCGGTTCCATACCCGACGGAAGGATCTGTAAAAAAATTTGCCATGCCCCATAGGTTTGTGATACAATAAAACAGTTACCATGAACAGGGAAGCAGGGAGGGACCGCCGTGGATGTGCGCGTGGGGGATATTCTGGAGATGAAAAAGCCCCATCCATGTGGAAGCAAGCAGTTTTTAGTGACCCGGGCCGGGATGGACTTTAAGCTCCAATGCAAAAAATGCGGCCACCTCATTGAGATCCCCCGCCTGAAGGCGGAGAAAAATATAAAACGAATCCTCCGGGAAGGACCGGAGCAGTAGGAGGGAGGAGGAGCCGTGGCAGGCTTTTTGGAGCAGCTGGCTGGTGTGGAGCTGCGGTACGAGGAAATGACCCACCTCCTCAGTCAGCCGGAGGTGGCAGGGGACAACCAGCGGTACACCGCCCTGATGAAGGAGTACACCGCCCTCACCCCCCTGGTGGACTGCTGGCGGGCTTACCGCAAGGCAGAGGACTCCTGCCAGGAGGCAAGAGAGCTTTTGGACCAGGGAGGCCTGGAAAAGGACTTCCGGGAGATGGTGGAGGAGGAGCTCGCCCTTGCCCGCACAGAGATGGAGGAGCGGGAGCGGGAGCTGAAGCTGCTCCTGTTGCCCAAGGACCCCAACGACGGAAAGAACGTCATTATGGAGATCCGGGCCGGTGCCGGAGGGGAGGAGGCCGCCCTGTTTGCCAACAGCCTGTGGCGGATGTACTCCATGTACGCCCAGCGCCTGGGGTGGCAGACCGAGCTGCTGAACCTGAACGAAACCGAGCTGGGAGGGGTCAAGGAGGTGAGCTTCTCCGTCCTGGGGGACGGGGCCTACAGCCGCCTGAAATACGAAAGCGGCGTCCACCGGGTCCAGCGGGTGCCGGAGACCGAGACCCAAGGCCGCATCCACACCAGCACCGTCACGGTGGCAGTGCTGCCGGAGGCGGAGGAGGTGGAGGTCCAGATAGACCCCAAGGACCTGAAGATTGATACCTACCGCTCCAGCGGGGCGGGGGGACAGCACATCAACAAAACGGAATCCGCCATCCGGATCACCCACCTGCCCACGGGGCTGGTGGTGGAATGCCAGGACGAACGGAGCCAGTACAAGAATAAGGATAAGGCCATGCGTGTGCTTCGCAGCCGTCTGCTGGAACGGAGCCAGGAGGCCCAGGACCGGGAGATCGCCTCGGCCCGAAGGAGCCAGGTGGGAACAGGGGACCGGAGCGAGCGGATACGGACCTACAACTTCCCCCAGGGGCGGGTGAGCGATCACCGCATCGGGCTGACGCTGTATAAAATCGATGATATAATGAACGGGGACCTGGGGGAGGTTACCGAGGCGCTGGTCATGGCAGACCAGGCGGAGAAGCTGAAGGCCCAGGGCGAAGGCTGACGCCGGGCCGCCCCCAACCCAACTGTCAAGGTCGTGAATAAAGATGGAAACCGAAGAACCACAAGCAAAGCAAACCCTTCTTCTGCGCGGGTATGACCCTGCCGCAGATTCCACCGCCATCAATCAGGCGGGGCAGATCCTTCGGGGGGGCGGCATTGTTGCCATCCCCACCGAAACCGTGTACGGCTTGGCGGGAAATGCCCTGGACCCCTCGGCCACCGGAAAGATCTATGCCGCAAAGGGCCGCCCCTCGGACAATCCCCTGATCGTCCATATTGACCGGCTGGAGGAATGGGCTCCCCTGGTGCGGGAGCTGCCGGAGGAGGCCCTTCTCCTGGCCCGGAAATATTGGCCCGGCCCCCTCACCATCATTCTGCCAAAGTCGGCCCTGGTGCCGGATACCACCTCCGGGGGGCTGGATACCGTTGCGGTCCGGATGCCCCAGGACCCTGTGGCCCGGGGGGTGATCCGGGCGGCAGGGGTGCCCCTGGCGGCCCCCTCGGCCAACCGTTCCGGCAGCCCCAGTCCCACCACCTGGCGCCACTGTGTGGACGACCTGTGGGGAAGGGTGGACGCCATCCTCCAGTCCTACGACTGCCGTGTAGGGGTGGAATCCACCGTCCTCTCCCTTTGCCGGGAGGCGGACGGGAGGCTGTGCCCCCGCCTTCTCCGCCCCGGAGCGGTGACCCTGGAGATGCTCCAAGGTGTTCTGGGGGAGGTCACCGTGGACCGCGGGGTGCTGGAGCATTTGGAGGACGGGGAAAAGGTGCGCTCCCCCGGGATGAAATACCGCCACTACGCCCCGTCGGCGGAGGTGCTGCTGGTGGCAGGGGACCGGGAGCAGTACCGGGCCTACCTGCGGGAGAACGAACGCCCCGGGGAGTATGCCGTCTGCTTTGAGGAGGATCTGCCCATTGTAGAGCTTCCTGCCTTTCCCTACGGCAGGCGGGAGGACCACGCGGCCCAGGCCCGGGAGATCTTCCGGCTGCTCCGGGAGCTGGACCGGCTGGGCGCAAAAAAGATCTACATCCATGCCCCGGAAAAGGACGGGATCGGTCTGGCAGTGTATAACCGCCTGGTGCGGGCTGCCGCTTTTCATGTTGTAGTACTGCCGGAAGAAACATAAAAGAAAAAGAAAGGGGAAGCTTACAGGAATGAGGGTCATTGGCATCACCGGTCCCACCGGGGCGGGGAAGTCCGTTGTTTGCAGCCGCCTGGGGGAGTGGGAACAGATCTCCGTTATCGACTGTGACCAGGTGGCCCGGGATGTGGTGCGCCGGGGGGAGCGCTGCCTTTTGGACCTGGCGGTGGAGTTTTCCTCGGTGATCATCGATAAGGACGGGGAGCTGAACCGCCGGCGCCTGGCAGGCATCGTCTTTCGGGACAGGAAGAAGCTGCGCAGGATGGAGGGGATCATGTATCCCTATATTGTGGACCGCATCCGGAATGAGATTGCCGCCCGGGAGGCTGCCGGGGACCGGGCCGTGTTTCTGGATGCCCCCACCCTCTACCAAAGCGGGGCGGATAAGCTCTGCCAGGAGGTGGCAGCGGTGCTGGCCCCGGAGGAGGACCGCCTGAAACGGATCATGGAACGGGACCGGCTGACAGAGGAGGAGGCCCGGGCCCGGCTGGCCAACCAGCCGGGGGACGGTTTTTTCGAAAGCCGGGCTAAGTACATCCTCCGCAACACAGGGGAGACCTCGGCCCTGCGGCTCCAGATTTTGGAGCTGATGAACAAGCTGGGGCTGTAACGCCGGGATAGGAACAGGGCTGACCTTCCAGGCGAAGATGAGACCGCTGCTTCATCAGGTATTTTGTGCAAGAAAGAGGGATCACTTGAAACGAATTTGGGATAAATTATTTCTCCCCGGGGTGCTCCTGGGGTGCCTGGCCCTTTGCTTTTTGGGCCTGCGGCAGTATTACCGGGCCGCCTATCCCCGGGGCTACCGGCCCATTGTGGAGCAGGAGGCCGCCGCCAGCGGGCTGGATCCCGCCCTGGTTTACGCCGTTATCCGCAGCGAAAGCGGCTTTACCCCCACCGCCCAGTCCCCGGTGGACGCCCGGGGACTGATGCAGCTGACCCCCGATACCTTCCAGTGGGTGCGCTACCGCCTGGGGGAGGAGGAGGGCGCGGCCTCCGAGGTCCTGTATGACCCGGGGGAGAACGTCCGGTATGGCTGTGCCAACCTGGGGCTGCTTCTCCGGGAGTTCGGAGGAGAGACGGAGGCCCTGGCTGCCTATCACGCCGGCCGGGGAAGTGTCTCCCGGTGGCTGGAGGACAGCCGCTATTCCCGGGATGGGGAAAGCCTGGATACCATCCCCTACGGGGACACCAATAGATATGTCAAAAAGGTTCTGGAGACCCGGGAGGTGTACCACCGGCTTTATCCGGAGCTCTAAGAGCCTATTCAAAAGCTTCTGGCACACCGCCTGAATGGGCCTTTTCCCGCCCAGACAGCGTCAAAAATGCTCGAAAGGCACAAAGCCTTTCTCCGCTTTTTTCCCTGCTGGACGAAAAAAAATCCCATCCATTCGGTGCACCCTGAGTTCTTGAATAGGCTTTAATAGACAAACAAGGAGGAATACACCATGAGCGAAAAGACCAAAGGAGAGGAGCTGCGGGAAAAGCTCTTTTTTACCCCTAAGAATCTGTCCGAGCTTATGACCCCGGAGGAGAAGGAGGCCGCCGAGGCCTTCAGCGTGGACTACAAGAATTTTCTGGACCGGGCCAAAACCGAGCGGGAAGCGGTGACCACCATGGTGGAGCTGCTGGAGAAGGCGGGATACACCCCCTTTGAGGCCGGCAAAAAATACCCCGCCGGGTCCAAGGTGTACCTGAACAACCGGGGCAAGGCCCTGATTGCCAGCACCATAGGCACCCTGGATATTGGGGAAGGGGTGCGCATCGAGGCCGCCCATATTGACAGCCCCCGCCTGGATATGAAGCCCAACCCCCTGGTGGAGGAGCAGGAGCTTTGCTTCTTCAAGACCCACTATTACGGGGGCATCAAAAAGTACCAGTGGACCGCCATCCCCCTGTCCATTCACGGGGTGGTGGTGAAGAAGGACGGGACCCCGGTCACCGTTACCATCGGGGAGGACCCCGGTGACCCGGTGTTCTGTGTCACCGATCTGCTGCCCCACCTGGGCAAGGACCAGATGAAGCAGCCCATGACCCAGGGCATCAAGGGGGAGCAGCTGAATGTGCTGCTGGGGTGCGAGCTGTACCCCGACGAAAAGGTAAGCGACCGGGTGAAGCTGAACATTATGAGCCTTCTTTATGGCAAGTACGGCATCACCGAGCGGGACTTCCAGTCCGCCGAGCTTTGCGCCGTTCCCGCCTTCGGGGCCCGGGACGTGGGCCTGGACCGGGGGATGATCGGGGCCTACGGCCACGACGACCGGGTCTGCGCCTATGCCCAGCTGATGGCAGAGATCGAAGCCAAAAATCCCGCCCACACCACCGTCACCGTCTTTGCGGACAAGGAGGAGGTGGGAAGCGACGGGGTGACAGGGCTGCACTCCCACTTCCTCATTGATTTCATCGAGGACCTGGCCCAGGCCAGCGGGAAGGAGCTGCGCCATGTTCTGCGGGCCTCCGCCTGCCTTTCCGCCGATGTTAATGCCGCCTACGATCCCGCCTTTGCCGATGTGAACGAAAAGCATAATTGCGCCTATCTGGGGTACGGCCCGGTTCTGACCAAGTACACCGGCTCCGGCGGCAAGTCCTCTACCAACGATGCCCCGGCGGAGTTTGTGGCCTTTGTAGAGGGCCTTCTGGAAAAGAACGGCGTCACCTGGCAGACCGGGGAGCTGGGCAAGGTAGACCAGGGAGGCGGCGGCACGGTGGCCAAGTATGTCTCCCACTTTAACGTGGACACGGTGGATATGGGGGTTGCGGTGCTCTCGATGCACGCCCCCTTCGAGGTGATCTCCAAGGCCGACCTGTACATGACCTACAAGGCAATGGAGGCCTTCTACCGGTAAAATACCGCAAAAAGCCATTGAGAAAAACCGCTGCCCTCTCCCCGGAATGGAGGGAGGGCAGCGTTCTGCGAGGAAAAATTCTATGACAACAATGCTGATCATGTTCGCCGGGGTGCTGGTGGGGGCCACCGTCTTCCCCAAAGGCCTGAAAAAATGGAACGACCGCCTTCAGCTGGGGATGACCGCCCTGCTGATCTTTACCATGGGGGTCAGTCTGGGCAGCCGCCCGGGCTTTTTAGAGGAGCTGGGAGCCATTGGAGTAAAAAGCCTGATCTTCGCCCTGGTGCCCATCCTCTTTTCGGTGGCCCTGGTCTATCCCCTTAGCCGCCGGTTTTTGGAGCGGCCGGGGGAGGAGCCCGGAGAAAAGGGGAGGGCAGAGTGATGGTGCTGCTTGCCTTGGGATGCCTTCTGGGTGGGGTCCTTTGCGGGCTCTTTTTCTTTTCCCCTGGGGTATCGGCCTTTTTTACCGGCAATTCGGAGCTGTTCCTGTGGGGGCTTATGTTCCTGGTGGGCATCAGCGTGGGACTCAGCAAGGGGGTCTTTGCCAAGGTGAAAAGCTATGGCCTCCGGGTGCTGATCCTGCCCCTGTCCATTACGGCGGCGTCTGCGGCGGCCGGCCTCCTGTGCGCGCCGCTCACCGGGCTGTCCCTGGGAGAAGGTGTCTCCATCGCCAGCGGAATGGGCTGGTACAGCCTCACCGGCATCCTCCTTACCGATATAGCCGGCGCTGAGGTGGGGGCCATCGGGTTTTTGGGGAATCTGCTGCGGGAGATGTTCTCGTTTCTGGTTATCCCCTGGATCGCCTCCCACCTGAACCACTACACAGCCATCGCGCCGGCAGGCGCCACCAGCGAAGATACCACCCTGGCAGTCCTGATCCGCTGTACCCGGGAAGAAATCGTGGTGCTGGCAGTGTTTAACGGCGTTCTGTGTTCAGCAGCAGTACCAGTCCTGATCCGCTTCTTTTCTGCCATCCTGTAGCCCCCACCCCGAGAACACCGCCAGAGGCACCAAAGACGTTCCAACCCGGCCCGCGAGCCATTAGCCGCGAAGCGGCCTTAGCCCGAAGGGCTCCGCCGGAGGCACCAAAGCCGTACCAAACTGCCGCCGTGCGGCATTTGCCGCGAAGCGGCTCGATTTTCGCCGCAGCGAAAATCACCTTATCCGGCCAACGAGCCTCCGGCCGCGAAAGCCCGGACGCTGGTAAGCGGGAGCACAAAACCAAGATGCCAG
>JAAWEO010000049.1 GCA_022794295.1 Angelakisella sp. | reverse complement strand
CCTTGATCTATTACCAGCGTGTTCCTACTGATGGCGCCAGGCGGCTGGGTTGTGCTGGCATCTTGGTTTTGTGCTCCCGCTTACCAGCGTCCGGGCTTTAGCGGCCGGAGGCTCGTTGGCCGGATTAGGTGATTTTCGCTGCGGCGAAAATCGGAGCCCTTCGGGCAATGGCCTGCGGGCCAGGGATTGGGGGGGCGGCTTTGGTGCCTCCGGCGGAGCCGCTTCGCGGCTATTGCTGTATGGCGACGGGAACTAGGTGCCGACTGGGTGAGTGGGTTCTTATCTGCAAGGTGCAAAAAAGGACGGAGAGTTTTCCGTCCTTTTCGGCGTTTTTGGATGTGACAGACTGGGGCAGAGCTTTTGGTTGGCGTGTCATGTCACCTGCTCTTATGGCTGGGGGGCGTTTGTGTTTGGGCTATGCTGGCGTGGTATTGATGCTTTTTATCCTGCCCGTCGTGGGGGCCGGTTACCACAAAGGTCTTTGGGTCTGCACCCTTAATGGCCGCCTCCTGGTAGTAGACACACCGGCTGTCCCGGCCGTAATTTCGGGAGAGGAGCACAAAGTCGCCGGGCTCCTTGCAGGCCCGCAGGCGAAGGGCCTTTCCGGAGTCGGTGGAGCCGCTGAAGAAGTAAACAAATTCTTGGTCCCGGCCGTAGCTTTGGGGGAACACTTCCCCCGGCGCGACGCTGCCATCGTCCAGCACCTGAAAGCTTTCCGGGTGGGCGATCCTTGCGTCCCCGTAGGGGCTCCAGATCCCTTTGCACCCGCCAACGAATACCCCGTTGAGCACCCGGAAGTCCTTCGGGGGAACCCCCTTGAGAAGGCGACCCTGGCGGTAAACACGGCTGGCGTCCTTGATAAAATCGTGGTTCAGCACGACCATGGTCCTTTCATCGATCTTCACCAGGCGAAACTCCTGGTCGTAGGACTGGCGCTGGGGCATCCAGCAGACCTCCCCATCACACTCCCGGTAGCCGGAGGGCCGGCCGCTCTCATCCTTTAAAATGCGGGCAAATCCCACTTTCCCCACCTCCGTCTTTTATCATAAGGGAAGACAGCAGGAAAGGAAAGCTGGCAATTCCACTGAAAATCAAAAATTATTTTGTGTAAAACTGACAGCATCCAAAAAAATCAAGTGTCTTTGCCCCAAAATGAAGGGTTCCGGAAAGATTTGACGTATAATAATTATAAGGATCTGTTTCTCATTTTTCCCCACGCCATTTGGCGATACCAAGCGATGAAGCAGGTTTTCAGACATTTTTAACATTTTCGGATTCCGGCCTGACAGAAAGAGGGGGAGACACTGTGACAGAACTAAACATCCGGGAGCAGACCCAGGCCCTGGAGAGGCAGACCCTCTCCCCCCGTGCCGCCCTTTCTGCACATACCCGGGGACGAGACTTCCCGGAGGAGGAGTGTCCCATCCGCACCCCCTACCAGCGGGACCGGGACAAGATCATCCACTGCAATGCCTTCCGGCGGCTGATGCACAAGACCCAGGTCTTTTTGTTTCCCCAGGGGGACCACTACCGCACCCGCCTGACCCACACCCTGGAGGTAAACCAAATCGCCCGGACTATCGGCCGGGGCCTGCGCCTGAACGAGGACCTGATCGAGGCCATCGCCATGGGCCATGACCTGGGGCACACACCCTTCGGCCATGCTGGGGAGTACGCCCTCCGGGAGGTCTCCCCTATCTGGTTCATCCACAGCGAGCAGAGCGTTCGAGTGGTGGAAAAGCTGGAGCGGGACGGGCGGGGCCTGAACCTGACCAAAGAGGTTCGGGACGGGATCCTCCGCCATTCGGACAAAGCCCCCTGGGCCGAAACCCTGGAGGGCCGTGTGGTCCGGTACGCCGATAAAATCGCCTACATCAATCACGATATTGAGGACGCCATCCGGGGGGGCATTCTCCGGGAGGGGGACCTCCCCTGGGAGACCAAGGTGGGGCTGGGTCAGACCAAAAGCCAGCGGATCACCACCCTGGTCACCTCCCTGATCCAAAACAGCGGCGAGGAGATCCAGATGGACCCGGAGACCTTCCGGCTTTACCGGACCCTTCAGGACTTCCTCTTTGAGGCAGTCTATCTGGATCCGGTTGCCAAAGGGGAGGAGGGCAAGGCCAAGGAGATCATCGGCCAGCTGTACACCTGGTTCGTGGCCCACCCGGATAAGCTGCCGGCGGAATACGAGGGCATCCGGGAGAAGGAGGGCATCCAGCGGGCGGTAGTGGATTACATCGCCGGAATGAGCGACCGGTACTGCATCGCCACCTTTGAGGATATCTTTGTGCCAAGACCCTGGACACGATAAAAAACAGAAAAAGGAGACGGAAGGATGCAGGAGCTTTTCCAGATGTTTCCCGGCACCCCGCCGGGACAAAGTGCCCGCTTTCTTCTGTCTGTCCTTTCGAGATTCTACATTTCGTAACCTTTTTATAAAACTATACCGAAAGGAGTGACCCCTGTGCTGCCAGAAGCCTTCCTGAACGAGCTAAAATACAACACCGATATTGAGCAGGTCATCAGCCGGTACGTCCAGCTGCGGCGGCGGGGGCGCAACCTGACCGGGCTCTGTCCCTTCCATTCGGAGAAAAGTCCCTCCTTTACCGTCTACCCGGAGACCCAGTCCTTTTACTGCTTCGGCTGCGGGGCCGGGGGGGATGCCATCACCTTTCTGCGGAAGATCGAAAACCTGGACTATATGGAGGCGGTCCGCTCCCTGGCGGAACGGGCGGGAATGGCTGTCCCGGAGGGAGCTGTGGACGATGGCAGCCGCCAGCGGAGGACAAGGCTTCTGGAGCTGAACCGGGCCGCCGCCCGCCATTTCCATCAGAACCTGATGTCCGGCGTGGGCCAGAATGCCCGGGCCTACCTGGTGGACCGGGGGCTCACCAGGTCCACCGTGGTCCGGTTCGGCATCGGCTTCGCCCCGGAAAGCTGGGACGACCTGCGGGGCCACCTGCGGGAAAAGGGCTTCACCGATGAGGAGATGATCGCGGCGGCCCTGGAAAATCCCGGAAAAAACGGGGGCTGTTACGACGCCTTCCGCAACCGGGTCATCTTTCCTATTATTGACCTGCGGGGAAATGTGATCGCCTTTGGGGGCCGGAATCTGGGGGACAAGGGGCCCAAATACCTGAACAGCGGGGACACCATGGTCTTTAAAAAGAGCCGCAACCTTTTTGCCCTTAACTTCGCCAAAAATACCAAGCGGCCGGAGCTGATCCTCTGCGAGGGGTATATGGATGTGGTCAGTGTCCACCAGGGAGGATTTGACAACGCCGTGGCCACCCTGGGTACCGCCCTCACCCCGGAGCAGGCCAAGCTGATCAGCAGCTACACCAAGACGGTGGTCCTCAGCTACGATTCCGATGGTCCCGGCCAGGCCGCCACCCGCCGGGCCATCTCCGTCTTCGAGGACACCGGGGTAAAGGTCCGGGTCCTTTCCATCCCCGACGCCAAGGACCCCGACGAGTTCCTGAAAAAATTCGGCCCCCAGCGGTTCGAGCTGCTGCTGGAGGGATCCTCTGGGGCCATCGACTTTGAGATCCAAAAGCTGCACCAGCGTTTCGACACCGATTCCCCCGAGGGGCGGGTGGGCTTCCTCCAGGAGCTGGTCCGCCTGCTGGCGGGGCTGGGGAGCCCCATCCAGCGGGAGGTTTACCTGAGCAAGGTCTGCCGGGAGCTGGAGGTGGACAAGCAGGCGGTGGCCCTACAGCTGGAGACCGCCCTGCGCCGGAAGAAAAAGGGCCAGGAAAAGCGGGAGGCCCGGGAGCTGCGGCCCTTTACCTCCCACCAGCTCTCGGCAAAAACAGACATAGAAAAGCAGAAATATCCCAAGTTCGTCCTGGCGGAGGAACGGCTTATCGCCTACCTGATCCGCAGCCCGGACGCCTGGGACTGGGTAAAGACGGAGCTTTCTGAGGGGGACCTGGTCTCCCAGAAGGACCGGGAGATCTACCGGGTGATCGCAGGCCGCCTGGAGGCCGGGCTTTCCATCAGTCTTATGAGCCTTTCTGGCGAACTGCCGGAGGAAAGCATCGCCAGGCTTTCGGAAATATTGGCATCCCCGGGCAGCGAGAATATTTCCCCCCGGGAAGCAGAAGACTACATCCGTACACTAAAAGGCTTTCATACAGAAAAAACCAGCGCAGAGATCGGCAGTATGGAGGAGGAGGACCTTCGCAAGTACATAGCCTCCATCGCCGCAAAGAAAAAATAGGGGGATAACAATTTGCTACAAGACAAAAAAACAGTCATCCGGGATCTGATCGAAAGCGGCAAGGCCAAGGGCCGGCTGACCACCAAGGAGATCAACGACGCCCTGGAGGAGCTGGACTTTGACGTGGAGCAGGTGGATAAGCTCTACGACACCTTCGAAAACAACAACATCGAGATCGTGGAGGACTTTGCCGCGGAGGTAGCCGCCGCCACCGAAAAGGACGGGGACCTGGAAAGTGTCCTTTACGCCGAGGGCATCAGCATTGACGACCCGGTGAAGGTGTACCTGAAGGAGATCGGCCGGGTGCCCCTTCTTTCCGCCGACGAGGAGATCGACCTGGCGGTTCGCATGTCCCAGGGGGACGAGGTGGCAAGAAAGCGCCTTTCCGAGGCCAACCTCCGCCTGGTGGTCTCCATCGCCAAGCGGTATGTGGGCCGGGGAATGCAGTTTCTGGACCTGATCCAGGAGGGCAACCTGGGCCTGATCAAGGCGGTGGAAAAGTTTGACCACACCAAGGGCTTTAAATTCTCCACCTATGCCACCTGGTGGATCCGCCAGGCCATCACCCGGGCCATTGCCGACCAGGCCCGGACCATCCGCATCCCGGTGCATATGGTGGAGACCATCAACAAGGTGAAGAAGGTCAACTCCCAGCTGCTCCACCAAAACGGTCACGAGCCCAGCTGCGAGCAGATCGCCGCCGAGCTGGAGATGCCGGTGGAGAAGGTGCGGGAGATCATGCGGGTGGCCCAGGAGCCGGTCTCCCTGGAGACCCCCATCGGCGAGGAGGAGGACAGCCACCTGGGGGACTTCATCCCCGACAATGACGCCCCCGCCCCCACCGATGTTGCCAGCCACACCCTGCTGAAGGAGCAGCTGGACGAGGTGCTGGGCACCCTGACCAGCCGGGAGGAAAAGGTTTTGAAGCTTCGCTTTGGCCTGGAGGATGGCCGCAGCCGCACCCTGGAGGAGGTGGGCAAGGAGTTCAACGTCACCCGGGAGCGCATCCGCCAGATCGAGGCCAAGGCCCTGCGGAAGCTCCGCCACCCCAGCCGCAGCAAACGCCTGAAGGATTTTCTGGAGTAACAAGAAAGAGAAAGGCTGCCCGTGAAACCGGCGGGCGGCCTTTCTCTTTCTCTTTTTCCTTTGAGACCATCCAGGAGCTGTTTAAAAAGCATTTTGGAGTACCTGGGATTCAAAGTCCACAACTCGTCCCCTGACAGTCCGGACCGGCGGAGCAGACATAGGACGGGATTTGTTTTTGATGGGAAGATGTGCTATACTTGGGGCAGCAGACAAATTGATAAATCGGGCTTGAAAGGAGTAGCCACATGGTTCATTGGATCGCAATCGTACTGGGAGTTCTTTTTGTCATTTGGCAGCTTTTTTATGCTTTTATGATCATTTGCTCCTTGATCGAAAATACAGGAAGAACCATTTTCAGTATCATAATCGGTATCTGCCATTCCGCTTCGCCAGTCATATTCGTTTTTGCGGGGTATCAATGTCTTTTGCAAAAAATCGCACAATATGGAATATTGAAAGCCTCCTTCGGTGCGGTGATCTGTTTGATCCTTTATCTTTTTATTGTTTCATTTTGGAACAGAATGGTATTGGGTGATGTTCCGGAGGAATGGAAAATGGCACTTTTAACTGCGGCACAGGTTTTGATCACTGCTGTTTTTCTCTATGGCTTTGTATCCTTTTAATGACGGACCGGTCTGTATCTGTATCGGGCTGTTAAAATGCAAAAATTGGGCGGCGGGATCGGTATTGACTATCCTGCCGCCCTGTCTGTTATCGCTCCATATCCCGCGCCCTGCGGGGTTGCTGTTCCCACTGTTCCTGCCGCAAAATATTGGTAATACTCGTTGGGGGCTGCCCGGCTTCTGCCAGAGGTTTTTGCCCTGCCCCTAGTTTTTCAGGCTCTGCATGGGTGCGGGGATCTGCCCGCCCCTTTGGATGAATTTCGCCGGGGAGTGCTTGCTGATCTTCATGACCGGTCCGCTTCCCAGCAGGCCGCCAAACTGAAGGGTCTCCCCGTCCTCCTTGCCAATGGCCGGTATCACCCGCACCGCGGTGGTCTTGGAGTTCACCATACCAATGGCGGCTTCGTCAGCGATCAGGGCCGCAATGACCTCGGCGGTGGTGTCCCCGGGCAGGACGATCATATCCAGGCCCACGCTGCAAACGGCGGTCATGGCCTCCAGCTTTTCAATGGAGAGGGCACCGCTGGTGGCGGCGGCGATCATCCCCTCGTCCTCGGAGACCGGGATAAAGGCCCCGGAAAGCCCGCCCACCCGGGAGGAGGCCATAACGCCCCCCTTCTTCACCGCGTCGTTGAGAAGGGCCAGGCAGGCGGTGGTGCCGCAGGCCCCGCAGCTTTCCAGGCCCATTTCCTCCAGGATGCGGGCCACGCTGTCCCCGATGGCGGGGGTGGGGGCCAGGCTCAGGTCCACAATGCCGAAGGGGACCCCCAGGCGGCGGCTGGCCTCGGTGCCCACCAGCTGGCCCATGCGGGTGATTTTAAAGGCGGTGCGCTTGATCAGGTCCGCCAGCTCGCTGATGGTGGCGTCGGGATGCTGAGCCAGCACCGCCCGGACCACACCGGGGCCGGAGACCCCTACGTTGATCTCGCAGTCCGGCTCCCCGGGACCGTGGAAGGCCCCCGCCATAAAGGGGTTGTCCTCCGGGGCGTTGCAGAATACCACCAGCTTGGCGGCGGCAATGCAGTCCCGGCTGGCGGTGCGCTCCGAGCACTCCCGGACAATGCGGCCCATCATCGCCACGGCGTCCATGTTGATCCCCGCCTTGGTGGAGCCCACATTGACCGAGGCACAGATGTTTTCGGTGGTAGCCAGGGCCTCCGGGATGGATTGGATCAGGGCCAGATCCCCGGGGGAAAATCCCTTCTGGACCAGGGCGGAGTACCCCCCGATGAAGTTCACCCCCAGGGTGTCCGCCGCCCGCTGTAGAGCGTGGGCCAGCTTTACCGGATCGCCGCCGCTGGGGCCGGCGATCATGGCAATGGGGGTCACCGAGATCCGCTTGTTGATAATGGGGATGCCGTACTGGCGTTCGATCTCCTCCCCGACCTTCACCAGGTCCTTGGCGCAGCGGCAGACCTTGTCATAAACCCTTTGGCAGGTGCGGTCCATGTCGTCGGCGGCGCAGTCCAGCAGGGAGATCCCCATGGTGGTGGTGCGGACGTCCAGGCAGTCGTCCTGGATCATCCGGATGGTTTCCAGAATATCGGTGGTGTTCAGCATAGGCATCAGCAGTCCCTCCCCTTAAATGCGGTGCATCGAGTTGAAGATGTCCTCGTGCATCACATGGATGGAAAGGTTCATCCCCCGGCCGGTTTCGCCTACCTTGGCGGCAAACTGGTCAAAGGGCATCCCCAGGCCGGAGATATCCACCAGCATGATCATGGCGAACATATCCTGAAGGACCGACTGGGTCACCTCGATAATATTGGCATTGGCCTCGGTGCAGGTCCCGGATACCTTGGCCAGGATGCCCACCATATCCTTTCCGATCACGGTAATAACAGCGCGCATAATAGATCCTCCTTGCATGATTTCTTAATTTATAGGGTACACCGCAGCTCCTCCCGCCGGAGGTGGGTTTCCAGGTCCGCCAGGCGGGTGGGGGCAGGGATGTGACTTTCCGGTCCGGTGAGCGCCAGGGCCAGCTTGGATGCTGTATCTAACGAGATGCCGTTCCCCACCGAGACAAACACCGGTTTTACACCGGCATGGGTTCGCAGGGCACAGCCTGCCACCTTCCCCTCCCGGGTGATGGGGGAGCAGGCCCCCGGTTCCTCCCCCGGCGGGGAGAAATCCTCCCCCACATGGTAATAGTGCTTGGCAATGCCCACTGTAGAGGCCTTCAGGTAAAAGGAGGCATGGGAGGCCAGCCCCAGTCCCCGGGGGTGGAGGATGCCGTTGCCATCAAAAAAGAAGATCTCCGGCTTTTGGGTAAGCCTTGCGGCTGCCTCCAGCACCAGGGGCAGCTCCCGGAAGGCAAAGCACCCCGGCAGGTAGGGAAACCGCACCGGCCCATAGGCCTCGGCCTTTTCCACAACAGCGCGGCTCTCCCGGTCCACCACCAGGATACAGCAGACCGCCAGCTCCTGGTCCCCCTTTTGCCAATAGGCCAGATCTACCCCGGCCACAGTGGGGGGAAGGCTGCTCCCAAAGCGGTCCTCCTGGACCACCAGGGGGGCCAGCTCCTTCTGGATGCGGATGCAGGTGTCTTCGGTCAGGCCGGCAAATGCTTCCGGCGGCAGCAGCTTCACAGGGATCCCTCCTGTTCTGTCACCCCCCGGATCAGTCCATGGGCCAGCAGGGTGTCGAAGGTGTTGACCGCTCCGCCATGCTCCACGATCCGCCCGCCCTCCACCCGATCGATATCCACCCCGGTGAAGGAGAGACGCCTGCCGCTGGGGGCGATGCCGCAGAATTCTCCCAGGTGGGTGCCCTCCATAACAAACTCCGAAATAACATACGGACCGGCAAGATGCTGCCGGATAATACGCATGGTATAATCCGGATAGGTTTTCCGCACCGCCAGCAGGTGTTCCCGCATCCCGGAAATCCCCATGGGGAGCAGTCGTTCCCCGGACCGGAAGCGGCAGTCCTCTGCAAGAAAACGGGGAAGTTCCTCCAGGCGGTTTTGGGAGACCAGGGTCTCGTAGAAGCAGCGAACAAGCTCCTTTTCATCCATCAGATCACAAACCCTCCATTTACCCCCAGGACCTGGCCGGTGACAAAGGCGGAGTCCTCCCCTGCCAGCCAAAGAATGGCCCGGGCGGCGTCCTCTGGGGTACCGATGGTTCCCAGGGGGGTCTCCTCCCGCAGGGCGTCCAAAGTCTCCGGGTCCAGGGCGGCGTTCATCTCGGTGGCGATGACCCCGGGGGAGACACAGTTCACCCGAATGCCGGAGGGGCCCAGCTCCTTAGCCAGGGCCTTGGTGAATCCAATAACGGCGGCCTTGGAGGCGGAGTAAGGGACCTCGCAGGAGGCCCCCACCTCCCCCCAAATGGAGGAAACATTGATAATGCTTCCGGCATGACGCCGGACCATATGGGGCACCACCGCCCGGCAGCAGGTGTAAAGGCCTTTGACATTCACCGCGAAGATGCGGTCCCACTCCTCCTCGGTAACATCGGTGAACAGCTTCTGCTGGGCGATGCCCGCATTGTTCACCAAAAGGTCGATCTGTCCCCAGCGGTCCAGCACCGCCTGGACGAGGGTCTCCATCTCCTTCACCGAGGCCACATCCCCCTGGAAGGGAACAGCCTCCAGGCCCTCCTCCGCCAGCTCGCCGCAAAGGGCCTGGGCCCTTGGAAGATTTTGGCAGCATCCCACCGCCACCTGCCAGCCCTCCCGGGCCAGAAGGCGGACCACCGCAGCCCCGATCCCCCGGCTTCCGCCGGTGACAACAGCAATACGTTTTGTAGATACCATAATAAAAATCCTATTTGTTTATAATTTTCGCAGCCAGACAAAGAGCCAGATCAGGGCGCACAGCAGGGTAAGGGCGCAGAGTCCGGCAAAGATGGCATAGGCATCCTGGGAGACCATCACCGTCACCGTATCCGGGTCCACCCCGGTGCTGGCGATCAGGTCCATTTTAGCCACCTGGGGCAGGTACCACATCAGGCGCCAGCTAAGCCAGGTAAGGACAGCGCTGACAGTGGTGAGGATGTACATCACCCGAAAGGCAGGGGTAAAAAACCTGGGCTGACGCTTTTTGTGCTTTGCCCACAGGCGGCGTCCCCTGCGCCAAAAGCTCCGGAGCTTTTCCAGGGTGAGGCCATCCTTTCCGGCCATAGGCGGTCCTCCCTTCTGTAGGATATCAGAACAATTATACCAACAACCGGGAGGCAAGACAAGAAAAAAATCCAAAGTGCTACATTGTGCTACATTGTCCACACGTCCTGGTTGGTGGAGGACACCGCCGCCGCGCCATTCTGGAGGGCCAGCATAATATCCTCCTTATCGCTGATCAGTCCTCCGGCGATAATAGGCAGGCGGCAGGAGGCGGTGATCTTCCGGATCACCTTTGGCATTGTTGCGGGGAGGATCTCGATCATATCCGCCACATTCATTTCGGCATACTTCCGGAAATTAGCCAGGGCCAGGGAATCGATCAGGAAAAACCGCTGGATCGCCAGCAGTCCCTGCTCCTTTGCCGCCTTCACCAGGGCAGGCTTGGTACTGATGACCCCATCTGCCCGGGTATTCTCCCGAAGAAAGGAGACTGCCACATCCTTACTGGAAAGGCCATCGATCAGATCAATATGGACCATAGCCAATTTCCCGGAGGCTTTGATTTGTTCCACCAATCCGGCCACGGTACAGACGGTACCATACAGCAGGAAGATCACACAGCAATCGGTGAGCAGGGCCTTTTCCAGGCCGGGGTCATCCTTTACGGCGGCGATGACAGGGTTTTCTGCGAGGATGGTTTCCAGGTTTTCCATACATACAGCTCCTTCCTGGGTCCATAGCTTGCGGGCGAGGATTCTGGCGGCGCAGCACCATGCCCGAAGCCCACCGCCCAGTACCGGCTAGCCTTTCTGTCACCGGACATCAGTCCGGTCCGGGTCCAGGGCGGACAGCGCCTGGTCGACCGCCGCAGCGGGCGAAACACTCCGGCTAGAGGCAGTATCTTTCGATAAAGGCCGCGGCTAAAAACCTGGCGCTGTGAAAGGGCTACAAGGTATCTGCCTTTACAGCGTAAAATCGAAGTGACAAGCCGCGGCCGGAACGAGATTGGCCGTTACTCAGCCGCGGGGAGCGCCAGGCGCTGGCGGTTTTGTCTGTCTGGACTTCAAGACAGGCCCGAAGGGCCGCTTCTTGAACGTGTCTGCCTCTCGGTCCTGGGTACAGTGTTTTGCTTTGTGGTAGTGACATTTTCTTTGACTGCCACGCGATGGTCTGCCCCTTCGCATTCCTGTCTCGTTCTAAAGGCCCTTTGTCTCGTTTCGCCTCCCCGGCGGGGGGTCACTTTCTGTTGCGACAGAAAGTAACCAAA
>JAAWEO010000048.1 GCA_022794295.1 Angelakisella sp. | reverse complement strand
GGCCTTGGGCGGATGACCCACGGGCCGCCTGATCTCACCCACGGTTTGGAGGTCCGTTGTGGGCAGTACCTTGATCTATTACCAGCGTGTTCCTACTGACAGCGCCAGGCGGCTGGGCCAGGTGGCATCTTGAATTTGTACTGCCGCTTACCAGCGTCTGGGCTTTGGCGGCCGGAGGCTCGTTGGCCGGATAAGGTGCTTTTTTCTGCGGAAAAAAGCGGAGCCCTTCGGGCTATGGCCTGCGGGCCAGGGGGTGGGAACGGGTTTGGTGCCTCCGGCGGGAGCCGCTTCGCGGCAAATGGCCTGCGGGCCGGGGGGTGGGGGGAAGGGGGAGAAGATGGGGGCACCCTCTGCTTTTACACAGAGGGTGCGTTTGTTTTTTGTTTGGGGGTCATGGGGCTTTTGCCGGAAGCTGGCGGTCCATTACCTGCATTACCAGCACGGCGGCGATGGCGGTCAGGATGATCTCTGGGATCATGTAGCTGCCGTTATAGGTCAGGGAGTAGAACCACACCGGCATGGTATCCGGGGCATATCCGTACCAGATCAGCATGCCGGAAAGGAAGCTGCAAAAATACCGCAGCAGGCCGGTAATGGTGGTCCCCACCGCCACACAGGCGGCGCGGCTTTTCAGGCCCTTTCCAAAGACACAGGCCAGTCCCATAACGGAGTAGGCCAGCAGGTAGTCCAGCAGGATGCAGAGGAACATGGCGCCAATGGTGGTGCAGTACATCACATTGTCAAAGCCCCGCATCAGGTCGATAAGGCTGTACACAAACCCGGTAAACAGCCCCCACTTGGGTCCGTGGCGGAAGGATGCCAGCACCAGGGGCATCATGCTGGCCGCGGTAATGGAACCCCCCTGGGGCAGCGTGTACACCGTGATAAAGCTGAGGACGGTGGCAAGGGCGATCATGAGGGCGCATTCCACAAGGGTTCTGGTCTTTTGGCTTCGCATAATCTGTTTTCTCCTCCTTGTAATCGCCTGGAACCTGCGGGCAAAGGGGAAAAGAAATGCGCTTTGGGGGGATACACCCACAAAGCGCAGCAAAAGAAACGGCTATGATTCCTTCCCTACGCTGGCATGATCCAGATCAGGTTCTGAACCGGCGGAATACCGGTTCTAGGGTCATGGAATACCGTTCCATATCTCAGCCCGCACATACGGACCCCCCTGGTTTGTGGTACCAGCATACCACGATTTTGGTTGACTGTCAAGAAAAACCGCCTTATAATAAAGACAAAATTTTACACGGAACGGCGGTGGTGTAACATGAAGTCGGTCCTTCTTTTTGATCTGGATGGCACCCTTCTGGATTCCCTGGCGGACATTACCCTGTGCGGCAACCAGGCCCTGGAGCTTTCCGGCCTGCCCACCCGCACCCAGGAGGAGTACAAAACCTACATCGGCAACGGCGCGCGGCTGCTGGTGCGGCGGATGCTGGACCCCGGGGACCGTACGGCCCACGAGGACCAGGTGTACCAGAACTATATGACCATTTACGAGGCCCTCTGTGCCAGGGGATGCCGCCCCTTCCCGGGTATTCTGGAGATGCTGGGCAAGCTCCGGGCTGCCGGCTTTGCCACTGCGGTGATCTCCAACAAGCCGGACAGCCAGACCCGGCGGGTGTGGGAAAGCACCTTTGGGGACACCCTGGACCTGGCCCAGGGCCAGCTGGAGGGCATCCCCACCAAGCCGGACCCCGCCGGTCCCCGGGAGGTCCTCCGCCGCCTGGACGGGAGGTGTGCCGCCTATGTGGGGGACTCCGAGGTGGATATGCAGACCGGAAAGGCCTGCGGCTTTTATACCATCGGGGTCACCTGGGGGATGAAGCCCCGGGAGGTCCTCCGGGAAAGCGGGGCGGACATCCTGGTGGACACGGTAGAGGAACTGACCGCCTGTCTTATGGCCCTCCCTTCCGTTTTTTGACAAAGTGTAAAATTTCCCCGCCGCCCCTTGCCAAGCCCCGACAGGATAAGGTATAATGAGACTTAACGTGTTTCGACATTATTTTCATCCATACGGGGAGGTACCTATGAAGAAACGGGGATTTGCCCACAGAAGGACAGCGGCTCTTTGTGCCGCTGCCCTGGCCCTGCTCCCCCTGGGGACGGGGGCGGGACGGATCGAGGACCTGACCGGGGTGGCCTATGTGGTGGAGGGCCAGACACCTACCCCCATCCAGCCCTCCCAGAACCAGGGCCAGGGGGTGACACAAGCCTCCGGCAAGCTCAATTCCCTGGTGGAGGACGGGGTCATCCGGGTCTCCGACCTGGAGCGGGTGGCGGAGGAATATTCCTCGGTGCCGGACGACTTCCTTTCTGCCATCAGCGGCAAAAAGACCATCACAGTAGAGCGGTTCGAGGACTACGCCAAGGAGTACAAGCTCTCCAGCCAGTATGTCCAGCGGTTTATTGACGACTACTTCGTCTTCAAGCAGGGGGACTCCTACCAATACCTGCCGGTGGAAAAGGGCGCCGCCAAGCATCGCTACAACTGGGACAACCTGGTCCACTACAGCCGGGAAAAGGACTATGTGGTAAACGGCTCCTCCCGGGTGGTAAAGGGCATTGACGTTTCGGTGTTCCAGGGCAACATCAACTGGAACGCAGTAAAGGCCGACGGGGTGGAGTTCGCGTTCATCCGCCTGGGGTACCGGGGGTACACCAACGGGGCGGTCAAGCTGGACAGCAACTTCCACCAGAACATCCAGGGGGCCCAGGCCGCCGGGATCAAGGTAGGGGTCTACTTCTATTCCCAGGCCATCTCCCGGGCGGAGGCCATTGAGGAGGCCCAGTTCTGCATTGACGAGCTTTCTGGCTACCGACTGGACATGCCGGTGGTCTTTGACCTGGAGGGGGCCCAGAACAGCCAGTACCGCACCCGGGGGATGACCACCTCCACGGCGGTAAAAATGGTCTCCGCCTTTTGCGACACCGTAGAGAACGCTGGGTACCAGTCCATGTACTACTCCTACGCCAAGTTCCTGGCGGAGCACGAGGGCCTGGTGGCCCAGTTGGAGGATTACGACCTGTGGATGGCCATGTATTACCGGGTCCCCTTCTTCCCCTACAACTTTAAGATCTGGCAGTACTCCGCCTCCGGCAGTGTCTCCGGCATTGCCAAGGAGGTGGACATGAATATGCTGTTTCTGGACTATGTGCCATCCTGACAGCCCTTCCTTCCAATGACTAGCGGTTCTGCCGCTGCAAAAAAGGGCCGGTGCTTTTGCACCGGTCCTTTTGCTGTGTTTTTATGGACGCTATGCCTCGTGCTGCTTCTGTTCCTCTATATACTTCACCAGCAGCCGGGCAACCAGGTCCACGTCAATGGGCTTGGCAACGTGGGCGTTCATGCCGCAGTCCAGGCACTTCTGCATATCCTCGGCAAAGGCGTCGGCGGTCATGGCAATAATGGGGATGGTCTTGGCGTCGGAGCGGTCCATGGCCCGGATGGCCTCGGTGGCCTGGTAGCCGGTCATGACCGGCATCCGCACATCCATCAGGATGGCGTCGTAATACCCTTCCTCCGAATGGCGGAACATCTCGGCACAGATCTGGCCGTTCTCCGCCCGCTCCAGGTGGAGGCCCAGCTCAGAAAGAAGCTCCTCGGCGATCTCCCAGTTCAGGTCGTTGTCCTCCGCCAGCAGGACCCGGTGGCCGGAAAGGTCCTCCCGTGTTGTGGGGGGGGCGGCAGTTTCCTGGACCCCGGCCCCGGCCCTCTCGTCCCCGATAAACTGGCGCAGGCTGTAGAACAGGGTGGATTTAAACAGGGGCTTGGAGATAAACCCGCAGATCCCGGCCTCCCGGGCCTGTTCTTCGATCTCCCCCCAGTCGTAGGCGGAGATCAGAAGAATGGGCATTTCGTCACCGCACTGCTGGCGCAGCTGACGGGCGGTCTGGATGCCATCCATCCCCGGCAGCCTCCAGTCCAGAAGGATGATGTGGTAGGGCTCCCGGCGCTTCAGGCGCTGTACCGCCATTTGTATCGCCGTTTCCCCGTCCAGGGTCCATTCCGCGTCGATGCCGATCTCCCGCAGGGAGGAGGTGGTGCTGCTGCAAAGGTCCTCATCGTCGTCCACCACCAGCATCCGCCAGCTGGGCAGGAGCATCTCCTGCTCCTGGACCTCCGCCTTGGGCAGGTCCAGAACAATATGGAATTCGGTCCCCATCCCCGGGGCGCTGTTCAGGTCGATGGTGCCGTCCATGGCGTCCACAATATACTTTGTAATGGACATGCCCAGGCCGGTGCCCTCGGTCTTATGGACCCGGGCATTGTCCTCCCGGACAAAGGACTCGAAGATCTTCTGCTGGAATTCCGGCGCCATTCCAATGCCGTTGTCCTTTACCCAAATGTGGGAACGGATGTACTCCGGTCCCTTGGGGGATTCCTCCTGGGACAGGGAGATCTGGATCTCCCCGCCCTCCGGGGTAAATTTAATGGCGTTGGACAAAAGATTGATCAGCACCTGGTTCAGGCGGACCCCGTCGCAGAGGACATTTTCCGAAAGAATGCTTCGGATGAACACATCAAACTTCTGGTTTTTGGCCTTCACCTGGGGCTGTACAATGTTGACGATGCTGTTCATCACCTCCCGCAGGGAGAGAAGATCGGCGTTGAGGGTCAGCTTTCCGCTTTCGATCTTGGCCATATCCAGCACGTCGTTGATCAGGCTCAGAAGGTGCTTGCTGGAAAGGGAGATCTTCCGCAGGCAGTTCTGCACCTGCTGGGGGTTCTGGATGTTGGCAATGGCAATGGCGGTCATGCCCACAATGGCGTTCATGGGGGTGCGGATATCGTGGCTCATGTTGGAAAGGAACTCGCTCTTGGCCTGGCTGGCCTGCTCCGCCCGTTCATGCATCTCCTGCAGCTTGATGATCTGCTGGCGGTTCAGGGCAAGGTACCGGACAAAGACCAGCACCAGTACCAGAAGAACGACCACGCAGCCTCCGATCGTCATCCCCATCCACTGGCGGTTGTAGGTGTTGACAATGTTATCCAGCTGTCCATAGGGCAGCACCATCACCAGGTACCATTCGGAATAGGGCAGGGGGGTGCAGTAGATGTGGTTGCGCTCCATTCCGTCTGCGGTAAAAATATGGGAATAGCTTTGCCGGGTGTCAATGGCCTTTTGAAGGGCGGCGATCTCTGCATTTGTGCCGCTTTCGTCCGAGTGGCCGTACACCGCCTGAAGACGTTCGTAATAGCTGTCCCGGAAGGCGTCGCCGCTGCGGATGACAAAGCTGCCATCCGCCCGGATCACATGGCAGTAGACCATGGAGTTGTTGTCACCATCGCCCAGGGCCAGGATCTTCTGGATATAGTCCATGGGCAGGGCTGCCAGAATGGCGGTGCTGGTGCCGCCCCCCCGCATGGGGTAGGCCGCAGGGACCCCCATGATCAGCACCCGGTCCCCGTTTTTGCTGTTGGCCACTGCCACCTTCTTTTCCCCCTTTTCCAGGGAAGCATAAAAAGGGTCCGGGTCCACCAGCTCCACCTCCTCGCCAAAAAGGGGCTCCAGCTTCAGGGCGGTGTCGGGGGCGTAAAGACCCAGGTAAACAAAGTTTCTGGCCCTGCCCCCGTTGATCAGCTGCTCCCGAAGGATGGCGGTGGCGTGGGAATCCGGGGGGTAGGTATCCACAATGGACTGGAGCTGGGCGATGCGGTAATCAATGGTGGTGTCGAAGTGCATGGTGATCCGTTCGCTCATCCCCGTCATGTAAATGGAGCCCACCTCTTCAATGGTCTTCCTTGTCTCCTTGTCGGAATACCGGAATAGGGAGGCGAAGACCAGCAGGCAGAGGACCACCACCCCTGCAAGACTCAGCTGCAGAAAGCGGGTGGTACTGGTGTTATTCTTCATGGTTTTATCTCTCTCTTTCCTTCCTCTGGGGGTCTGGTAAAAGGGGCCGGTCCCGATTGGGGCCGGAGAAGCTGCTTCCCCGTTTCGGGAAACAAAGCCCGGGACTTACCCGGGGCGGAAAAATTTGTTGGAAAGGGCGCCTGGGAAAGGGGAGGGCTTATGGGTTGGAATCCCGGAAGGCCATCAGGGCCTCTGTTACGGTTTGGTAATCCCTCTTGGTTTCCTCCAGCAGGGTGTCCACCTCCGGGGTCCAGCCATTGCGCAGGGACTCGGTCAGGGCGGTGCTGGAGGCCAGTAGCCTTGTGAAGCCCAGGTTGGAGCAGATCCCCTTGATGGTATGGGCCCCCCGGAAGGCCTCGGCGTAGTCCTTGTTCTCCATAGAGGTGATCAGCAGCTCGTAGCTGGTGTCCTCCAAAAACTTCAGGGCGAATTTATGAATCATCCGTTCACTGCGCAGACGTCCCAGGACCTCGTCGTAGTTGGAGCCCATAGCCTTATAGCATTCCTGTAGTGTCATGTCACTTCTCCTCCTTGCTTGCACCGGTGTCCGCATCGATGGGGGTAATGGCAGAAAGGGCGTCCTTCATGGACAGGGGATCATAAAAACGGCATTGTCCCCTCCCGCCCCGTTTTACTGTGTAAAGGGCGGAGTCCGCCATCTGAAAGAGGGCGTTGTAGTCCTGGCCGGCTTCCTCGCTGGTAGAGACCCCCATGCTTACCGACAGGCGGAAGCCCTCAAACTCCCCGCCCAGGGAGCTGTAGATCCGCTGGATCATGGAGGCCAGCTCCTGCTGGTATTCCAGGAAGATCAGGAACTCGTCCCCCCCCACCCGGGCGGCAATGTCCCCGGTACGGATGGTGCGGCGGATCTTCTCGGCCAAAAAGCACAGGACCTTGTCCCCGAAGCTGTGGCCGTAGGTATCGTTGGCGGATTTGAAGTGGTCCAGGTCCAGCATCGCCAGGGCGTAGTTCCCCTCCGGGGCCACCTCCATCCGGGCCTTGATCTGTTCCCGGGCGGCGGCGTGGTTCAAAAGACCGGTTAGGGGGTCGTGGGAGGCCATCTGCTCCAGCTTGCGCAGCTTCAGCCGGGAATCGTGGATATCCACCGCCTTGCCGATGACCCCGGTAAACACCGGCGGGTCCTCCGGGCTCCAGGAGGTCCGGGCCACAATACGGGCCCAGCGGTCCCCGTCGGGATAGTGAACCAGGCAGTCGTATGTAAAATCGGGCTCCTCCGCCGTGGCGGCCTGGAGGGTCTGGAACAGCTCCCGCCACACATCCGCCCCCAGGATGGCAATGACCTTTTCGTTCTGGAAGGGCTCCAGCTCCACCTCCTCCAGCCCCAGGCGCTCGGCCCCCCAGGTGGAAAGGGAAAGCACATCCGGGGTGGTGGTGTATTCAAACTGGATCTCGTTGGTTAGGGAGGCGAAGAAAGCGTACTTCATCCGCTCGTGCTCCAAAAGGTGGAGGGTCCGCTCGGCGGAGGTGAGCTCCTTGTGGCGGAGCAGCTCCTCGGCGATGTTGCGCATCTCCCGTTCGTTGGCCCGCACCAGGTTATCCCCCCGCAGTTCATCCTGGATGCTGCCGGAAAGCTCCCGCAGGCAGTCCATCAACAGGGGGTTAAAGGTGCCGCACTCCCCGCCCAGGATCATCTCCACCGCCTTGTCGTGGGTAAAGGCGGGCTTATAGACCCGCTCGCTGGTCAGGGCGTCATAAACGTCGGCCAGGGCGACGATCTGGGCCGAAATGGGGATTTGGTCTCCCACAAGGCCGTCAGGATACCCCCGCCCGTCATACCGCTCGTGGTGCCAGCGGCAGATCTCGTAGGCCACCCGCACCAGGGGCTCCTCCTGGTGGATGGGCAGCTCCTTCAGCATCCGGGCCCCCATTTCGGAATGGGTCTTCATGATCTCAAATTCCTCGGTGGTCAGCCGGCCGGGCTTGTTGAGGATCTTGTCGTCAATGGCGATCTTGCCAATATCGTGGAGGGCGGAGGCGGTGCTGATCAGGGAAATTTCTGACCGGGAAAAACGGTAATGGTCGGTATGCTGGGAGAGATGGCGCAGGAACATGGCGGTCAGCAGGTTTACATGACGCACATGAAGGCCGCTTTCCCCGTTGCGGAACTCCACGATATGGCTGAGGATATCGATCATCAGGCTGCTGCTTTGTTCCTTCTCGTAGATCTGATCCGCCACCAGGTCGATGAGCTTTTTCTGCTTGGCATGGAGGAGGATGGTGTTGATCACCCGCTTGTGGACGATCAGGGGATCAAAGGGGCGTCCGATAAAATCGGTGGCGCCCATTTCGTAGGCCTGTTCAATGCGGTCGGGGGTGGTCTCCGAGGTGATCATAATAACCGGGAGCTGCTCGATCCACCGGTGGCGGTTCATCTCCGCCAGCACACCGAAGCCATCCAGAACGGGCATTACAATATCCAAAAGAACAAGGGAGAGCTCCATGCTGTGGCGATGAAGCTGTTCCACCGCCTCCTCCCCGTTTTTTGCCTCGATCAGCTCATATTCACTTTCCAGCATCTCCACCAAAACGGCCCGGTTCATAGCCGAGTCGTCTGCAATGAGGATGAGGGGATTTTTTGCCGCGCTTCTCATAGTCAGAATAAAGCACCTCCCAATCTCTCCGCCCCGCTCCCGGTAGGCCGGTTTCCGGACTGCCCCAGGGGTGCAAGGGTACAAGATATATTATAATGGATTATGCCCCGCCTGGCAAGAGCTCCAGGCCTTCTCCGGGGGATTTTTCCTGCTTTGGCAGGGGAAGAAAAATCCCCGGTTTTCCCCGGAATTTCCGCCTGCCGCCCAAATGTTTTACGAAGAAATCGTAGAAAAGCACCTGTTTTTCGCATTTTTCTGTTTTCATTTGTATATTTTGGATAAAACGGCTTTCAAGGCGAAAATACCCCCTTGCTATTTCCGGAAAGTTACAATATAATAGAGGCAAAGCGCCGGGGAGCCAAATCCCCCGGTGTGAACAAAAGAATGTTTTTGGAGGAAAAGAACATGAAAAAACTTCTCGCTTTGACCCTGGTGCTCCTGATGGTCGCCGGCTGCAGCGCCCCTTCCCTGAAGCTGGGCCTGGGCATGAAGGTGAACATGACCGGTGCTGACGCCTCCGCCGATGGCGACGGCAAGAGCCAGTCCGATGTCACCGCCTGCGCCGTGACCCTGGATTCCAACGGCAAGATCGTGGGCGTGTCCTGGGATGTTGTCCAGTGCAAGACCGCTGTCACCGCTGCCGGCAAGGTCACCGTTGCTGACGCTGTCCAGTCCAAGAAGGAGCTGAAGGAAGGCTACAACATGAAGCCCGCCTCTGCCATCGGCAAGGAGTGGTACGAGCAGATCGCTGCCCTGGAGGCTTATGCTGTTGGCAAGACCCCCGCTGATGTTGCCGGCATGAAGGTCACCGAGGTCAACGGCCACACCAACGTTCCCGACATCGAGGACCTGAAGAGCTCCTGCACCATGTCCTGCGGCGACTTCTTCGATACCCTCACCAAGGCTGCTGCCAACGCTCAGTAAGCATTCGGCCCTGGCAAAACAACAAACAAAAGGCAGGTCCCAGCCGGGGCCTGCCTTTTCTGTTGGATTTTCCGGGCTGCGTCAGTAATCGAAGTAGTAGGTCCCAAAGCCGTTGATCACCTGGGTCTCCCCATAGGTATCCAGGCGGGGCAGGGCCGGGTTGTAGCTAAGGTGGACATGGCCGTGGATAAAGTACTTGGGCCGGTACCGGTCCATAAGGGACCGGAAGGCCTCGAAGCCGGTGTGGGCCAGGTCGTCCCCGTCGTTCAGGTTATAGGCCGGGGCGTGGGTAAGGAGGATATCGAAGCCCTTGTGCTTCAGCAGGGGGAGGGTCATACGCAGGACGCGGCGGTTCATCTGTCCCTGGGTGTACTGGTGCTCGCCCTTCTGCTTATAGCGCATGGAGCCCCCCAGGCCCAGGATCCGCAGGCCCTTGCAGACATGGATGCGGTTTTCCACACAGATGCACCCCCCGGGGGGATTCTTCCGGTACCTGTCGTCGTGGTTGCCATGGACATACAAAAGGGGGGCGTGGCAAAAGGTCACCAAAAAGGAGAGGTACTCCGGGTTCAGGTCCCCGGCGGAAAGGATCAGGTCCACCCCTTCCAGCCGCCGCCGGTCAAAATAGTCCCACAGGGCCGGGGACTCCTCGTCAGAGATCACCAGGATCCGCATGGTCGTTCCCCCTTTCGTTTATTACGGCTTCGGGTCGGTTCGCTCCTTTCCCTCCACCAGCTCCTTTACCGGCTCCGCCAGGACATCCGCCATCCCCACCATTACCCCGGCGGTTTCGGTCATGGCCTCGGCCACTGTTTGGAACAGCCGCTTTACCGGGGTTTGGGGCAGGGGGATCTGGGCCACAACCATCAGCTCGGTGCGAAGCCGGGCCAGGGTGGTTTTCAGCTCCGGGCCGGTGCAGTCCCGCAGAAGGGAGTAGCCGCAAAGGGTGATCAGCATGATCAGGGCATCCCCGGGGGTGACCCTCTTCGCCAGCAGCTCCCGGGCGCTTTTGGCGTCATAGGCCGAGAGAAAGCGGTGGTAGAAGATGAAAAAGTCCCGGAGCTCCTCGGTGGTCCAGGCCTCCCCCGGGGCCTTGCCCATCAGGGACTGGAGGCGGGCGAAGCGGCCTGTTTCGGTAAACCACAGGTAGTTGATGCCGGTCAGGGCATAAAAGTCCAGGTACTCCTGGTAGATGCGTGAGGTAAGGCTTCCATCCGCCGGGGGAAGGATCCGGGTGACCATGGCGGGAATGGTCACCGCCTCGAAATACCGCAGGACGCTGACCCGCTTATGTCCCTCCTGGACATAGAAGTCGTGGAGGTACTCGTAAACCTTAATAGGCTCATTGATCCCCTCGTTCAGGTGGGCATCACAAAGGGCGGTCCATTTCATGGCAAGCTCCGACTCGCCCCCCAGGAGGGGGTAGAAGCTGGGGGAAAAGGCCCGCTGGCGCCCGGCGGATTTGGTTCCGGTGATCAGCTGGATGGGGACATCCACCAGGCCCAGCTCCACCTCGCCCCGGGTGTCCACTCCATCCAGCACTTCGTCCAGCACCGGGGGGTAGAGGGGCAGGCCTTTGGCGCGGCAGGCGCGGCATTCCTTATGGCCCAGGGCCAGGGCTTTTTCATATTCCATAAAAGATGTGGCGTAAGACATACTCGTCTCCTATCATTCCATCATTCACTCGTTTGCATTCCTACTTATTATAGTTTTTGGCGGCGGGTTGTCAAGGGTTATTTTCGGGGGTTGGTCTTCTTTCTAGGGGCTGTCTTATTTATGGGGTGGGCTCGTTTTCTTTTGACTGCCACGCGATGGTCTGGCCCTTCGCATACCTGTCTCGTTCTAAAGGCCCTTTGTCTCGTTTCGCCTCCCCGGCGAGGGGTCACTTTCTGTTGCGACAGAAAGTAACCAAAGAACGCCCAGGGGCAGGCCCCTGGACCCGGGGGACCGG
>JAAWEO010000047.1 GCA_022794295.1 Angelakisella sp. | reverse complement strand
TGACCCACGGGGCCGCCTGATCTCACCCACGGGGCGGGGTCCGTTGTGGGCAGTACCTTGATCTATTACCAGCGTGTTCCTACTGATGGCGCCAGGCGGTTGGGTTGTGCTGGCAACTTGGATTTGTGCTGCCGCTTACCAACGTCCGGGCTTTTGCGGCCGGAGGCTCGTTGGCCGGATAAGGTGCTTTTTTCTACGGAAAAAAGCGGAGCCGCTTCGCGGCTATGGCCTGCGGGCCAGGGGGAATGGCTTTGGTGCCTCCGGCGGAGCCGCTTTGCGGCTAATGGGCTGCGGGGGGTGGGGGCTTTGGTTCGGGGGAAATGGGACGATAATCTTATGTGAAAGAGTTTTATTATATTTTCGATGGGGTTGTTTTTGGACTGTTGAAAATATAATTTTCCGCCGGAACGGGGGGCTTTTATCCACCGGCGGGGATGCAGGCTTTTGATTGGTTTTTGAAACAAGATACCCAGAAAGGGAGGCAGATCGATATGGCGGTCAGCGCAGCAAGCAGCTCCTATGTAAATAATGCCAGCAGCAACAAGGGCTTTTCCGGCCTGGCTTCCGGTGTGGATACCGAAAGCATGGTGGAACAGCTCCTTTCCGGCACCCAAAACAAAATTGACAAGCAGCAGGCCATTAAGCAGCAGCTGGAGTGGAAGCAGGAGATCTACCGGGATCTGATCTCCCAGATCAACTCCTTCCAGACCAAGTTCTTCAGCTATTCCTCCAGCTCCAACCTTATGAGCGAGACCTTCTTCAACGCCATGAGTGCTGTGACATCTTCCTCTGCCTTTAAGGCCACCGCCACCAGCGGGGCGGCCACCGGCTCCAGCACCCTGGAGGTCCGGCGCCTTGCCACCAAGGCCAGCTTTTCCTCCGGCGGGGCGGTCAGCGGCAAGCTGACGGGAAAGACGGACAAGGCCGCCCTGGAGGAGCTGGTGAAGAAGCAGCTGGGCACCGACGAGGACTACACCGTCAAATTCCAGGTGGGCACCAAGGAGGTCTCTGTTAACCTGCGGGATCTCTTTGTGGATGGTGACACCTTTAAAAAGTACAGCTCCACCACAGAGCGGGACGCCGCCATTCAGGAAAAGCTGAGCGAGGCCTTTAAGGACACCGGGGCCAAGGTCACCGTCAAGGACGGGACCCTATCCATTGTCACCGAGGGGGAGAAGCGGGACAACATCACCATTGATACCTCCTCCGGCAGTCTGGGCCTCCAGAAGCTGGGGCTTACCACCACCACCCGGCCGGTCTCCAAGCCCAGTGCCGAGACCACCACCCTTTCCGGCAAGGTGGATGACACCCCCAAGCTCTCCTTTACCGTCACCCTGGATGACCTGCAAAAGACCGTCACCCTGGACCTTCGGGACCTGATGGACGACGACGGCCAGGTGAACACCGATAAGCTGCGGGGCAGCCTTCAAAATGCCATCAACAAGGCCCACGGCTCTGGGCAGATCACCGTAAAGGACGACGGGAACGGAGGCTTTTCTATGGAGGTCTCCGAGGGCCGGAAGGTGGCCGTGGGCGGCTCCGCCGATGCCCTGGCCGTTATGGGAATGAAGAACGGCCAGTCCAACCGGGTGGGCCTGGGCACCAAGCTGGGAGAGCTCTCCATGAAGACCTCTCTCCAGGGGGGATCCTTCCGCTTTACCATTAACGGCGAGGAGTTCCACTTTACCGAAAACGACACCATCGGGGATGTGCTGGAGCGGGTCAACGCCAGCGGCGCCGGGGTGCGGATGATCTATCGGGCCCAGAGCGACACCTTCGTCCTGGAGGCCACCGAATCCGGCGCCGGCAAGCAGATCAACCTGTCCCAGGAGGAGGGCAACCTTCTTAACGCTTTCTTCGGGGTAGGGACCGCCCCCAACGGCAAGACCATTACCACCAAGGCCCTTACCTACCAGTTGGATACCGGGGACAAGGAGCTCACCGGGACCACCACCCTGAAGGACCTGGGCCTTAAGCTTACAGACAAAAACGGCAAGGAGCTGGACGAGGGCACCAAGCTCTCCGAGCTGGAGGCAAAGAGCGGCGGCCTCTACTCCTTTGCCGACGGGAAGATCACCGCCTCCGCCACCGGGGAGACCACCCTGAAGGACCTGGGGATCAAGCTGTATGACGAGAGCGGGAACCTGCTGGACGAGGAGACCAAGCTTTCTGAGCTGGGGGACAAGAGCGGCGGCCTCTACACCTTTGACGAGGGGCGTATTACCCTGAACAAGGCCCTCACCCCCGGGACCGACGAGGCCAAGGCCGCCATGAAGGAGGTCTTTGGCACCGACAGCTTTGTTCCGGAGGCAGCCGACACCACCGGGGGGGTTCCCAAGGCCACCTTTGTGGAGGGCCAGAACGCCATTATCGCGGTGGATGGCCAGCTTACCGAGCGCAGCAGCAACAACTTTTCCATCAACGGCATCAACTACGATGTCAACAATATTACCGGGGAATACTCCGATGTCATTGCCAAAAATGCGGATGGCAGCACCTACACCCTCGAGCCGGGGGATACCATCGAAAACGGCGTTCTTCGGGACAAGGACGGGAACGAGATCGCTGGGATCACCTTTGAGGATAGCGAGGGCAATGCCATAAACGCTAAGGACCTGGCCAATCTGGTGGTGGTAAACGGCGAGGTGAAAAAGTTTACCGGCACCCCGGCCCGGGTGGATGTTTCCCAGAATACCGACGAGATCATGGACGGCATCAAGGGCTTTATCGACGAATACAACAAGCTGATCAAGACCATCAACGACTACCTGGACGAGGACACCAGCTACCGGGATTATGCCCCCCTTACCGCCGACCAGAAAAAGGAAATGAGCGAGCGGGAGATCGAGCTGTGGGAGGAAAAGGCCAAGGAAGGCCTTCTCCACCGGGACAGCACCCTCCAGACCTTCCTGCAGCAGATGCGCTCCATTCTGTACCAGAAGCCCGCAAACGGCGGCTACGCCCTTTACGAGCTGGGCATCGAGACCGGCGCCTGGGAGAGCAAGGGCCAGCTGACCTTTACCGTGGACGGGGAGGCCCGCCTTCGCCAGCTGCTGGAGACCGACCCCACCAACGTGATGAAGCTCTTTACCGACCCGGAGGACGGCCTGGGCGTCAAGCTGAACAACGTCCTGAAATCCACCGCCAGCACCAGCGGCGGCAGCCCCGGCACCCTGGTCCAGCTGGCCGGCGTCAAGGGCGGCAGCACCGAAAAGAACAACTCCATCTACGACCAGCTGAAGGCCCTGGATGAAAAGATCGCCGCCCTGAAGCGCACCTACGAGGCGGAAAAGACCCGGTACTGGAACCAGTTTAACACCATGGAACAGATGATCTCCAACATGAACACCCAAAGCTCGTACCTGGCCCAGATGATGGGCGGTTAAAAGGAGTAGTGCTATGCCTGTAAACCCCTACCAGAAGTACCAGCAGCAGTCCGTCATGACCATGACCCCTGGGGAGATGCTTCTGAAGCTGTACGACGAGGTCATCACCCAGCTGAACGCGGTCCGGCAGTTCAACGTGGAGAAGGATTACCAGGGGGCCAACGCCTCCCTGAAAAAGGCCCAGCGGATCATCACCTACCTGAACCAGACGCTGGATTTTCAGTACGAGATCTCCGGCAGCCTAAGCGCCCTGTACGACTACTTTCTGCGGCGGCTGGTGGATGCCAACGTCCACAAGGACAATGCCCCCATTGACGAGGTGCTCCCCATGATCACCGAGCTGCGGGAGACCTTTGCCCAGGCGGACAAAAATTCCCGCAGCGGGGCCTCCGGCGCGCCGGCCCCCGCAGCCGCGGACCAAAAATAACAGCGCCCCGCCGCCGCCTTAGCCCAGAACAAGGGCGGAGGCTGGCGGCGGGCTTTTTTGGGTGTGTGCAGCCTGGGAACACCGTGGCGGACCCTTGTGGGATCGGTCCGGGCTGTGTGGGGACGGGTGAAATTCCCAGCCCCGGCCCCTTTTGTTTTGACAGGGGCGGCCGAAAAGATTATAATTGAGATATTGTTTTTGTAGCAGCATGGGAAAGCAGACAAACAAAAAGATTCCGGCAGCATTCTCCAAGAGGGGGTACTTCCTAATATGAAGCATAGAGCAACAAGAATCTGGTCCTTTGGGCTGGCGCTGGTCATGGCGCTGGCCTCTGTCCCTGTCACCGCGCCTGTGGCGTGGGCGGCGCCCAACAACAACTACCCGCAGCTGGCTTTTAACAGCAACTATATTGGCAACGACCGCAGCACGGCCAACGTCATCACCGGGCGGCAGATCGTCATTCAGGAAACGACCCCCACCGGCTATTCCTCCTCGGGTATTGTTATGCGTGCCGGCGCCGGCACCGGAACCGGTACCGGCGATGGCATTGTTATCACCGACAAGGACACGACCCACGGTGTTACCATCAGCCCCAGAAACAACGACGGTACGCGAACCATCACCTTTGATGAAAATTTCAGCCCCACAAATGGGAATAAAAATGGCGATCCAACGGCCGATGACTTTGCAACCTACTCCATCATCGGCAACTACTACGCCATCCAGGCGACGGGCGAGGTGGTGGAAAAGGTCAGTGACAGCAGCCCGCCATCCCTGGGCAATGTTACCTCGACCCGGAACCAGGCCATCATGCAGGACAGCCGGATCAAATTAATATGCACGAAGAGCGAAACGGCTGGGAGCGATCCGGCCTTTAAGATCGTGGCTGGAACGGCTTCCGGAGATTTCAAACCCCTTGAGGCCGGCAATGTTTATGTCAGCGGCTCCACCAACAAAAACGAAGCCTTTACCGGCGTGGCCCCTGCCAGGACCATTTCCATCTCCATTCAGGCGCCCGGGAGCGCGGTGGGCGAGACCACGCGGCGCATCGACCTGACCATGGATATCAAGCAGACCCATGGCAATTCCGTGGCGAACCCGGGGGACCCTGTCACCAACAACAACTTTATTCTGGAGGATTCTACCTTCGAGCTCACCTTCCTGATGCCCACCTCCGACCCCATCCTTCTCACCGTTATGACCCCCCAGCACGCCATTAAGCTGATCGAGGATCAGATCGGCAACTGCGACGGCGAAAAGGACCAGTCCTTCATCCGCTTTGCAGAGGGAAACGACACCAACTATGTCACCTCCAACTTTGACCTTCGCCGCTCCACAAACCAATTCGGCGGCTCCTTCGAGGTCAAGTGGTCTTGGCATCCGGAGGACACAAGCAAGCAGGATGTCCTTGACCCGGGCGGCGGCAACGCCGACTGGCAGACCGCCACCGTGCGCCCTGAACGGCTGGATGTCAAGGGTGTTTTGAAGCCGGAGGTCAAATATATTAAGCTGAACGGCGACGCCCAGGACTCCAAGTCTGCCGCCCCGCCGGTAAAGAATCTGATCATCCGGGGCACCGGCGACCCCGTAGGGGTCACCCAGGTCAGCCAGCGCCGCGGCGTGTCCGCAGACAGCGGGGATGGCATTGAGACCATCAACTACCCCAAGGGCTCCGCCATTCCCGACGCCAAGATCATGGACGCCTACGGGGGGGGGATCCCCGGCTTTGCCCTGGAGGGCAAGGGGCCCTTTGAGTACATCCTGCGGCTGAACATGGGCGCCCTGAACGGTGCCGCCCAGTACGCCACCGTCTCCCTGGAAGGGGATACCGACGCCGTGGCCCTGATGACCAAACCGGCTTCCGGCAACTTTACCGACTACACCCAGGGCGGCCAGATTGCCAATGAAAACTTCGGGAAGAACGGCAACACCACCCCCGGGGAGGTGGATGTGAAGATCACCGCCCAGCACCTTCCCCCCGACTCCAACACCAAGACGGTTTACCTGACGGTGCGGTTCTTTATCCCCGACCGGAACAACCGCCCCCAGGAGAGCTCCCAGAAGTTCCGTATCCGGCTGGATGTTTCCGACAGCACCCCCAGCCAGGTGAGCACCCTGGACCAGCTGCTCCTCTTTGACGGGGAGAACAACCCGGTGGAATTCGCCTTTTCCCCGGACCAAAAGAACTATACCGGCAATGCCCGGATGCTCCATATCCCCTATAAGGTGAAGGAGTTCACCCTGACCCCCACCCTCACCGATGCCCGCGGCGCGGGCACCCCCATCAAGATCGAGGTGCAGGACGTCAAGGGCGCCCCCGCCAACAAGATCAAGGGGGATAAGAACGCCACCGAGGTCCTGAACGGCAGGACCAGCGAGCCCATCGTACTCACCGAGGACGACCTGGGGATCGTCTACCGGATCATTGTCACCTCCCCCTCCCAGGACCCCCGGACCCAGTTCTGGACCACCTACACCATCGAGGTGGTGCGGGACCACCCCAGCCTGGACGACACCCTGGCCTATCTGCGGATGTTCTACGAGAACGCCGACCAGAACAACCTGAAAAACAACCTGGTGCCCTACAAGGCGGACCAGCTGGAATATGACATTTATGTGCCCTATTCCACCCGCCGCCTCCGGGTCCAGGCCGCAAAGAACCACGAGCGCGCCGAGGGACCGGAGATCCCGGAAAACATCAATCCCCCCCTGGTGGGCACCAGCCTGTTTGACGAAAAGCAGTGGCTGACCCTGCGGGGGAAATACAACGAGGACGGCACCCTGCCGGTGACCTTTACCGTAAAATCCGAGGCCACGGTGGCAGAAAAGGCCGACGCCCCCAAGCCCAAGGAGTACAAGGTCACCATCCACCGTATGGACCCCAACAACGACCCCACCCTGAAATCCCTGTCCATTGCAGACGCCAACGACCAGAACCGCACCTACCGTCCCACCTTTAACCCGGACGAGGAGGCCTATACGGTAGAGATCCCCTATTCGGTGAAGCAGCTGAAATTCAACATCACCCCCACCGATGAAAATGTGAACAACATCCGCATTTATATGGGGACCAACAAGGACGAGACACAGCTGGTGTACAGCCTGTGGGAAGGGGCGGACGGAGACGTCCCCGGCGACATTAAGATCGGCTCCTTTACCCCCATTATCCCCGCCGGGCGCAACAACGAGATCCCCGCCCTCAACGAGGAACCGGCCAACACCAAGGGCTACTACCCCATCTACATCCGGGTCACCGCAGAGGACGAGGTCACCGAAAAGAGCTACGAGATCCGGGTCCAGCGGGCCGAGCCCAGCAAGGACAATCTGCTGAAATCCCTGGTGCTCAAGGACCAGGAGAATGTCCAGATCAAGACCCTGGCCTTCCATCCGGACGAGATCAACTATTCCCTCACCGTCCCCTTTGAGACCACCGCGGTGAACTTTACCCCCACCGCCAACCACGAGGGGGCCACCATCGAGATTCGGGACGGAAGCGTCCTTTCCTCCATCCTCCCCTACGAGGTGGCCAGCGGCGAGCAGTCCAAGAACTTTAACCTCAGCGACCCGGGGACCGAAAAGGAATTCCAGATCATCGTCACCCCCGAGGACAAGAAGGCGGAGAAAAAGACCTACTACGTGCGCATCACCCGGGGTCCCCCCAGCGATGACGCCCGCCTGAAGGCACTGAAAACCGACAATACCTCCGAGTTCAAGCCCCTCTTTATTGCCAGCAAGACGGAGTACACCGCCGTGGTGGCAGAGGGAGCCGAGGGGGTCATTATCACCGCCACGGCGAACCACCCCGGAGCCACCATTAAGATCAACGGCCAGGTGGTCCCCAGCGGCACCCCATCCGACCTGATCGAGCTGATCGAGATCAAGCAGACCATAAAAATTGAGGTCACCGCCCAGGACGGTGTCACCAAGAAGGTCTACAGCATCGAGTTCACCAACGAGAACCTGATCGAAAAGACCAGCAACGCCGACCTGAAGCGCCTGTCGGTGAACTACGGCCTGATCACCCCGGAGTTTAAGTCCTCGGTGACCGAGTACGAGGTCACCGCCACCGAGGACACCTGGTCGGTGGACATTATCCCCAGGCTGGCGGATTCCTACGCCACCATGCGGGTCCTGAACGGCACCCGGGAGCTGGGGGACTACAACGGCAACTACTCCCTGGCCCTGGAGGACGGAGAGAACAACATCACCATCGAGGTGACCTCCCCCGACAAGACCGTGGTGAAGAACTACGAGGTGGCGGTATTCCGCAACGAGGAGGATAAGCTGAAAAACCTTACCCCCCTGGAAGCGGAGGATATCGACTTCGAGCGCAGTCCCAACCCCATCCTGGTAAAGATCGAGGAGTACCCCCGGGTAGGGGCCAGCGTCTTTAACACCCTCCGGGAGGATTACCCGGAAAAGAGCATCGTGTTCCAGGGGAACGACTACTCCCTGCGCTTCGATGCCAGCAACCTGAACCGCACCATCCCCCAGACCGAGATCTACGACTTCCGCATGTCCTTCGATTCCCCCGACGAGGATGATATCTATGACCTGATCGAGGAGCGGGAGGTAAACGACGACATTCTGGACGATATTGTTCTGCTCTACTTCAGCCACCACGGTTCCCTGCCAGGGCCCGCCTCCTTCCGTCTCAGCCTGGGCCGGAAGTACGCCAACGAGACCCTGTACTGGCACTACTACAACCAGGAGCGGGAGCGCATCGACTACTACGGTGCCCTAAAGAGCAATAACAAGGGGAACATCGCCGTGACCATCGACCACTTCTCCACCTACATTGTTTCCCCCGACCACCGCATTGCCGGGTCGGAGGACAAGGCGGGGATCATCGATGAACTGGGGATGGTCTCCAACGGCAAGGACCTTCTGGGCAACGGCGGCAAGCTGAACCCGGATACCGGTGCCGGGGAGGAACGCCCATGAAGAAGCTGATCGCGGTGCTGGCGGTGCTGATCGGACTGCTGCTGGTGGCAGGCTTTGTCTACGTCCTGGTCTTTATGGAGGAGCCCCCGGACAGCATCCTGGTGGATTCCCAAAAGGACCAGAGCCAGGAGGGCCAGCCCCAGCTGAATGTCCCCAAGGAAGTGAAGACCCAGGCGGACGAACTGGACGCCCTGGACGGGGCCACCCAGCGCAACCAGGACACGGTGGGGTGGCTCAGGGTCCCCGGGACCACCATCAACAACAGCGTTCTGCAATCCCACGACAACATGACCTACCTGCGCACCAACGAGGCCCGGGAGTACGACATTTACGGCTGTTACTTTGCCGACTGGGAATGCTCCGTCGGCTCCCGGGAGATCCTCTCCCCCAATACCGTTATCTACGGCCACAGCGACCTGAAGGACAATCCGGAGGGGCCCCGATTTTCCCAGCTGTTCCACTTTACCGATCAGACCTTTGCAGAGGAGACCCCGGTGATCTCCTTCTCCACCCTGGAGGGCTTTATGGACTGGGAGGTATTTGCGGTGTTCTACACCGAAAAGACCTTCTCCTACATCGACGCCTACCCGGAAAAGGGGGTGGACCAGCTGGCCAAGGAGGCCCAGGCAAAATCCATTTATGATTACGGGATCACCGTCGGCCCGGAGGATAAGATCCTGACCCTGTCCACCTGTACCGTAAAATACGGTGCCCAGGACAACGACCACCGCTTTGTGGTAATGGCACGGCTGCTCCCCGAGGGGGCGGAGGTCCCCCAGAAGGTAGCCGTTACAGCCCAGACCCCGGCGGTATAAAAAGGAGGCAGAAGTCAATGCTTTTTAACAGCAAACCCCTCGGCATGATGCGCAGCAGCCTGCAAGGGCTCGCCCTTCAGCAGGAGGTGATCCTCCACAACCTTTCCAACCTGGATACCCCCGGCTACAAGGCCCGGTATGTCTCCTTTGAGGACACCCTGCGGGGGATGGGGGACCGGTACGACCTGAAGGCTCATGTCATCACCGACGAGGCCACCTCCATCCGCCCCGACGGAAACAACGTGGACGCGGATACCGAAAGCATGAAGCTGTACCAGAACTATGTCCAGCAGCTGGCCCTGTACCAGAAGATCAGCGGACAGTTCACCAACCTGCGGTACGTCCTTAACCAAGGTCCCAAATAACAGTAGGAAGGAGTGACCCTCTATGTCCTTTTTGGACTCCATGAACATTACCGGCTCCGCCCTGACCGCGGAGCGGTTCCGGATGGATATCGCCCTCCAGAACCTGGCCAACCAGAACACCACCCGCACCGCCAGCGGGGAGCCCTACCGCCGCAAGCAGGTGGTTTTCCGGGAGCGGGGCATAAGCTTCCAGGATTCCCTGCGCACCGCCGCCGCCAAGGTGGAGGGGGGCGGGGTCCGGGTGACCCAGGTGGTGGAAAGCCAGCGGGATTTTATCCCGGTCTACGACCCCAACCACCCCGACGCCAACGAGGAAGGGTATGTGATGATGCCCAACGTGAATACCACCGAGGAGCGCATCGACCTGATGGGGGCCTCCAACGCCTACGAGGCCAACCTGACCGCCCTGAAGCTGGTGCAGTCTCTGGCCCTGAAGGCCCTGGAGATCGGCAAATAAGAGCCCCGCCGGAACGTGAAAGCTGAAAGGAAGGTGCAGCGGTGATCTTCTCCCTGGACACCGAGTACTTTGCCCAGAAGATCCAATGCACCCGGGACGACAAAGAGGACTGCCTTGTAACGGTGCGCCAGCTGCTGGAGCTGGCCTACACCAGCCGGGAGCGGGGGCTGCTGGCCATGGATGACCTGGTCCAGGACCAGGTGCGGTACCCGGATGCTTTTCTGCGCAAGGCGGTGCAGCTGACGGTAGAGATCGCGGACAGCGAGAAGATCCGGAAGGTGCTGTACAACCTTATCGTCACCACCAAATTCATGGCGAACCACCACTTCCTCAAGGATGTGCTGATCACCGAGACGATGATCGCCCTAAGTCTTGGGGAGGACCTGGACTATCTGTTCGCCCATCTGATCCCCTCTTACTTTGGGCTGGAATACTTCCCCAGGGTAGAGGAGCTTTACTACGACTTTAAGGAGGCCCTGGTACGGGCGCGTACCGGCGAAGGCGCCGGAACGGAGGAATGACGCTGATCTGCCTTTTTCGCTGGGCAGGTGCAGGGGATTTCCGCTAGAAAGGAAGATGGATCATGTCTGAATACAAAAACATCATGGAGGCCCTGGTGGAGGAAGAATTCGAGCGTGCGAAGCACACCCTTAACTGCTGCACCTGCGAGGCCTGCCGGAACGACATTATTGCATTTGCGCTGAACCAGCTGCCTCCCAAGTATGTAGCCACCCGCAGGGGGGAAGTATATTCCAAGACCTATATTTTGCGCAACCAGCATTATGCGGATATTATGGCGGCATTGGCAAAGGGAGCGAATCTGGTACGGGAGAACCCGCGGCACTGACTACCGGCGGCGGGCAAGATTTCTGCCGGAGCAGCACCATGCCCGAAGCCCAACGCCTAGTACCGGGTAGCCTTTCTGTCACCGGACATCAGTCCGGTCCGGGTCCAGGGCGGACAGCGCCTGGTCGTC
>JAAWEO010000046.1 GCA_022794295.1 Angelakisella sp. | reverse complement strand
CTCCGGCCTTGGGCGGATGACCCACGGGGCCGCTTGATCTCACCCACGGGGCGGGGTCCGCTGTGGGCAGTACCTTGATCTATTACCAGCGTGTTCCTACTGATGGCGCCAGGCGGCTGGGTTGTGCTGGCGGCTTGGTTTTGTGCTCCCGCTTGCCAGCGTCCGGGCTTTTGCGGCCGGAGGCTTGTTGGCCGGATAGGGTGCTTTTTTCTGCGGAAAAAAGCGGTGCCCTTCGGGCGAATGCCGCTTCGCGGCCGTGGCCTGCGGGCCAGGGTGGGAGGGCTTTTGGCAGTATGGGACAATGCAAATCCCCCGTGTGCTGCTGCACAACGGGGGATTTGATGCCCCTGGTGGGGCTTTTTGGTTGCTGGGTGGGGGTTACTCTGCCCGGAAAATTACCTGGACCTCTGCGCTGATGGTGGTGCTGCCGGGGCGGATGGTGGTGGATTTACTGGGGGCGGAATCGCTGCCGGTGTCGGCGTTTGTTGCGTACTCCCGGACGGTGGCTACTGCGCGGCTGGTTTCATCCACCTGCTTTACCTCGACCAGGGTTTTCCCCGCTGCTGCGGCCAGGGCTTCTGCCTTCTTCCAGGCCAGGTCGATGGCCTCGGTGAGGGCCTGGTTATACAGCTCGTCCTGGTTGCTCACCAGGTACTCCACACCGTTTAGCTCGTTGGAGCCGGCGGCGATGGCGGCGTCTACCACTTCTCCGGCCTTTTCGATCTCCCGGACATAAATGGTAAGGTCGGTGCTCATTCGGTAGCCAATAATATTGCTGTTGCTGTCATACCGGTTCCACAGGTTTATGTTGGAGGTTTGGATGTCCTTCTCCTCGATCCCCAGCTCTGCCAAGGCGGCCAGGGTGGCGTTGACTGCCACCGAGTTCTGCTCCCGTGCGGTCCCCGGGGTGCTTGCCTGGGTGCTGACCCCGATGGAGACCCGGGCTACGTCCGGGGTGACCTCCAGGCCCATCCGTCCAGTGACGGTAATGGTATCCTCCGTTTTTTCCTGCTGAAGGTGAACGGTGGTTTCTGCGGGGGTGGTCCCTCCCGCGCAGCCGGTGAGAGAGAGCACCAGGGCAACTGCCAAAACCAGAATGATCCATTTTTCCATTGTCATACAGCTCCTTTCCTGTTCTTTGCTATATCAGTGCCGGTTTTTCCCGGTTTTGTTGCACCAGCGCAAAAAAATCCTCCCCCTTCCCGAAGAAAGGAGGAGGCTCGTGACAGCAGGTGCCCTACGCTGCGGTGAAAAAGGGTTTCCCGGGCCCTCCCCGGTAATACTCCACGGATAAAAAAACAGCTCCCTGGCGGATTGGGCCCAATCTTCTGGACAGTTGCACCGGGGAGCTTTGTCTGCGTCTTCTGTTGTTCATAATACGATACCTTGTCTCGCCGGGACAGTCAGGTTTTTTTCACGAACTCCCTCCTGCACCGGGGGCAGGTGATAACAATGCGCCCCCGGCCCTTGGGCACCCGCAGCTGCTGGCGGCAGCCGGGGCAGCGGTAATAGCGGTGGGTTTTGTCATCCAGCTGCCCCACCCACCGGTTCCAGGTGTTTTTTGCCTGATACCAGTACCGGAGAAACCTTCCGTTTTCCTGGGCTCTGGCAGAGATGTTCCGGGAGAGCATCCGGAAGTAGGCAAGCCCCAAAAGGGCCATCCCCAGCAGCGCCAAAAACCACAGCCGCCCCCGGGTAAACATCATCAGCACCATGGAGAGGAGGAGCATGGCGAAGGAAAGCTGATCCACGCCGTAGCGGCCCATAAGAAATCTGCGAAACCAATTCAAAAGAAAACGCCCCTTTCTGTCCCTTATCATAGCACCCCGGGTGGGATAGAATGGTGAACAGAGTGAAAACTTTCGGACGATGGTCTGTAAATTTCCCCGGGTCCGGTGTCCGCAGGCAACGGAAAAAGCGCCTGCCCTGGAAAGGAGGGCGGCGCTTTTTCCGTATGTATGGGAAAGTGAGAAGATGGCACAGTCAGGCCTCAGCCTCGCTGAGGTAATTATATAAGGTATAGCGGGAGATGTCGTAGTACTTGGCGGCAATGGTGGCGGCGTTTTTGATCTTAAATGCCCCCCTGCGGTTCAAATAGGCAATGCCCTCCACCTTTTGCTCCCGGGTCATGTGGACCACCGGGACCCCCACATGGTTGATGGAATCGGTGATCATCGCCACCAAAAGGTCCTCCACATTGTCAAACAGCGGGGGCTCCACCGGCACCTGCTGGGGGAGAGGCTGTTCCATATTAAGAAACCGGTCAATAAAATTTCGGGAGCGGATCAGCTCGGTAATATCAAAGTTGATGCACAGGGAACCCAGGACATTGCCATCCTCCCCTTTCAGGTAGATGGTGCTGGACCGGAGAAACCGTCCGTCAGAGGTCTGGGAGAGGTAGTTGTATTTTCCGCCCTCCTCCTCCTTGCCCTGCATGATCTTAAGGCCAATTTGGCTGCTGCCTTCCCCCTGGCTCCGTCCGGTCACCTGGCCGTTTGCAATGGCCACAATGGTGGAGGAACGGTCCCGGGAATAGTCATGGACCACAAATTCGCAGCTGTCCCCAAAATGTTTTGCCATCCCCTCGATGAGTTGTGAGAGGAAAGGGAGGAAATCATCGATGGACTTCATGGGGATGCCCTCCTAATATTCTGTTTTGCCCGCTGCCTCCTCAAGCCAAATAGGGATGTACCCCTGTACGTCTGCTTTCTTTCTTTTCTTCTGGGGAAAGAACCGGAACCCCTCCCGTTTCTTTCCTACGCACACAGTATACTCCCTTTTCGTTGGGATTTCAACAAATATTTTAACGGAAACACAAAGATTGTAACATCCTCCAAAATCCTTCTTGTCCCTCTGTGGAAAACAACAAAAAGATAAATCCTGCCCCAAATATAGACATTTTTGCATTGAAAAACGGCCCGGACAGAGCAGCAAAAGAGGGGAGGATACAGAAATTGGAATTAGCGAAGGCTAAAAAATGCAAAAAGAACCTTCAATTCTTACAATTAAGCGGGTTTGAGCAGAAAAAATGAAGGACAGTTTTCACAAAGATGAATAGTTAGCAAAATCTTAGCGCGATTTCCCTATACAAGCGGGGGGCTTTTCCGATATAATAGGGAACATCCAACGAACAGGGGTACCCCTGTTTCTGCTCTCCCGGGGGGGGAGCAGAAACATTCCCCTAATAGGGAGGGGAGACTTTTTGACCGACCATAGGATCCTCGTTGTCGAGAACGACCCGGATACCCTCCGCCGCATTGTCTCCCTGCTAAGGACAGAGGGCTGGCGGACCACCTCCGCCGCCAACAGCAGCGAGGGCTTTTATGCCGCGGTGGGGCACCTTCCCGACCTGGTGATCCTGGACCTGGAGCTGCCGGGGATGGATGGCTGCCAGGCCATCGGCCGCCTTCGGGAGTGGTACGAGGGGCCGATCATCGCCCTGTCGGACCAGGGGGAGGAGGAAAGCGTCATCCGGGCCCTGGACCAGGGGGCGGATGATTATCTTCAAAAGCCCTTTTCCCAGGGGGTGCTGCTGGCCAGGCTCCGGGCAGCCCTCCGGCGGGCCCGCCGCCAAAGGCAGGAGCCGGTGCCCCCCACAGCGGCCTACACCACCGGGGGCCTCACCGTGGACTTTGCCCGGCACCAGGTCACGGTGGACGGAAAGCCGGTGCATTTGACCCAAAACGAGTTCCGCATCGTGGAGCTGCTGGCCTGGAAGCCCGGGCAGGTGGTGCCCTACAGGTACCTGATGGAACGGATCTGGGGCCCCTATGTACCGGAAAACAACAAGATCCTGCGGGTAAACATGGCCCACATCCGGCGGAAGCTGGAAAAGGACCCCGGAAAGCCACGGTACATTGTGACAGAGGTGGGCATCGGCTACCGGATGCAGGGGCTGACTGACCGCCCCAATACCAAGGTTTCTGCGTCCCCTTCCCCGAATGGGAGGGAAAGGGATGATAGAGATATCGTTTCGCACCGTGCGAAAGATTAGTCTTAAGGAGGAACAAACACATGAAGAAGAAGATCCTCAGCCTTCTGCTGGCCGCCATGATGGTGCTGGCTGTGGCTGGCTGCCGCAACACCGAACCCGCTCCCAGCGAGTCCGCTCCGGCCCCCAGCACCTCTGCCAGCAGTGATGCCGGAAACAGCACCCCTGCGGAGCCTACCGCCGCCAACTACAAGATCGGCATCATCACCGGTACCGCTTCCCAGGGCGACGAGGAGATCACCCAGGCCAACAAGATGAAGGAGAAGTATCCTGACCTGATCGTCACCGCTACTTATCCCGACAACTTCACCAGCGAGACCGAGACCGTCATCTCCAACGCGGTGGCCATGGCCTCCGACCCTGACGTGAAGGCCATTGTCTGGTGCCAGGCCATCCCCGGCACCACCGCTGCCATCAACAAGGTCCGCGAGACCCGCCCCGATATGCTGTTCATCGTGGGCACCCCCGGCGAGGACCCCGGCGTTATCGCTCCTGTGGCGGACATCGTTCTTCAGACCGATGAGCCCGGCTGCGGCATCACCATTCCCGCCCAGGCTGCCAAGCAGGGCGCCAAGACCCTGATCCACTACTCCTTCCCCCGTCACATGAGCTACGCCCTGATCGTGGCCCGTCACGAGAACCTGAAGAAGTACTGCGCTGAGAACGACATCGAGCTGGTGGACGTCACCGCTCCCGACCCCACCGCTGACAGCGGCATCACCGGCGCCCAGCAGTTCATCATGGAGGATGTCCCCCGTCAGGTAGCCAAGTACGGCAAGGACACCAGCTTCTTCACCACCAACTGCGGCATGCAGGAGCCCCTGATCCGCAAGGTCTTTGAGGAAGGCGCCATTTACACCCTCCAGTGCTGCCCCTCTCCCTTCCACGCCTATCCCGCTGCCCTGAACATCGACATGGCCGGTCACGAGGCTGATGTTGCCTACATCATGGAGCAGCTGAGCAAGAAGGCCGACGAGTACAACATGCACGGCCGCGCCTCCACCTGGGGCGTTCCCTGCAACATGCTCTTCATCGACGCCGGTGTGGAGTATGCCAAGAAGGTGCTGGATGGCAAGACCAACGGCATTGTGGACGACGCTGTGATCCGGGAGACCATTGCCGAGTGCGCCGGCCACTTCACCGAGGGCATGGAGATGACCCTGGTAAACTACGAGGAGAACGGCAAGACCTTCGAGAACCACTATTTGGTCATGGCGGACTTCGTCGATTTCTAAGCCTTTGCCTGCGAAAAATGAGCACAAAAGTGCTTCCGAAGTAGCCTGATGGCAACAATATTCCCGCCGGCTTGCCTTGCATTCGGCAGGCCGGCGGGGATTTTTGGAATTTATGGTGTGTATCTAACAGGGACGACTGTCCTTTGTAGAAAAACAAATGCCTTGCTTTTGATTGTGAGGAGGGACTTTAGAAATGAAACTGAAATTTCTTAGTTTTGTGTTGGCTGTTGTGATGGTACTGGCTGCCACCGGCTGCCGCAATACCGAACCCGCGCCCAGCGAGTCCGTTCCGGCCCCCAGCACCTCTGCCGGCAGTGACGCCGGTACCGGCACCCCCGTGGAGCCCGCTGCCAACTACAAGATCGGCATCATCACCGGCACCGCCTCCCAGGGGGACGAGGAGATCACCCAGGCCAACAAGATGAAGGAAAAGTACCCTGACCTGATCGTCACCGCTACCTATCCCGACAACTTCACCAGCGAGACCGAGACTGTTATCTCCAACGCGGTGGCTATGGCCTCCGACCCGGATGTGAAGGCCATTATCTGGAACCAGGCCATCCCCGGCACCACCGCCGCCATTAACAAGGTCCGCGAGACCCGCCCCGACATGATCTTTATTGTGGGAACCCCCGGCGAGGACCCCGGTGTCATCGGACCCGCTGCCGACCTGATCCTCTGGATCGACGAGCCCGGCTGCGGCATCACCATTCCTCCCCAGGCTGCCAAGCAGGGTGCCAAGACCCTGATCCACTACTCCTTCCCCCGTCACATGAGCTACGCCCTGATCGTGGCCCGCCACGAGAATCTGAAGAAGTACTGCGCCGAGAACGACATCAAGCTGGTGGATGTGACCACCCCCGACCCCACCGCTGACAGCGGCATCACCGGCGCCCAGCAGTTTATCCTGGAGGATGTGCCCCGTCAGGTAGAAAAGTACGGCAAGGACACCGCCTTTATGTGCACCAACTGCGGCATGCAGGAGCCCCTGATCCGCAAGGTCTTTGAGGAAGGCGCCATTTACACCCTCCAGTGCTGCCCCTCTCCCTTCCATGCCTTCCCGGCTGCCCTGAACATTGACATGGCTGGTCACGAGGCAGATGTGGACTACATTATGGAGCAGATCTCCCAGAAGGTCGCCGAGAGCAACATGCAGGGCCGTGTTTCCACCTGGGGCGTTCCCTGCAACATGATGTTCATCGACGCCGGCGTGGAGTACGCCCGGAAGATCCTGGACGGCAAGACCAACGGCATCGTAGACGACGCTGTCATCCGGGAGACCATTGCCGAGTGCGCCGGTCACTTTACTGAGGGCATTGAGATGACCATCAAAACCTATGAGGAAAATGGCGTTGCCTATGACAACACCTATATGGTCATGGCCGACTTTGTGACCTTCTAAGAAAATTCTATTGAAAAATCGCTCCTGCCGGCTTGCACTGGCAGACCGGCAGGAGCTTCCCTTCCCGAAAGCCTGGGTTTCCTCTCCGGGCACGCTGAGTGGACGAGGTCCTTCCACCTCGCCCATCCAGCATACCCCGAGATGACAAACAGGCGGAGCCATCGTTTGGGAAGCTCGACCCACAACAAAAAGAAATGACAAAAAAGGAGGTATGGCAGAATGCCAGCGGAGCAGGAATACGTTCTCAAAATGGAACATATCTCCAAGGAATATTCCGGCAACCGGGTGCTGAAGGATGTCAGTCTGCACATCCGCCCGGGAGAGATCCACGCCCTGATGGGCGAAAACGGTGCGGGAAAATCCACCCTGATGAACATTCTGTTCGGGATGCCGGTGATCCACACCACCGGCGGCTTTGGGGGCACCGTGGAGGTAGCCGGGGAGCCGGCCAAAATCGACACCCCCTTAAAGGCCATGGAGCTGGGCATTGGCATGGTCCACCAGGAGTTTATGCTGATCCCCGGCTTTACCGTAACAGAAAACATCAAGGTGGGGCGGGAGATCAGCCACCCCAACCTGGTCAGCCGCATTGCCGGGAAATCCATGGAGACCCTGGACCTGGACGCCATGGCCCGGGACGCCAAAAAGGCCCTGAACACCATCGGCCTCGCGATAGGGGAGAATGTCCTGGTCCGCGGGCTTCCGGTGGGGTACATGCAGTTCATCGAGATTGCCCGGGAAATCGATAAAAAGGGCATCCGCCTGCTGGTGTTTGACGAGCCTACCGCCGTTCTTACCGAAAGCGAGGCCGACCGCCTGCTGGAGGCGATGCGCACTATCTCCGCCCAGGGCATCGCCATTATCTTTATCACCCACCGCCTGGACGAGGTGATGGCCGTGGCCGACAGCCTGACCGTCCTGCGGGACGGGGAGTTTGTGGCCCGCCGGGAGGTGGCGGAGACCAGCGCCGTGGAGATCGCCGAGCTGATGATCGGCCGCAAGGTGGAAAAGCTGGTGGAAGCGGACGGGGAGGACACCCGGCAGCTTTCCGACGATAGCATTGCGGTTTCCCTGCGGGACTACTACGTGGATATGCCCGGCGAGCAGGTAAAAGGGGTAGACCTGGATATCCGCCGGGGAGAGATCTTCGGCATTGGCGGTCTGGCCGGTCAGGGAAAGCTGGGGATCCCCAACGGCATTATGGGCCTGTACGACACCACCGGCCAGGTACAGATCGCCGGTAAGACGGTGGACCTTGGCAAGCTGGGGGAGGCCCTGCGGAACAAGGTTGCCTTTGTTTCCGAGGACCGCCGGGGAGTGGGCCTCCTGCTGGAGGAGAGCATCGAGGAAAACATCGTATTCTCCGCCCTGGAGGTCAACAACGACTTTACCAAGAGGATCGGCTTCTTCCGCCTTTACGACAGCAAAAAGGCCAAGGCCTACGCCGAGGAAATGGTGGAAAAGCTGGATATCCGCTGCACCGGCATCCGGCAGCACGCCGGGCGCCTTTCCGGGGGCAATCAGCAAAAGGTCTGTCTGGCCCGGGCCCTGGCCCTTAACCCGGAGATCCTCTTTGTCTCGGAGCCTACCCGGGGCATTGACATCGGCGCCAAAAAGCTGGTGCTGGAGTACCTGACCAAGCTGAACCGGGAGCAGGGGATGACCGTTATTGTGGTCTCCTCCGAGCTGGTGGAGCTGCGGAGCATCTGCGACCGCATTGCCATTGTCTCCGATGGCAAGGTAAACGGCATCCTGGCCCCGGACGCCAGCGATGCGGACTTTGGTCTGGCGATGTCCGGCACAAGGAAGGGAGGGAAGGCCCATGGCTGAGAAGGCAAAAAAACTGGTGGATAAATTCGGACTTCCCCGGGTCATCATTGTAGGGTTCTTCCTTCTCCTGGTGGTCTGCGCCGGGGGCTTCCAGATGAACCTTTACCAGATCTTCAGCGACTGCATCCGCCGCTGGGGGATGTACGGCATCCTGGCCCTTGCCATGGTGCCCGCCATTCAGTGCGGCATCGGCCCCAACTTTGGTATCACCATGGGCATTGTGGGGGGACTTTTGGGCGGCCTGATCGTGATTGAGTACCAGGTGGCAGCCAGCCCCGCCCTTGTGGCTATGGGGGGCCCCCTGTTTGCCCAGTGGATCGCGGTGCTGCTTGCCATTGCCATCGGTATTGTTCTGGCCATTGGCATCGGCTGGCTTTACGGCCTGCTTCTCAACCGGGTAAAGGGCTCCGAGATGACGGTGACCACCTATGTGGGCTTCTCCATTATCGCCTTCATGAATATCATCTGGACCATCCTTCCCTTTAAGAGCGGCGAGCTGATCTTCCCCAACGCCGGACAGGGCATGAGAAACACCATCTCCCTGGCTTCCTCCTTCTCCGAGGTAATGAACAAGACCCTTGCCATCGAGATCGGAAGCGGGGAAAACATCATTACCATCCCCACCGGGCTGCTGCTCTTTTTCCTCCTGGTCTGCGCGCTGGTTTGGCTCTTTATGCGCTCCAAGACCGGCGTTGCCATGAGCGCGGCGGGTGCCAACCCCACCTTTGCCCGGGCCAGCGGCATCAACGTCAACCGGATGCGTCTGATCGGCACCACCCTTTCCACCGTTCTGGCGGCGGTTGGCATTCTGGTTTATGCCCAGGGCTTCGGCTTTATGCAGCTTTATAACGGCCCCATGATGATGGGCTTTACCTCGGTAGCGGCGGTGCTCATTGGCGGCGCCTCCCCCAACCGGGCGAAGATCTCCCATGTGCTGATCGGCACCTTCCTTTTCCAGGGCATTCTGGCCCTGGGCCTGCCGGTGGCAAACCAGTTCATCCCCGAAAGCAACCTCTCCGAGGTCATGCGTTTGATCATCTCTAACGGGATCATCATCTACTCCCTCACCCAGGTACAAGGAGGTGGCAGCCGTGGATAACAAAACCAACTATTTGGCAAGGGCGAAAAGCTGGCTCTTTGAGCAGAAGGTGGTTCTCATCTTCGTGTTCCTCAGCATCGGCGCCATTATTGCCTCCAAGCAGTCCATGGTCTTTGTGGCCGGGGAGCTTTTCACCCGTGTGGCCCGGAACTCCTTCCTGGTCCTTTCCCTGATCATCCCGGTCCTTGCCGGGCTGGGCCTTAACTTCGGCATTGTGGTAGGGGCCATGGCGGCCCAGATCTCCCTTTTTCTCACCACCTTCTGGGGGCTTTCCGGCGTCAGCGGCCTGCTGATCACCACTGCCATCGCCACCCCCATTGCCATTCTTTTCGGATTTCTGGTGGGCTCCCTCTTTAACAAGATCAAGGGGGCGGAGATGATCGGCGGCCTGGTCCTGGGCTATTTTGCCGACGGTCTTTACCAGCTGCTGTTCCTCTTTATCTTCGGCGGGGTGATCCCCTTCCGCAACCCGGATGGCAGCCCCTCCTCCCTGATGACCCCCACCGGGGTGGGCGTTAAGAACACCCTGGACCTTACCGCAACGGTAAAGTACTCCCTGGACACCGTCCCCATGCTTACCATTGTAGAGATCGCCTTTTACATTGTTTTGGCGGCGACCCTTCTCTCTGTCCTGTTCCGGCTGGCAAAGAAGCAGGCGGTGGACTGGAAAAAGACCGGTGCCACAGCAGTGGCAGCCGTTCTGGTTTATGCCCTCACCTATGTCCCCGCGGTGGAGCAGTTCCTGGCCGCTGACCGGCTGGTGCTTCTGCGGGCTGTGGAGCTGGGGGTCCTGGCTACGCTGCTGTGGCAGGCCGGGAAATTTATCTGGTTCACCCTGATCAAAAAGGCCCCCTTCAACAAGAAGCGGTGCCTGGCGGCGGTGATCGCGGCAGGGATTCTTTACGGGCTCACCTGGCTGGATGCCGTTTACAAGGTGCTTGTTTCGGTCCGCCTGCCGGTGATGACCTACCTGTGCATTGGGGCCCTCTGCTTCTTTAACCAGGCCCTGATGAAAACCCGTCTGGGCCAGAATATGCGCACCGTGGGCCAGAGCCGTGTGGTCGCGAACGCCGCCGGCATCAACGTAGACCGGACCCGGATCATCGCCATGATCCTGTCCACCGTTCTGGCCAGCTGGGGCCAGCTGATCTATCTCCAGAACATTGGCACCTTTGCCACCTACGGCGCCCATACCCAGGTGGGACAGTTCGCCATCGCCTCCCTGCTGGTGGGCGGCGCCTCGGTGCAGAAGGCCACCAACAAGCAGGCCATCCTCGGGGTCGTGCTGTTCCACACCCTGTTCATCGTGGCACCCCTGGCCGGCAAGGAGCTGTTTGGCAACGCCATGATCGGCGAATACTTCCGGGTGTTCATCTCCTACGGAGTCATCGCCATGTCCCTGGCTATGTACGCATGGAAAAAAGCCCCCAAAGCAAAGGATGGCAAAAGCCTTCGCCTTTCCTCCAATTCAAACAAAGCAGCCTAACCTCTAAAAAAATCCAAAGAAACCCAAAGAGACTGGGAATCCCCCCGGTCTCTTTTCTTTTGCTTCACCACCAACTCCGTAAATCCTTCCGCCCAAAGCCATACTCTCAACCCATCCGCCCCTCCCAAACATAGCCCGAAGGCCCCCGCCGGAAGCACCAACGCCGTTCCTTCCCCCTGGCCCGCAGGCCATAGCCGCGAAGCGGCTTTAGCCCGAAGGGCTCCGATTTTCGCCGCAGCGAAAATCACCTTATCCGGCCAACGAGCCTCCGGCCGCAAAAGCCCGGACGCTGGTAAGCGGCAGCACAAATCCAAGATGCCAGCACACCCCAGCCGCCTGGCGCC
>JAAWEO010000045.1 GCA_022794295.1 Angelakisella sp. | reverse complement strand
CTTTGGCCGGTCCCCCGGGTCCAGGGGGAACCCCTGGGCGTTCTTTGGTTACTTTCTGTCGCAACAGAAAGTAACCCCCCGCCGGGGAGGCGAAACGAGACAAAGGGCCTTTAGAACGAGACAGGAATGCGAAGGGCCAGACCAGCGCGTGGCAGCCAAAAGAAAACGGCGCTGCAAACAACAGAAGCCTATGTCCAGGACTAAAACAGACACATTCAAGAATTGGCCCGCAGGGCCCATTCACCTCGCCCAGACACCAAAAGAAAGGACAGCCCCTGCCATCCTTTCTTTTTGCCATATTACCGCCCACAGACGGCCGCCGCATTACACTTTTAGAAAAACCGCCGTGTTAAGCCGCCGCTTCCTCCTTGTCCTTTTTCCAAACACGGGGAATGGAAATAAACAGCGGGATTACAATGGCGAAAAGGGCGATCTTGCCCAGCATGATATAACCCTTCTGAACAATAGCCATCAGCCCCACACCGGAGATCAGCCAGCATACCAGCAGATACCCCAGGGACAGCACAAAGAACTTTACCTTGCGGGAAACCTGCTCGCCCTTCCATAGGGTGACCCACCGGTTGGAAAAATTGTAGGTAAAGCTGGGGGCGGTGGAAACCACCGAGAAGATGACCACGACCCAGTAAATGATCGTCAGCACAGGGGAAAGATACTGCTGGCAGATCATCAGGATGGGGGTGCCCGCCATTACCTCCGGCATAAAGGGCAGAACGATCAGACCGGTCATAATGAATAGCAGGGTGACCAGAACACCAATGGTGACACCGGTGCCGATGGCGTCTTTCTTGCTCTGGATCTGGTCGGAGTAGTTGCTCAGGGTGGAGCCCCAGCTGGAGTTGGTGAAGCAGTAGTTGAGGATCATCATAAAGTGGGCAGGGACAGTGGCAAGACCCCATTCCGGCCCGATGTTAAAGTTGCCGATCCGCTCCAGCAGCACATTCCCCCGGATGCTTACAACGGCAATGAGAATGGCCAGCAGGCAGACGATCAGGGAGACGGTCATAATGGTGTTAAACTTCCGCAGGAAGGCCGCGCCGTAAATGGTCAGCACCGTGAACAGCAGAACACCGGCAATGCTTGCCACCATGCTGGGGATCCCCAGCAGCGTGTTCATCAGCTCCGCAAAAAGGGAGATGGTCGCCGCCACCGTGACCACGCCCATCGCCATGGTGTACAGATCGAAAAAGACCGTTACGATGCCCCGCAGCATAGGATTTGCATCCGGCTTGTGAACATTGTACAGGGCCAGATAATAGGCGTTGTAGTTGCTGACCCGAAAGGCCCGGACAAAGTTGAGGCCGACAGCGCAGAAGAAGGACATCGCAAAGCAGAACATCGCCAGCCAAACCAGCGCCCAGCCGCCCCCCAGGGTGACGATGTACCCCGCCGCGTAAACGCCGGAGGCCATGTTGGCCCCGCAGAAGGTGCCGAACATCAGGGCGCCCAAGCCGAACCAAATGGAAAATGTTTTCGCAAAAGCACTTTTTTCCTTGTTCTCCATAATACTACTCTCCTTTCTTATTCCAGGGGGGGATCAGGCGGTCATAATTTTAAGGATCGTGCGATCAGTGCCCCGCATCCCCTCCCGGGCCAGGATGCCGATGTTGGCAATGGTGTCCGAAAGCTCCTCCGCCAAAATCCCGTCGCCTCCCCGGAAGCTCTGGCCCTCCCGGTACATCTGGTAGCCCAAAATACCGGCGTCCACCGCCGCGGCGATTTTTGCCGCGCAGGAGGGCTTTGCACCGTCGCAGATCGTCCCGGAAAGAATGGCTACCGCATTGGTGATGGTGTGGGCAATGGCCTCCTGGTCCGCCCCGTGAAGGTAGGCGATGCCGCAGCCTGCCCCCACCCCGGCGCTGATGGCGCCGCAGTAGGCAGACAGCCGGCCGATCCCCGCTTTCTGATAAACCGTCACCAGATCGCTCACCAGCAAGGCCCGGAGCAGCTGCTCCTCCCCTGCCCCCAGGTGTTTGGCGTAGCGGATCACCGGCAGGGATGCCGTGATCCCCTGATTGCCGGAGCCGGAGAGGATGACCACCGGCATCTCGCAACCGCTCATGCGGGCGTCGGAGCCTGCTGCGGCCCAGGCGCGGGCCTCGACCTTAATGTCGCTGCCATACTCCTTCAGCAGGGTGGAGCCGATGTTGGCGCCCCAATCCCCCTCCAGACCCTCGGCGGCAATGGCACTGTTGCACTGGATCTGCCGCTCCAGCAGCTCCCGCACCAGGGAAAGGTCCACTGTGGCGGAAAATTCCAGAATATCCCCCAGATTCAAGCAGCTTTTGTCGGTAAGGCCATCCCCGTCAGAAACCTCCAGGGGCTTTTCCAGCAGAACCGTTCCGTTTCTGCGGATCAGGACAATGTTGCTGTGGTGGTCGGCAATATGAACGGTGGCCTCATCCTGTCCGGCCCACCCGGTCAGGCAGATATCCAGGATATGGGGGGTGTCGGGGCAGGCCACCTGGATGGGGGTATCCCTGCAGTAGCTGGCAATAGCCCCGTGGCTGGACGAAGGGACCGAGGAGATGACCTGAAGCTCCCGGTCTGCCTCCCCCGCCACGATCCCCACGGCAATGGCAGCCCGGATCCCCTTTAAGCCGCCTGTGTTGGGGACAACAACGCTTTTTACATTTTTCAGGATGTTGCCGGAAACCTCTGCCAGCACCCGCTCCGGGGCCACGCCCAGGACCTGGCGCAGCTTTGCGGCTGCGTAGGCGATGGCGATAGGCTCGGTGCAGCCGGTAGCGGGCACCAGCTCCTCCTGCAAAATGGATATATATTGTTTTTGTACCTGTGGTGTCATGGTTCCACTTCCTTTATCGGTTGGCATATTTGGCTGCGGCTGTCTGGGCCCAGGCCAGACGGGTATCGTCAATATCGGCAGGCACCGTGCAGTCGGCCCCCAGCCCGATCCCCAGCTGCCCGTTTTCCTCCAGGATGCTTTGGACTGCCAGCTCCAGCTCCTCCCGGGTGCCCTGGTAGATGGGGCCGGTCTGCTGGAAGCCGCCAAACACCGCCCTGCCCCCAAAGAGCTTTTTCCCCTGGGCCAGGGAGACCCCCTCGGCATGGACCGCCCAGTTGTAGGCCGCCGCCTTGAAATCTGCAAACAGCGCCAGGTTATTGGCCCGGCCGGCCATGCCGCAGATGTGCAGGAGGTTCTCTTGGCTCAGCTGATTGGCACTGTCCAGCACCGCCTTTTCGTGGGGGGCTATGTAGGTGGAAAAGATATCCTCCGGGAAGAAATTGGCCTGGTTGTTGACGCTCAGATAGATGCCATCCACACCTGCCTGGGTGATCAGCAGGCGGTTAAACTCCGCAATGCCCTCCGCCAGCGCCCGAACCGCTGCCGAAATGGCCCCTGGGTCCTCCTCAATGAAGCCCTTTATCCGGCTTTCGTCCCCGCCCACATTGGGCATCCCGTTGACTGACATGCTGTTTCGCAGCACAAAGGTGGGGGAGCAGCTGGTAACAAATACCGGTGGCGCGTCGGGGCCATCGTAGATCTCCCGGACCCGCTTTGTCAGCTCCAGGCTGCGGCGGACGAAGGGGGACCCCATGGAGACCGGCTCTACCTTTCGCAGGTCGGCGGCCTTTTCTACAAAGGAGACATCCAGGGGCATGAAAAAGAGCGAGTCGTTCATGATCTTGGCAATATCCGGGTCAAAGAGCTTCCGGGCCAGACGGTGGCCCTCAATGTTCCGCTCAAAAACGGTATCATCCTCCAGGCCCTTGCCAAAATCAGAAAATGGGATAAAATGGTGGAAGAAGGCCACCGGCACCCGGTCCACCGGTTCGTTGTTCAGAAAATGCCGGAACCGTTCCCGCTTTGTCATCATCGATGGCTCCTTTCCCCCGGTTACCGGTGCTGCTGGGCGTACTCCACAGCGGCCTCCCGGACCCATTCCAGGCGGGTCTCGTCAATATCGTTGGGAACGGTGCAGTCGGCCCCCAGCATTACGCCTACCTGGCCGCACTCGTCCAGAATATCCCAGGCGGCCTTTTTGACCTCCTCCTTGGTGCCCCGGTAAATAACAGTATCCTGGGCGTAGCCGCCAAAGACCGGCTTGCCGCCAAAAAGCTTGCGCCCTTCGCTCAGGGAGACGCCCTCGGCATAGACCGCGATGTTGTAGGCGGCGGCCTCGTAGCCGGTGAAAAGGTGCAGGTGGTTGGAACGGCCGTGGTAGCCGCAGATGTGCAAAAGGTTGATCTTGCTCAGCTCGTTGGCCTTGCGGAGCATCTCCTGCTCGTGGGGGGCCACATAGGCAAGGAAGAACTCGTCGGTAAAGAAATTGGACTGATTGTTGACACTCAGGTAGATGCCATCCACGCCGCCCTCCTTGATCAGCAGCTCGTTAATGGCGGCAATGTCCTCTGCAATATTTTTAATTGCGGCGGAAACTGCCTCGGGGTCCGACTGGATGAAGCCGATCAGCTGGCTTTCATCCCCTTCCCCGGGGATGCCGCCAATGCACATGCTGTTGCGCAGCACCATAGAGGGGGAAAACCCGGTGGCGTAAACAGGGGCGTCGCTGCCGGCGTAGAAGGCCCGGGACCGCTTGGTCAGCTCCAGGGTCTTTTTTACAAACTCGGAATCCAGGGCGGGGGCATGGACCCTCCGCAGGTCGGCGGCGGTCTTGACAAAGGAAACATCCACCGGCATGATCATCAGGGTGTCGTTCATGATCTTGATCACATCGGGATCGAACTTTTCCCGGGCGTATTTGTGGCCCATGATATTCCGCTCAAAGGCGTCTTCGTTTTCCAGGCCCTTGCCCCACTCGGCGGGGCCGCAGAAGTGGTGGAAGAAGGCCACGGGGACACGGTCCACCGGCTGGTTGGCAAGAAATTTTTCAAAGCGTTCACGTTTGGTCATGGTAATTCTCCTTTTCTGCTTTTTTCCGATGTCGTATTTCCTCGGCATTTGTTTGACAAATGCTCTGAAAATAGTGTATCATTGAAATATAGTTTTGTATAATACATAAAATTCCTATTTGATATGAAAAAAAGCTATAATCTTTTGGGAGGTGGTTGGCGGATGAAGCTGAAAACCCTGGAATATTTTGTTGTACTGGCCGATTCCCGCTCCATTAACGAAGCTGCACAGCGGCTGTATGTTGCCCAGCCCAGTCTTACCAAGGCCCTCCAGCAGATGGAGCAGGAGCTGGGGGGCCAACTATTCTTCCGGAACAAGGCGGGGATCACCCTGACCGAAATGGGCCAGCGCATACTGCCCCAGGCCCGGCAGATGGTGGAATGGTACAATGGCTGGCTGTCCCTGCCCAAGGAACAGCTCCCCCGGGCCATCGACATTTATGTCCACACCTCTCTTTCCGGCTTTCTGATCCCGGAGATCCTGCTGCGGTTCCGGGAACGCTACCCCAGCCTGACCCTGAACTACATCATGACCATGAAGGCGGAGGAGCATATCTCCTATGACCCCCAGCAGCCGGCCCTGGCCCTGACCCTTTGCAACCAGGAGGGCTCTCTGCGCAGATTTTCCAAGCTGTGGAAGCAGGATCCCCTGCCCCTGTTCCACGGCAGCTACGGGTGTCTGGTAAACCGGGAGGGGAGCCTTGCGGGGCTCAGCGACATCTCTCTGGAGGAGCTTTTGGCCCACCGGCTGCTGCTCCCCGATGTGCGGGACCTTTGGGAGATCCCCCGGGAGAAATCCCTCTGCAACGTTCTCTACGACCTGATCGAGAAGCCCTCCGGGGTGAAAAGCCTGGTGGTAACGGAGGTGAACAACGCCGTTACCCTGCTCCGAAAGGAAAAGGAGGCCTATGTGGTCACCTTCTCCCCGGCCTGCAAGCGGTACGACGGGCTGGAAAGCGGTCAGCTGCGGTACATTCCCTTCCGGGACTACTATGCCGGTGCCGACCTGTGCTTGTTCTACTGCACCCAGGCCTATCGCCGCTACCCGGTGGTGCGGGAGCTGGTCCAAAGCATCCGGGACGAAGCCATGGATTTTCTGGCAAGGCACGGGGACGAGGCGCTGGCTATAGATGTCGGGTTGTCTTGATACTTGAGGGCTTGATTGGGAAGGGAGGGCCGCCTGGGGGCGGCCTTTAGAGGGTCGAATGGACCGGCCTTATGGGCCGGTCCATTCGAGGGGGGCGGTTGTTGCAAAACACCCCACTGGGGTGTATTTGCAGGATAGCTGGGTGCGGGGCGAGCAGGCTTCTCCTTTCTTTTTTTCTTTCAAAAAGAAAGGAGCAAAGAAAAATGCTCACTCCGTATAAAGAATTTCGCCCTCTGCGGAGGGCGACCAGGGCGCCGCCCTGGACCTGCCGCCCTTTGTAAAGGGCGGCCCCAAACTTTAGACCCTACGAGGGTGTGTGCGGGACGAAAGGCTGTGCCTGGAGACTTGGGCTGACAGGTGTTACCCCCATCCAGTCTGTCAAAGGCAGGGGAATCGTTCCGCCTTGTGCTCGTCAGGACTCCAGGCACCCACCATCCCTTTCGCACACCGTTAAGCCGCGAAGCGGCGGGTAGGGTCCGTCAGCGGCCATCAGGCCGCCGGTTTACAAGTCTTTGGGGAAATGTTATAATGGGGCGGAACAAATTGACGGGTTATCTTCCCTCATCCACAAATCCGAAGAAAGGTGATCGCTATGGGTGCCAAAGAGATCCAAATCCTTCAGCCGGTGTTCTGCCGGCAGTTTTCCTGTATCGGCCCTGCCTGCACCGATAATTGTTGCCATACCTGGCGCATCGATGTGGACAAGGACCATTACTTCCTGTACCGGAATGTCCGGGACCCAGAGTTCCATGCCCTTTGTTCCACCGCACTGCGGCGGAAGAAAAAGGACGCCACCCCGGAAAGCTTCGCCATCCTGGCCCATCCGGCGGATGGTAAGTGCAGCTTCCAGGAGGAGGACGGCGGCTGCCATATCTTCCGGCTACTGGGCGAAAAAGCCCTTTGCACCACCTGCACCGTCTACCCCCGGAGAAAGACTCAGTTCCTCCCTGACCTGCTGGAGGTTTCCCTCTCCCTTTCCTGCGAGGAAGCGGTGCGCCTGGCCCTTTTCTCCGGCGGGCCAGTGGAATTCGAACGGATATCCTACACCCCCGGCGGGGATGACACCCTCGCCCAGGTCCCCCTGGTCACCGTCCGGGGCCGGGGCTTCTCCCCTCCCCCGCCCTTTGGTCAGCCCCTGCGCCAGGCCTGCCTGGACCTGATGGCCGACCAGACCTGGACCCCCAAGGAGCGGATCCTGGCTATCGGCCTTTTGCTCCGCCGGGCGGACCAGCTGATGAAGGAGGACAAGGCGGACCAGATCCCCGCCTCCTCTGCCCAATTTATCCGGCTGATGAAGGAACGGCCCGATACCCTTTCCCAGCTCTTTCAGAAGCCCGCCTACAGCCGGGAGGCCCACGCCGGGGCCCTGCGGATGCCCATGGCTCACCTTCTGGCCGCCGGACGCAAGCCGGTATACCAGGGGCTTCTGGACCGCCTGGCTGCCTTTTGCCAGTGGGACGCCCCCAACAACACCTACCGCATCGGCCTCCACGCCCTGGATCAGCTCTCCTGCGGGAAACCGAGGCCAAATCCGACCCCACCCTGGAAAGAAACCCCCAGGCGGTGGAAAACTACTTCACCTGCTACCTTTTCTCCGATATGTTCCCCATGTACCTCCTAGCCAGGGGCATCTCCCTGGAGGAAAACGCGGTGCTGCTGGCCGAGCAGTACGCCCTGCTCCGGATCCTCCTGGCGGCCCTCCCCCCGGAGGAGGGCGAGGACGACCAGCGCCGCCTTACCCGCGGGGTGGTGGCTCTGGCCCGGATTACCCAGCACAGCAACATTGGCAAAACCTTCCACGCCCTAGCCAAGGTATCCGGCCTGGACAGCCTGGGGCACGCAGCCTATCTCCTTTGGTAATTGCTGAAAGCCCCATTTTGCGCATCAAAAAAAGGATGGCGAGCCATCCTTTTCTGATGCGCTTTTTTGTTCCCTCGAATGGGGATCTTCGGGCCTTACTCTGCGGCTTTCTCCTGGCGGATCAGCAGCCGGACCGCCTCCACCGCGGCCTTGACCGCGTTGGTGGTGTCGTGGCACTCCGGGTTGGAAAGCCCCTGGCGCTTGCGCTCCTGGTTCCAGCAAACATTCAGGATACACCCCGCCCGGGCCCCCAGCACCGAGGAAACGATGAACAGGGCGGAGCTCTCCATCTCGGAGGCCAGGCATCCGGCCATGATCCAGGACCGCCACTTCTGCATCAGCTCCTCCCCCATGGGCATCCGCTCCGGGCTGTGCTGGCCGTAGAAGGAGTCCTTGCACTGGACTACCCCGCAGTGGGTGGGGATGCCCAGGCTCTTCCCCGCCGCCACAAGGGCGTTGGTCACCTCAATGTTGGATACCGCCGGGAACTCCACCGGCACATACTCCTTGCTGGTGCCCTCCATGCGGATGGCGGCATTGGCTACCACCAGGTCGCCCCCCATTACCGGGGTAGCCATCCCGCCGCAGGTGCCAATGCGGATCAGGGTCCGCACCCCGGTCTGGTACAGCTCCTCCACCCCAATGGCGGTGGAGGGGCCGCCCATACCGGTGGACATCACCAGCACATTCTCCCCCTCCAGCTCCCCCAGCCAAGTGGTGTACTCCCGGTGCTGGCAGAGGAAGCGGGGGTTCTCCAAAAAGCCGGCAATCTTCTCCACCCGGCCCGGGTCCCCGGGAAGGATGGCGTACCTCGCCCCGTGGGTGTCGTCAAAACCTACGTGATACATTTTTTCCATCGGTCATGCTCCTTTCAAAGCAATATCAACCAGCTCTCGGTTCGCAACATGTTCTTTCTATACGCCAAAGTGGATCATAAATTTTTTCCGCCGCATGGCCTCCCGGAGGACCCGGGACAGCTCCACCAGCTGCTCGTCAGTTTGGATCCGCCTGTCGGAGAGAACGATTTTCTCCAGGGCGGGGAGGGATTCCGGAGGAATCAGGGTGATGCCGTACCGGGCCAGGCCCAGCTCCGGCCGGTCCAGGGCGTGGAAAAAGGTGGGGATAAGTTCCAGCCGGGGCCACCAGTCGCTCAGATAATCGTCATTGATCCAGACGCAGCCATACCGCTCCGGCTCATAGCCAATACCCTCGGGGAGAGCGGACACATCCTCCACAATACCAAAATCGTGAACACAGGGCATGGTGTCACCCGTTCATCTTTTCCAGCAGGTCCTGCTTCATCTGCCACAGTCTGGGGGAAAGGTCCACGTAGTACCGGTGGGGGTACTCGAAGCGCAGGCTCTCGTCCCACAGGGTATCCAGCTGGGCCGCACAGTAGGAGCGGATCTCCGAAAGGGCGGGGCTCTGGTAGCAGAGGCGGCCCTGGTCAAAGACCTGGACCATCAGCTCCCGGGCGGTGTAGTCGTAGACCGTCTTTTTCTTCCAGACGGCGTTGGGGTCAAAGATGGTAATATCCTGGCTGTCGTCCACCGGGGGCTCCTCCCGCAGGGTGATGTAATCGGCCAGGGCCTTGCCGTTTTCCCGGCTGTAGAACCGCCACAGCCGCTTGAAACCGGGGGTGGTGATCTTCTCCACCGTCTCGCTGATCTTGATCCGGGGCTCCCAGAAGCCGCCGGGACGCTCCACCGCGGCCAGCTTGTAGACCCCGCCAAAGACCGGCTCCGCTTTGCTGGTGATCAGGTTCTCCCCCACCCCGAAGATATCCAGCTTGGCCCCCTGGAGGAGGAGATCCCGGATGATGTACTCGTCCAGGGAGTTGCTGGCCATGATCTTCACATCGGGGTACCCGGCCTCGTCCAGCAGCTTCCGGGCCTTTTTGGAGAGATAGGCCAGGTCGCCGCTGTCAATGCGCACTCCCTTGGGCCGGAAGCTCCGGGGAACCACCACCTCGTCAAAGACCCGGATGGCGTTGGGGATGCCGGACTTTAGGACATTGTAGGTGTCGATCAGAAGGGTGCAGTTGTCCGGATAGGTCTCGGCGTAGGCCCGGAAGGCATCGTACTCGGTGGGAAAGACCTGGACCCAGCTGTGGGCCATGGTGCCAAGGGCGGGGATGCCGAACTCCCGGTCGGCAATGGTGTTTGCCGTCCCGGCGCACCCGGCGATGTAGGCGGCCCGGGCCCCCAAAATGGCGGCGTCATACCCCTGGGCCCGGCGGGAGCCGAATTCCACCACCGCCCGGTCCCCGGCCGCCCGGACGATGCGGCTGGTTTTGGTGGCGATCAGGGTCTCGAAATTAATGGTGGTCAGCAGCATAGTCTCCACCAGCTGGGCCTGGAGGAGGGGGCCCCGGACCGTGAGCACCGGCTCGTTGGGGAAGATGGGGGTGCCCTCCGGGATGGCCCAAACATCACAGGTAAAGCGAAACTGCTTCAGATACTCCAAAAACTTCTCCCCGAAGCAGCCCCGCTCCCGGAAGTAGTCCAGGTCCTCCTGGGTAAAGTGCAGGTTCTGGATGTACTGGATCACCTGCTCCAGCCCGGCACAGATGGCAAAGCCCCCGGCCTCCGGCACCCGGCGGAAGAAAAGGTCAAAGACCACATTGCAGTCCCCTTCGCCCTGTTCCAAATAGCCGTTTGCCATGGTGAACTCGTAAAAATCCGCCAGCATGGTAAGATTTCTGTCCTGATAAAGCCCCTGGGTCATTTCTTCTCACGATCCTTTCCCGGGAAAACCGCAGGCGCGGCTTGCCCGAATCAGCCGAAGAACGGCTTTTTCACCTGGAGCTGGATGCTTTCGGTGAAGGTTTCCTCCTGCTCCCCAGTCTCCGGGTCCAGAACGTAAACGTTGGCCTTTACCTGGTAGGTCCCCTCGGGGAGCTCCTGGTTCAGCTTATCCTTCAGCAGGTGGGTGTTGGGGGCAAGGACCGGGGACCGGTAGATCACACCGTAATCCTCGCTTACATACTCCACCTGCATATCAAAGGCGTTGCCGGTGGTGTTCTCAAGCAGAACGTTCCCCGGGGCGCTGGGACGGGAGAACTCCACATCCTTGCAGATTTGGTAGAAGAAATACCGCCCGTCGTTGTTGACGGTGGCATCCTCAAAGCCGGGGAGGCGGCCCTCCTGGACGGCCGGGGCCCAGTTTTCTCCCATGTCTCCGCCGCCCTCTCCCTCCGGCGTAGCCCAAGCCAGCACCCAGGCCAGCCCCACCGCAGTCAGGATAACCAGCAGGGAGACCAGGGTAAGCTTCGCACCGCTGCTCCTCATAATATCATTGCCCCCTTGTAAAAATATGTCGGATGATTCAGCTCCATTATACACAAAATGGGCCGGGGAGGCAAGCAGGTGAAAAGAAAATGATCCCCCTGTCCCTCTGGCCGGCAGCTATACCGGGCCAAAAGGTGGCCGGTGATACCATTTCGCTTCGCTTCATGGTATCATGTCCGCAAAGCGGCCATGATACAAA
>JAAWEO010000044.1 GCA_022794295.1 Angelakisella sp. | reverse complement strand
CACTTTGTCTGCTCCCAGTTTGTGGCCTATGTCCTGTGGGAAAGCGGCATCTGGCACCCGGAAAAGGATATCTTCCTGGTCCGTCCCCAGGACCTTGCAGCCCTCCCCGGGGCCCGGCTGGTCTACCAGGGCCGCCTGAACGACTACGCCCACCACCCCCGGCTGCTGCCCCTGCCCAAGGTCCCAGCATAAAACAACGCCGCCCGTCGGGAATGCTCCCGTTTGGGCGGCGTCCTTTTGTCTGGTCAATTCAGCCAGGCTATGCCGGCAAGGTTCAGGCGCCCCCCAGCAGCCCCTGGCAAAGGGGGACGACCTCGGCGCTGAAGCAGAGCGCCAGGGGCTGGCCCGAGGAATAGATGTTGTACACCTGGATGGATTCGTTGCCGTAGACCAGCAGCCGCACCTCGTCCAGCCCTTCCGGGCTGCGCACCTGGATGGTGTACCGGGGGGCGGGCCCCCCCAGGATCTCCTCGAACTCCTCCACCGGTTCCCCGCCCTCAATGGCCCGGCGCAGCAGCTCCATGGCCTCGGGGGTCAGCTCCAGGGCGGCTTCCCCGTTGGAAAGGATCACCTGGCGGCCCGGCTGGAAGAAGGAACCCAGGTTGGGGAGGGTGTACAGCTGCCCCGCAATGGCGGCCCGGAGCTCGGCCAGCTCCCCCTCCGCCTCCGGGCTGTAGTAAACCACCTCCCCGATGGTCAGAAAGGTGCCGATGGTAAAGGGCTCCCGGTCCCCACCGGCAAAGGTCATCTCCCCGCCCAGCTTCCCCGGGGCCTCCCCGGGGAAGGGGCCGCTGGCCCGGGGAATGGAGGCGATCCGCTGGCTGAGAAGGTAGAGGACCTCCCGGTCGGTGATCTCCCGGTCCGGCCAGCAGGGGTCCCGGACGGTGAGGGAGGAAAGGGGGCTGGTGGTCCTCCGGCGCATCACCGCCTCCCGGTCGTCGATCTGCACCATCTCCCCCGGGGCAAAGGCCTGCCGGAGAAGAAACAGGCTGGCGAGGATCATCACCGTCAGATAGATGCCCAGAAAGGTCCGCCGCCGCAGGGTGTGGTCCATAGTCTATATCCTCCTGGCCATGTGGTTGTACCATTTCTGGGGCTTTTGGGTGTCCTGGAAGTAGAGGATGGCCCGGGTGCCGGTGCCGGGGGTGGAGAGGATGCCGATGTCCCCGCCCTGGGCGGTCATGATCTCCTTGCAGATGGCAAGGCCCAGGCCGCTTCCCCCCGGGGCGGAGGTCCCGGGCCGGTAAAAGGGCTGGAAAAGCCGCTCCAGCTGCTCCGGGGGGATGCCCTCCCCGTTGTCCTCCACGATCAGCCGCACCGGCAGGGTGGCGGCAGAGATGGAGATGCGGGTGCAGCCGCTGTGAAGGATGCAGTTGTCCAACAGGTTCAGCAGCACCTCCCGGATGCGCTCCCGGTCAAAGTAGACCTCCAGGGCGGGGCAATGGCAGACCAGGGTGATGCCGCTGCGCTCCAGCCGGGGGAGCAGAAGGGTCCGGCACTCGGCGCAGAGCTCCTCCAGGCGGAACCAGGCGGGGGAAAACTCGTACTCGGTGCGCTGGTACCGGGAGATATTGATAATATTTTCCACCATGGAAAGGAGCTGCTGCCCCGCCTCCTGGATGTACCGGGCGCTGAGGGTGATATCCTCGTCGCCGCTCATCCGCTGGATGATCTCCGAATAGCCGATGATGGAGGTAAGAGGGGTCTTGAGCTGGTGGGTAGCGCTATTAAAGAACAGGTTCTGCTTTTCCTTCTCCTGCCCCAGGCGGAGAAGATTGCGCCGGTTGGCCTCCTCCATGGTCAGGAAGGACTGCTCCAGCTCCCGGAACTCCCCCTGAAAGGCCCCGGCGGAAAGCTCCACCGGTTCTCCCCGTTCCATCTGCCCCAGGGCCTTCTGGAGGGAGAGGACGGGGCGGGCCACCATCCCCGCCAGGGCGGCGCTCACCAGGTAGCAGAGCACCGAGGCCAGAATGGCCAGCGCCGCCATGAGAAAAGCCATCCGCCGGAGAAGAGAAAGCTCCCCCTGGGCAGTCAGGTACCGGATGACCCCGATGGTCTCCCCGCCGCTGCTGTAGACCGGGCTGGAAAAGGAGATGTAGGACCGCCCCCACCCCTGGCTGAAAAAGAGGTAGGCCTTGGTGCCCTGGGCGGCGCTTTCCACATCCACAGTGGCAGCCACCGGCTCCAGGGGGAGGGAGTCGGCCATCAGCTCCCCGCCGCTGGAGTAGAGCTGCACCCGCAGGCCGGAGATATCCGCCAGGGTGCTGCAAAGGAGGGGGGCGGTGGTTCGCAGCTGCTCCCCCTGGGCCTTTGGGCTGCCGTAGCCCAGGCGCTCCATAAGGTAGACCTGGCTCATATAGCTTTCGCTGGTCAGAAAGCGCACCTGGGACCGGCGCATGAGGCCGAAAAAGCCGCTGAAGGCGGCGGCACAGCAAAGGAGCAGAATGGGCAGCAGGTAAAGAAGGTTCAGGCGGATGATCCGCAGCTTCAGCCGTTCCTGGATCATTTTCCCGGTCCCTCAAAGCGGTATCCCACCCCGTAGACGGTACGGACATACTCCCCGGCGGGGCCCAGCTTTTGGCGGAGGCGCTGAATAAGGATATCCACCGCCCGGGTATTGCCCATATAGCTGTATCCCCAGATGTTTTCCAAAAGCTCCTCCCGCTTCAGCACCCGGCGGCGGTTGCGCATCAGGTAGCACAGCAGGTCAAATTCCCGGAAGGTCAGGGAGACCTCCTCCCCTTCCACCAGGACGGTATGGGCATCGGGATCCAGGGTAAGGCAGCCGTGGGCAAGGACGCGGGACTCCGGCTCCGGCTCCGGAGGGGCGGCGGCATCCTCGGCGGCGCCCCGGGTCAGGCGGATCCGCCGCCACAGGGTCTTTACCCGGAGCACCAGTTCCTTATTATCAAAGGGCTTGGTGATATAGTCATCCGCCCCCAGCTCCAGCCCCAGGATCTTGCTGGTGCGCTTGTCGTTGGCGGTGATGAAGATCACGGCGGCAGACCGGTCCAGCTCCTGGATCGCCCGGAGAACGTCGTAGCCATCCATATCCGGCAGCATAATGTCCAAAAGGACGATATCCGGCTTCTGGGAGGCATAAGCGTCCACCGCCTCCCGGCCGGAATAAGCGCAGACCGTGTCGTAGCCCTCCAGCTTCAGGTTCATCCGGATCAAATTGACGATACTGGGCTCGTCATCCACGATCAAAACCTTCATTTCCGCTCCCCCCTCACAGAGTAAACATCCTAATTTTTCATTATACACGCTTTTTCGAAGGATGTCTACTAAACAAAGCACCGGGCAGCAGGGCAGCCGCTGCCGGGAAGGGGAAAACAGCTTGGGCACCGGGGCTCCAGGCAGGCGCTGGGGTTTCGTACAAAAGGAAAGGCCCCCTCTTTCGAGGGGGCCGGGCAGGGTGGCCTCGGCGGCCGCGCTATTGTGGTGTAAACACTTTTAGATATCTCAGTCTCCAGGCAGTCGCTAAGATTCTGCACAAAGGTAAGGCCCCCTCTTTCGAGGGGGCCGGGCAGGGATTGGCCTCGGCGGCCACGCCGTGGTGGAGGCGAGGAGAGTTGAACTCCTGTCCGAAAACCGATCCATACAGCTTTCTTCGGGTGCAGCCGCTTCTTTGCATTCCCTTGCCCGTCCGCCAAACGGCAGGCTGGCGGGCTTGGTAGCTCCCGGTACACCTGGAGGGCGGGAGCCCTCCCCCCAGGCGTTCACCACGAAATGACGCCCGAGCCGGGGCCGTGGTCCTCCCCGGTCAGACGGCAGCCTTTAATTAGGCCGCGTAAGCAACAGTACGATTGTCGTTTACTTTTAAGTTTGCCCGTTTTATAGAGGTCGAGCGCCTCTACCCGCTTACCGTACTTCACAGCCCCCGTCGAAACCGGTACGCCCCCGTATTTCCTGTGGCTGCTTGTGGGCTAAAATCAGCCCCTGTCCCGCATGGCCCGCTCGATGTCCCGCTGGGCGGCCCTTTTGGCAGCGTCCGCCCGTTTGTCATAAAGCTTTTTGCCCTTGCAGAGACCGATCTCCAGCTTTACCAGCCCGCCCTTAAAATAGGCCTGCAGCGGGATCAGGGTAAGGCCCTGCTGCTTCACCAGCCCGTAAAGGCGGCGGAGCTCCCGCTTGTGGAGGAGAAGCTTTTTGGGACGGTGGGGATCCCTGTTAAAGATATTCCCCTTTTCGTAAGGGCTGATGTGCATCTGCTTTACAAACAGCTCCAGCCCTTCAAAATCGCACCAGGCGTCCTTCAGGTTCACACCGCCACAGCGCATGCTTTTTACCTCGGTGCCGAACAGCTCGATCCCGGCCTCCAGGCTTTCCTCCACAAAATACTCATGGCGCGCCTGCCGGTTCACCGCGATCTGCTTGATTCCCGCCCTTGGCATCCCAAAATCCCTCCCTCCCCCATAGGCTGTTATATATATTACCCTGTTTTGGGGAAAAAGTCAACCATGGCCCGCTGCTCCGGCAAAGAAAGGCCGGTTCAGACGGTGGGAGGATCAAAACGGCTGCGATCCCCAAAGCGATCCGGCCTATGTGGTGTTTTCGTTTGGATTGTGTTATACTTGATTTGTGATCCCGGCCCCAGCAAGGATGGCTTGCATGTTTTTGTAAATGACCGGCCCGCCCCTTTTGGGGTTGGCCAGAAAGGAGACCAACGCTATGAATCTTAGTCCATTGACCCAAGCAATGCTCCAGACCGGTACGGCCCTGCCGCCCTCCCTTTTGAACCCAGGCGGCGCCCCAGGCCTTTCCTTTCTGGAGACGGTAGCCAGGGGACTGGAGGCCTCCCCGGCCCGGGAGGTGTCCTCCGCCGGAGCAGTATCCGGAGCACAAAGCCTGGAGGACCGGCTCCGTGCCAAGTACCCCAGCCTTGCCTACCACGTCTTTGATGGTAGCTCCCGCCTTTGGCGAAGCCGCAATGACTACCCCTTCCACAAAATTTACCAGCAAACCTCCTCCGCCTCGGAGATAGAAAGCTGGCGGCCCTCCGGCCCAAACCCGGACCCCCTTGACCCCCAGGTCCAAAGGAACCTGGGCTCTATCCCTCCGGGCAGTACGGCGGTCATCATCCACCCCAAGGTGCAGCAGCGCATGGAGGAGGACCCCGCCTACGCCAACGAGATCTACAACCGCATCGAGGCCTGGTTCGCCTTTGACGCAGCCCGCAACGAGGCCATCATACCGGGGATCTCCCAGCGGACCTCCAGGTGCATCGCCATTGGGGAGGACGGGATGATCGCCAACGCCCAGTCCTGCAGCAGCGGCGGAGGCATCTCCCAATCCAAAAGCGGCAGCGAGGAGGACGACTTCTGGACCGCCCGGGCCAAGCGGTTCCGCCTTTACATGGACCAGGTGGTGGAGGCCCAGATCCTTCACAAAATGGGCATTTCCATGGAGCTTTCGGCCCGCCGCTCCGTCACCAGAAAAGCCGCCAGAAGCTCCTCCGGCACCGGCGGTCCGGATCTGGCACAAAAAATGGCGGCTATGCAGCAGTCCCAGGCAGCGGCAGCCCAAACCACCGCCATGATGAACGATCCCCAGTTCCGGGAGGCCCTGGGGGAGACCATTGCAGGGGCCTCCATTGACACCGTTTTCCAAAGCACCGTGGAGGCCATGGCAAAGGGGCCATATATCTAGCTTATCCCAAGTACTTTAGACACGCCGGACAGGTGCTGAAAACCCGTTTGGACCCCCATTGGGGGAGAGCGGACTGCCGGGTCTTGACCGACAGAGAGGCCCGGTCGCCTGGGGCGCAGGTCTAACGTTAAAATGTTCGGATGGCTGCAGGCCTTCCTGTTATGTGGATCGGGATTTCTTGCTTTACCCTGTTTTTTGGGCCGCCTGGTGGCGGCCTTTAGAGGGTCGAATGGACCGGCCTTATGGGCCGGTCCACTCGAGGGGGGCTGAGATTGCAAAACACCCCACTGGGGTGTATTTGCAGGTTAGCTGGGTGGGGGGGCGAGCAGGCTTCTCCTTTCTTTTTCTATCGCAAAAAGAAAGGAGCAAAGAAAAATGCTCACTCCGTATAAAGAATTTCGCCCTCTGCGGAGGGCGACCAGGGCGCCGCCCTGGACCTGCCGCCCTTTGAAAAGGGCGGCCCTAAACTTTAGACCCTACGAGGGTGTGTGCAGGGCGAAAGGTTGTGCCTGGGGTCTTGGATTGATAGGGATTACCCTGATCCAGTCTGTCAAAGGCTGGGGAATCGCTTCGCCTTGTGCCCGTTAGGACTCCAGGCACCCACTATCCCTTTTGCACACCGTCAAGCCGCGAAGCGGCGGGTAGGGCCTAAATGCCGAGTTCGGCTTTCATTCGGGCTAGTTCGTCGTCTACTGCTGCGCTGCCTGCGCCGCTGTATTTTTCTTCCAGGGCCGCGGCTTCGTCCTTGGGGGCCGCGTTCAGCTCTGCCATGGCGGTCTCCCGCTGGAGCATCCGGTCCGCCTTCTCCTCCATCCGCTGGAAGGCGCTCATGGCGTCCTCCGCCTTGTCCGAGGCGGCGCCGATCTCGTTAAGCTTGCCCTGGGTGCGGGCTACCGCCACCTTGGCCTTGATGGCCTCACGGCGGCGCTTCAGCTCCTCGATGTCCTCCACCAGCTTGTCGTGCATCTGGCGCATCTTCTGGGCGTTGCCCCGGGCGGCCTCGTAGGCCTCTGTCAGGCCCTGGCCGGTGGTCTCCAGCTGCTGCTTTTTAGCGATAAAGACCTTGGCGTCCTCCTCGTTCCCGGCCTGGAGGGCCTTCTTGGCAAGGGCGGTGTATTTGTCGATCTCCGCCTGGTTGGCGTCCACCTTGGCCTTGGTGCGGCTCTCCTCCGCCATGACACCGGCGGTTTCCTTCTTTACCTCTGCCAGGCTTTCGGTCATCTCCAGCAAATACTGGTCGATCATTTTGCCCGGGTCCTCCGCCTTGTCCAGAAGGGCGTTAATGTTGGATTTTACAATGGTGCTGAATCTGTCCAGAATCCCCATGGTCACAACTCCTTATCCTTGTTTTCTGTGCTGCCTGCCCCCGTGGAGCCGGAGGCATCCTCTTTATATTTTGCCGCAAGCCGTTCGGCTTCGGTATCTCCAAAGGTTTCCAGGGGGGTCTCCAGCAGCTCCTGGGCCGCCTTCAGCTCCTGGGCCTTCTTTTCCCTGGCCTTTTTCCACCACAGGTAGGCCCCGGCCCCCAACAGGAGGAGACCGAAAATTGCCATCACTGGGGGCCAGGGGGATTTTGTCACCGTCATGATCCGCACGGCAGTCTCCTGGAACACCTTGCTGAAATACTCCTCGTCGGACAGGCTGGAGGTGTCGTAATAGTACCGGTCCAGGTAGTCCCGGAGGATCCCCACCGCCTCGTCGTCCATCACTGTCTTGGCCTGGGCGCCGGCGGAATACCCCGCCATAAACCCGTCCTCCCCGTCCAGGAACACCAGGAGGAAGTGGGCCTCGTCGGTAAACAGGCGGTCATAAAGGGCCTCGGCGTACTCCCCCATCTCCTGGGGGCTGGGGGACGGGGTGCCGTTCACCTCTGACACCAGGCAGAGGTAGGGCTGCACCCCCGTCTGCCGGTAGAAGTCCTTCATCCCGGCAAGGAGCTTCTTTTCGGTGAGGATCCATCCCACCTCGTCGGTGTACCAGCCCGTTTCCTGAACCGACCCGGCGGGAAGGGGCTCCCGCTGGATGGTAGAGGACCCGACACCCCCGCCGCCTCCGTCCATGAGGACCGCAATAAAGCCAATCACTATCAGAAAGAGGAACACCACCATAACGGCAGACAGGCAGCCATTGCCCCTGTCCCGGCCGGGGGGAGGATTGCCGCCGCCATAGCTCCCGCCGCTGTTGTGCCCCCCTCCGCCGCCGTAGCTCCTGGTGGGGACCGGGGTGGGAACGATAACGGTGCGGGTGCGGGGCATCCCCCAGCCCAGACCGCCCATCCCTCCCATGGGCCTGGGGGGTGGTGCCGGAGGCCGGTAGCCCCCTCCCCGGCTGCTTCCTCCCCCGAAAGAGCCCCCGGAAAATCCGCCGGAGCGGCCCCTGCCGCCGCCGGAAAACCCGCCGGAGCTGCGCCCCCCGCCGGAGAATCCGCCGCTGCTTCGGCCCCCACCAGAGAATCCACCGCCGCTGCGTCCTCCACCGGAAAATCCGCCGCCGCGGCCTCCTCCTGCTCTACCCATCCTTCATCCCCTCCTACATGGTGTTACGATTCTATGATAACAGAAAGAAGTGAAAAATTCCACAAAAAATCGTGAAAAAATGATGACTGTCAGTCCTGAATGGGCAGCCGGACGTGGTCACAGAGGATCAGGTACACGGCGGAGTAGTGGTTCCTGGCGTAGTCGAAGGAGACGATCTCATTCCGGAGGACCAGAGGGCTGAGGGGTTCCTCGGTGGTGGGAATGGTAAAGGCCACCGTGGTACCCTCCCCCGGGGCACTTTCCACCGCAATAGAGCCCCCATGACCATAGATGATCTGCCTGGCCACAGTGAGCCCCAGGCCCAGGGTCTGCCCCACCAGAGGCTCGCCCCCCGCCCCCCGGGAATAGAATGGGATAAAGATCCGGGACAGCTCCTCCGGCGGGATCCCCCGCCCCCTGTCGCTTACCAAGATCTGCACCGCCCCGGGAAGGTTCCTGCCGGTAACCATAATCCGGTTGTCCGGGCGGGTGTGGCTGAAGGAGTTGTCGATGACGCTTAAAACGGCCACCTCGATATCGGGAAAGCTGCAGCAGACCCGGATCGTATCCTTGGGCAGGGTGTATTCAAAGGGGGTGGGCTCCAGGGCGGCGGCGTCCCGAGTCGCGGACAGCAGGGCAGCCATCCGTTCCCAAAAGTCCACCACCGTCCGGGTGGCCTGCCGGTCAGAGCAGGATTCCAGATAGCTGCTGATCAGCTTCGCGGAGCGGAACAGGCGGTAGCTCTCCTTGGCGATCCGGGGAAGCTGGTCCTGGAAGCGAGTATCCCCGCTGTTGCGGATGGCATCCCGCATGGGGGTCAGGCAGTACATAATGTTGGAGCCGATCTGGTTGATCAGGCCGGAAAACGCCCCGGCGGAGGAGCCTGCCGCCACCTCCAAGCCGGGCAGCTCTTTTTCCGCAACAGCGGTAAGAAAGGCCACCCCCCCGTAGATGGAATCCTTTTCCCAAAGGGGCGAAAACGCCAGCGAAGCCCTTGTGGCCTTCAAAAGGGGCAGGTCCACCCGGAAATCTTCCCCCGCCTGAAGATGGCGGATGCACTCCCCCGAGGCGCCCTCCGGGAGAACACTCCACAAGCCATCGGCCAGGGTCATGGCGTGATAGTTTTCGTAGGCATAGATGTTGGCGTGGAACACCTCCAGCTTCTGGTTCACAAAAAAGACCGGAAGGGGGGTGTGTTCATACTGGAGGATCAAATCCTCCTTGGTGGGATGTGTCCTCTTTCTGGGCCTCCCGCGTTTCTTTTCCATACATTGTCTCCTTTTTCCCTTTGGTTCTCTGGTTTGACAGGCATCAGGTGGAGCACCCAAAACAGAAATCGTTTCTGCAGCTGCGCTTTCCCATTAACAGGCCAAATCTCTTGTCTTTTTCGCTCGAAACCTGCAAATTTCTCACTCAAACCCGCCAAAACGATAGTTCTTTTTGTCCATTATACCACAGGAGGCGGGAAATGTCACGAAATTTAGCACATAGGTTCGAAATATCAACATATTATCTACAATAATCTATTTTTTACCATATTTTCCAAAAAGAACGGTCATTTCACCCAAAAACAGTCCTTACCGGGGAAACGCTCCTGTTCTTTCATTATGTGGAACACAGCCCCTTTCAGCCCTGACAAAGATTGCTTGCCAATATTTTTCATAAATACAGGGGGCGCTGTTTTACGGCGCTGGTTTCCCTGGCTGCTTCCATCTGTATTGGTTTCCCCCTGGCGGCGCGGGCAGAGAATTTGAGCAGGCGCCTGGAAACGCCGGAAAAAGGGAGTATTTCCAAGGAAAGGAAGGTTCTTTGGCAATCTTAACAAAATTCTTGTGAAGTCTTTGTCAAAAAGGGCTTGAGATTTTTTCAGAAATAGAGTAAAATATACTTCGGAAGGGCATTGACCCCCAAATAATAAAAAGGAGCGTGTATTCATTATGGCAATCAAAATTGGCATCAATGGCTTTGGCCGTATTGGCCGGCTGGTGTTCCGCATTGCGGTAGCTCAGCCCGAGACCTTCGAGGTCGTAGCGGTGAACGATCCCTTCATCAGCACCGACTACATGGCCTATATGACCAAGTACGACACCATCCATGGCCGCTTTGACGGTGTGGCCGAGTCCAAGGACGGTAAATTCATCGTCAATGGCAAGGAGGTCAAGACCTTTGACAAGATGAACCCCGAGGAGATCCCCTGGGGCGAGCTGGGCGTGGAGTATGTTGTGGAGTCCACCGGCGTCTTCACCACCACCGAGAAGTGCCAGGCCCACCTGAAGGGCGGCGCCAAGAAGGTCGTCATCTCCGCCCCCGCCAAGGACAAGGAGACCCCCACCTTTGTTATGGGTGTCAACCACGAGACCTACACCACCGACATGAATGTGGTCTCCAACGCCTCCTGCACCACCAACTGCCTGGCCCCCCTGGCCAAGGTTATCAACGACAAGTTCGGCATCATCGAGGGTCTGATGACCACCGTCCATGCCACCACCGGCACCCAGAAGACCGTTGACGCCCCCTCCAAGAAGGATTGGAGAGGCGGCCGCGCCGCTGCCGGCAACATCATCCCCTCCTCCACCGGCGCCGCCAAGGCCTGCGCCCTGGTCATCCCCTCCCTGAAGGGCAAGCTGACCGGCATGGCCTTCCGCGTTCCCACCCTGGATGTCTCTGTTGTGGACCTCACCTGCCGCCTGGAGAAGCCCACCACCTATGAGGAGATCTGTGCCGCTGTGAAGGAAGCCAGCGAGGGCGCCATGAAGGGCATCCTGGGCTACACCGACGAGGATGTGGTCTCCAGCGACTTCTACACCGATCCCCGCACCTCCATCTTCGATTCCAAGGCCGGCATCATGCTCAACGATCAGTTCGTCAAGCTGGTGTCCTGGTACGACAACGAGTGGGGCTACAGCAACAAGCTGCTGGATCTCATCAAGCACATGAGCACCGTGGACCACAAGTAAAAAACACCATCCCACCCCCAAAACGGCCCCCTCCCCAACCAGGAGGGGGCCGTTTCTATTCCCAGCCCGCACCACCAAACCCATTCCACCCCCTGGCCCACCACAGCCGCGAAGCGGCTCTAGCCCGCAGGGCACCGCTTTTTTCCGCAGAAAAAAGCACCTTATCCGGCCAACGAGCCTCCGGCCGCCAAAGCCTGGACGCTGGTAAGCGGCAGCACAAATCCAAGATGCCAGCACACCCCAGCCGCCTGGCGCCATCAGTAGGAAAACGCTGGTAATAGATCAAGGTACTGTCTGCAATGGACCCCGCCCCGTGGGTGAGATCAGGCGGCCCCGTGGGTCAACCGCCCAAGGCCGGAGCCTTTGGCCGGTTCCCGGGTCCAGGGAGAATCCCTGGGCGTTCTTTGGTTACTTTCTGTCGCAACAGAAAGTGACCCCTCGCCGGGGAGGCGAAACGAGTCAATAGGTCTTTAAAACGAGACAGGAATGC
>JAAWEO010000043.1 GCA_022794295.1 Angelakisella sp. | reverse complement strand
CGTTCTTTGGTTACTTTCTGTCGCAACAGAAAGTGACCCCTCGCCGGGGAGGCGAAACGAGACAAAGGGCCTTTAGAACGAGACAGGAATGCGAAGGGGAGGCCGTCGCGTGGCAGTCAAAGGAAACGAACCTGCTATACACCAAAACACTGCACCCAGGACCGAGAGGCAGACACGTTCAAGAAGCGGCCCTGCGGGCCTGTCTTGAAGGACAGATAAGCAAAACCCGCCAGCGCCTGGCGCTCCCCGCGAGTAGGTGTCGGCCAGTCTCGTTCCGGCCGCGGCTTGTCACTTCGATTTTACGCAAAAAGAAAGGACAGCTCTGCCATCCTTTCTTTAGCGCCATATTATTAGCCGCAGCCTTAGTCGAAAGCTGCTGCCTCATACCGGGGAGTTTCGCCCGATCTCCGCGCTAAGAGCCTCGCTGCGCTCGGTTGCGCTCCGAAACGCGCCCTGCGGGCGCAGTGCGGCGGACGACCAGGCGCTGTCCGCCCTGGACCCGGACCGGACTGTGTCCGGTGACAGAAAGGCTAGCCGGTACCGGGCGTTGGGCTTCGGGTATGGTGCTGCGCCGGCAGAAATCTCGCCCGCCTGGAAGCGGCCTTCAGGATGCCGCTTTCTTGTTGCCGTCCATCGCAATCAGCAGAATGCTTCCCAGTACCAGCAGCCCCCCGGCTACTACCCCCACCGTTATCGGATCATGAAACCAAATCGTCCCGAATACGACACTGACAATCGGCTCCAGCATGGAAACAAATGCCGCCGTGGAAGCCCCCATCCGGCTGATGCCGTACATCATCAGGAAGTAACCGCATACAGTAAATAACCCTGCCCCAATTACATAGACCCATCCGGTAAGCCCGCCCGCCGGTGCCGCCAGGGTGTTGGTCGCCGGTGCCAGAATCCAAAATAATACCGTCCCCGGAAGCGAGACGTAAAAAAGCTTGGTCTCAATAGGCAGCTCGTTGGCAGGCCCCTTTTCGTTGGCAATCAAATACCCGCCGTAGGTAAAGGCAGAAGCCAGAGCGCAAAGCAGCCCCACAGGGTGAAGCTCGCCCCCCTTCCCGGCCAAGCAAACCATTCCCAAAATGGAGCAGGCAATGGCTGCCAGCTGGAGCTTGGTAAAGCCCTGGCGGAATAAGGTCCCCATCACCACACAGACCACCGTGGGGTACAAAAAGTTCAGCATTATGGCAACCCCAACCGGCAGGTAAAGATAGGCGTTGTTCAGCAGCATGGCGGTGACCAGCATACCGGCTGTCCCCATTACCATTGCCTGAAATGCCTGCACCGGCCGCGCCCGAAGGCTCCGTTTTTTCGCCAGGGCCATAAGCAGACTGACCAGGGTGATGATCAGATTGGTGTAGGCCATCAGACTGTTCATGGGCAGACCGTCCACCAGCACCTGTTTTTGCAGGCTGGGCAGGATCCCCAGCAGAGTGGCGGCTCCCGCCACCGCAATGATACCGACAAGCATAAAAAGATCTCCTTTACTTCATAGCTTTTTTGATTTACTTGGTAAGGGCCGGGACCCCTTTTTTGGTCCCGGCCTTTTTGGCGATGGATAATGGTCGTATTATTGATCCAGCTGCTTCGTCATCATCAGCCGGGCCTTTTTTTGCCGCTCCTTCTCCTGACGGGCCAGGAATTCCTCCTGGGTCAGCAGGGAGAGCGCCCCGGTGGGACAGACCTTGACACAGGCAGGTACCAGCCCGGCCCTCTGCCGCTGGATGCAGGCGTCGCATTTCTGCATTTTACCGTCTGCACCAAAGCCGGGAATACCGTAGGGACAGGCCATGGCACAGGAATGGCAGCCAATGCAGTTCTGGGTGTCGTATAGGGTGAAGCCGCTCTCCGGGTCCTTGGTCAGGCAGCCGCAGGGGCAGCCCATAACACAGGAGGCGTCGGCGCAGTGCATACAGGATACCGAGTAGAAGCTCAGCTCCCCCTTGCGGCCCTCCAGGGTAAAGGTGTGGCGAAAGGGCTGCTGGCCGGCCGCCGTGTCCACATCGTTTTGATCGATGCAGGCCAGGGCGCAGGCCCCGCAGGCGGTGCATTTTTCAGAGTCAAAAAACAGATACCGTTTCATTGCTCAGCCCTCCTTTTCTGCCTTGGCTATGGCGCAGCGGGTGGAACGGTAGGCGGGGAACCCGGAATAGGGGTCCAGGTGGTCCTCGTCCATCAGGTCGTTGACGTTGGCCTCCGGATAGCCGTGGTAAAGGTTCACCAGACCCGCCGGAACGCTTTGGGTGGGGTGGACCTTAACAGTGACTGCTCCCCGCAGGGTGGAGATGACAATGGTGTCCCCTTCGCAGACCCCAAGCCGGAGGCAGTCCCCCTGGTTCATGTCGGCAGTGGGCTCCGGCCGAAGGGCACGGCCCATGGGCACCTCGTGAAGGCGGGAGTGGAGGGCTCCCGGGATGCGGCTCCCGGAGGTGAGGGTAAAGGGGTAGGCCTTGGGGTCGGCTTCATCCAGGGGCTCCCGGTAGGTGGGCAGGGCGTCCAGGCCCCACTCCGGGTGCTGCTCGATCACAGCGCTTTTCAGCTCGAATTTGCCGGTGGGGGTCTTCAGGCCCTTGTCCAGCTCCTGGCGGTCGGTATAGGCCTGGGGCGGGGCAATGGGGATGGGCAGCTCCGCCTGCTTCAGCTGATCGATGGTGACCCCCAGGCCATCCAGAATGTAGGTCTGGATAAAGTAGTCGTAGCCCTTTTTCAGGGTTTCATCCGGGAGGTCCATATACCGGGCCAGCTCGGTGAGGATATCGGTGTCGCTTTTGGCCTCGCCCAGGGGGGCAATGGCCGGGGAGGTGTACCAGGCAGTGCCGTTGGGATAGGGCTTGAACTCTCCCCGTTCAAAGCTGGAGCAGGCGGGGAGGACAATGTCGGCGTACTTGGCGGTTTTGGTCAGGAACAGGTCCACATCCACAAAGAAGTCCAGGGCCTCCAGGGCCTGGTACATCCGGGGGGTGTTGGGGAACATCTTGGCGTTCAGGCCCAGGCCCATCAGCGCCCGCATGGGATAGGGGGTGCCCTCCAGGATCTGCCGGGGCAGGTCCATGGCCTGCATCTCTCCCTCGGTGTAGTTCCACAGGGGGAAGCGGGGGCCGCCCACCGGGTCCTTGACCCCCTGGGGCTTGGTTTCGTAGTTGTAGTCCTCCTCGCGGCTCTCAAAGCCGCAGCAGACGTGCATATAGCTGTGGGGGGTCAGCTTCTGGCCGCCGGTGCGGTCAAAGTTGCCGGTGAGGGCCAGCAGGGCCATTACCGCCCGGTAGTTCTGCATTCCGTTGCGGTGGTGGCAGAGGGGGGCGGAGGACTCGTTGCAGCTCATCCGGGGGTTTTCATGGATCAGCCGGGCGGCGGCCTCCACCTGGTGGTAGGGGACCCCGGTAAGCTCCTCGATGTTGCTTTCGTTAAAGCCGGCCACATAGGCGGCGTATTCCGGGAAGCCATAGACGTACTTGTCAAGATAGGGGCGGTCGATCCAGCCCTTTTGGATCAGGACGTTGGCGATGGCGTGGGCCAGGGCCCCGTCGGTCCCGGTGCGGGGCTGGAGGAACAGGTCGGCCAGCTTTTCGCTGGCAGGGGTCCGCCGGGTGTCCACAATCAGGAACTTCAGGCCCTTTTCCTTTAGGGCCATGGCGTGGCGGCCCGCCATATAGCTGGAATAAAAGGGGTTGAAGGCCCAGCCCAGGAACAGGTCGCTGTTTCCCATATCCGGGCCGCCCTGGTCCCCGGCAGCTACCTTCCAGGCCATAAAGGCGGCAGTGTAGCAGGAGCTGGACTCCGCCCCGTAGTTGGGGGTGCCAAAGGCGTAGGCGAACCGGCGCAGGGTCTGGCGGTACCACTTGGAGTAACCGGCGTAAAAGGCGACGCTCTCTGCCCCGTACTTCTCCTTGGCGGCGTTCAGGCCATCGGCGATCTCCTTGTAGGCTTCCTCCCAGGAGATGGGCTCAAACCTGCCCTCCCCCCGCTTTCCTACACGGCGCAGAGGGGTCTTGATGCGGTCCTCCCGGTAGATATACTGACGGTTTTGGAGCCCCTTGGTGCAGAGGCGCCCGTCGTTGGAGGGGTGACCGTCCAGCCCCTCGATCTTGATGACCCGCCCGTCCTTTACATAGGCGCCTATGCCGCAGTGCATCCCTGGGGAGCAGATGTCACAGAGGGTGCGGCGGACCTCGATGCCGGTGTCCGGGCCGGGGATCTTTGCCTTAAGCTTTCGTTCCAGTTCAGTCATGTTCTCGCCTCCAGCTTCTCGATGAATCCTTCCTCCAACCTGTAGCGGAGGAGCTGTCCCCGCTGCTCCGGGGTGAAGGAGCAGGGCTGGCCCCGCAGGAGCCTGATCAAATGGGCCTTGAGGATCCCCGAGACCCCGTAGTTATCTAGGATGTTAAAGCCCACAGCCTTTTTGTCCTTTACCACCGCCTGGAGGTAAAAGCCCTTGTCCGGGGACTGGTAGGTGTGCACCTCTCCCCCAAGGCGGTTGTCCCCCAGGCCGATAAAATCCATATCCAAAAAGTGGGTGATATTGTGGAGAATGTTGCCGTCTGTTTCGTCGGGGACCCCCGCCATATTCCGCCCGGCCACCCGGCCCTGGGTGCCGGCGTTGGCCCACAGGCCGATGATCTGCCGTTCCCCCGACTGGAGATTTCGCCCCTGGGAGCAGTCCCCGGCAGCGTAGATCCCCGGGACGGAGGTCTCCATCCGCTCGTCCACCAGGATGCCCCGGTCAATGGTGATCTCCCCGGGGTCCAAAAAGCCGGTGGCGGCCCGGGTGCCGATGTTGAGCACCAGAAGCTCCGTTTCCAGGGTACTGCCATCCGCCAAACGGACGGTGTACCCCCTCACTTTCCCGTTGGAGTCCAGGTGCTCCTCTGCCCCGGCAATGGCCTGACCAAAGGCCATTGCGATGCCCATCTCCCGCAGGCGGGCCTCGATCATCTCCGAGACCTCCGGGTAGGCGGCCAGGGCGAAGATGTGGGGGGCCATATCCGCCAGGGTGACCTGGCAGCCCCGCTTGTGCAGGAGCTCCGCGACCTTGATGCCGACCATGGAGGCGCCCACGATGACCGCGTTCTGATACTCCCGCTCCTGAATGGCGTCGTGGAGCCGCACCGCGTCCTCCACGGTGCGCATACAGAAGGCCCCCTTCAGGTTGGCAAAGCTTCCCGGCACAAAGGCGGAGGCCCCGGCAGCCACAAGGATCTTGTCATACTCCTGCCGTTCCCCGGAGCCGGTGACGACGGCCCGGTTTTTGGAATCCACCCGGGCGGCCCGGGTTTCGGTAAAGAGGTGTGCGTCGTACTCCCGGGCGATCTCCGACAAACTCCCGAAGGGGAACAGCCCCTCGTAGGGAAGGCGGCCCGCTGTGTAATAGGTGGTGAGCATAGGGTTATAGGGGGGCAGCCCGGTGTCGCTGTAAACATCCACCCGGGCGGAGGAGCCCGCCTCCCGAATGGCCCGGAGCCCATGGTATCCGGCACACCCGAAGCCGACAATGGCAAATCGTTCCATGGCCTTCTGCTTCATCCTTTCTTTGGATAGATCAGAGCGCCGCACACCGCGGACGGGGTGCGGCGCTCTATAAAGAGGGGAGTGAGGAGGCGGTGTTACTTGGTGCTCCCCGCCTTGGCCTTCTTCTCCTGGACATACTTGTTGCGGTACTGGGTATAGACGAACAGGACTGCGATGAAGATGGCGCAGGCAATGGCGGCGGGGACGGTGAGGTCAGAAAGGTTGACATAGGAGGTAAAGAGCATCAGGGCGCCAATGACCACCAGAACGGCGTGGAGGGTGCTCTTTTTCATGTAGAAAACGGACTTTTCAAATTCCTTGGGCAGAACGTCAGGGAGCTTCCAGCAGGCCAGCAGCACCATGAACTCGGCAAGCATATCGGTGCCGACGCCCATGTTGGAGATCAGGGTCAGGTCCATGCCGGTGATGATAGGCAGGGCGCCCATAACAAAGAAGACCATCAGCAGAATGACGGGGGTGCCGCCCTTGTTTTCCTCGGCCAGCTTCTCGGGGAGCCAGCCATCCCGGGCAGCCGCCTGGAGGCCGCGGTGGACCCAGCTGAGGGTGCCGTTGAGGGTGGTGAGCAGGGCGAACATGGCACCGCCGAAGACGAAGAAAAGGTACAGCCAGGTGGGGAAGATGGTCTGGGCTACCAGGGTCAGGTTCTGGAATGCAACCTGCTCCACGGGGAGGACGCCGGCGGCCACGATGCCGATGAAGGCGTAGAAAACAGCCACGATGGAGGTGGACAGAACGATGACCTTGGGGATGGTGGTGGCAGGAGCCTCGATGTCGTCGGCGTTCTCGGCGATGAACTTGGCGCCGCCGCAGGCAAAGGAAAGCAGGGCGATACCGGTGAAGAAGTTCATGGGGCCGTTGGGCATAATGTTGTCGGCGGCAAAGCGCAGGGTGGACCAATCCACCTGGGGCAGGCCGAAGCAGACAAACAGGAACAGGCTGATCAGCAGGAAGGCCACCATGCAGTTCTGGACCAGGGCGGTGGACTTGAGGCCGATGATGTTGATGCAGGTGCAGAGGACCAGGGCGACCATAGCCACAAGGGTTTCGCTGAAGCCGGGGAAGATGGCTACAAAGTAGCTGGCGAAGCCCTTGGCAAAGGTGGCGATCAGCACCTGGCTGAGAACGAACATGCCAATGTACATAAAGCTGGCCTTATCGCCCATCAGGCGCTTGATGTAGGTGTAGCCGGCGCCGGAGGCGGGGATGGACGAGGTCAGGATGATGTAGGGAACTACGGTGACGATGGCAAGAAGGGCACCCAGAATAAAGGCGTAGGGGGTGCCGTGGCCGGTAAGGCCGATGACGATGCCGGTAAGCACCATGATGCCGGAACCGATGATCTGGCCGGTAGCCATACCCATACAGTCCATAAAGTTGAGTTTTTTCCGGGTAGTTTCGGGTTTGCTGCTCATTGTTTCTCCTCCTCAAAAAGATTTATCTGGTCCACAGGACCTATTCAGCAGCCGCCGGGTCCGTCTGCATTTGTTGATCCGGCAGCTGCTGAAGCCGCTGCCTGCGGTTTGAGACCTGGGGTTACTTGATGTAGTCGCTGTAGAACTTAGCCAGCTGGTCCAGTCCCTTCTGAAGGGTCTCCCGGGCGCAGCCGATATTGAAGCGCATAAAGCCCTCCGCCTGCTTGCCGTAGTGGCTGCCATCCCCCAGGGCCAGGCCGTACTCCTTAGCCAGGATGGTGGTCAGCTCTCCGCTGGTTTTGCCAAAGCAGGTCATATCCAGCCACATCAGGAAGGTGCCCTCGTGGGTGGTCACCTGGACCTTGGGCAGCTTCTCGGCCATAAAGGCCCGGACGATCTCCCCGTTGCCCCGGAGGTACTCGCACTGTTCATCCACCCAGCGGTCGCCGTGGCGGTAGGCGGCCTCCATGGCGGTGAAGGCCAGGTCGGAGGGGCCGAACATCCAGCGGCTGTCGTAGGCGTCCTGGATCTTCTGCTTCAGCTCCGGGTTGGGGATGATCATGCAGGAGGATCCCAGGCCGGCCATGTTGAAGGTCTTGCTGATGGCAGTGTAGACCACCAGCTTGTTGTAGGTCTTGGGGAACCGGCCGGCGGTGGTGTACTTGCGGGTGAAGCCGAAGTCGGCGTGGATCTCGTCGCTGAGCAGGTAGACATCGTACTTGACGCACAGCTCGCAGAGGCGCTCCATCTCCTCGTAGGTCCAGACCCGGCCGATGGGGTTGTGAGGGTTGCAGAAGACGATGGCCCGGACTCCGTCCGCCAGCTCCTTTTCCAGCAGCTCCCAGTTGATGGTGTAGCTGTTGTCCTTGTGGTCCAGGGGGCAGTCCACCATCTGGCGGCCGCTGTTGTTCACCGCGGCAAAGAAGGGATCGTAAACAGGGGTGAATACCAGGACCTTCTCCCCCTTGGGGACCAGGGTCTCCAGGGTGAAATAGATGGCGGTCACCACACCGTAGCTGAGAAGCATCCAGCTGGTGTCTGCCTTCCAGCCGTGGCGGCGGTCCCACCAGCCCTGGATGGCCTCGTAAACAGAGGGCAGGGGATCGGAGTAGCCGATGACGGGATGGCTGCACCGCTTTTGGATGGCCTCGGTGATCTCCGGCACAGTGGCAAAATCGGTATCGGCGATCCAGAAGGGCAGCAGACCGCTTTGCTGGCCAAAGCTGTTCTGGAAGTTCCATTTGATGCTGGAGGTCCCGCGGCGGTCCACTACCTTGTCAAAATCGTACATGGTGCACAGATCCTTTCTTTTGGGTGCTGGCCGGGGAGAGGGGAGAACCTCCGGCTCTGCCCCCGTTCTAGCTGTATGACACCCCGTCCGCTTCTTGTATTGTATTATAACAAGATAACATCTTCTTGGCAATACTTTATTCACATTTCTTGCGCGATTTCACTAAAATTATCGCATTGCACAAAGGAAATAATCCGTAATTGTGTAAATTGTCAAAAAATAATCCCTATCCTATTATATAGATGCTTAACAATTATAATAAGATAGGTTGTCTGTTTTTGTTTTTAAATCCCTTTGCCTGCAAAAAATCCTTTGCTCCCCCGGGGCAGGCGTCCCCGATTCTGTTAAAAGGACCGTTCCCCGGCTCCCCAGCGGACCAAGGTTTCCCGGTCCAGAAGCTCCACCTTTCCCCGCCGGGTCCGGATCACTCCGGCCCTTTGCATTTTGGAGCACACCCGGGCCACCTGCACCCGGGAAGCGTTTACCGCCGAGGCCAGGTTTTCCTGAGACATGGCTACATGCCCGCTCCGCCGGTAATCCAGGCTGTCCATATAAAGGAGGAAGAAGTTTGCCAGACGGGTGCCCACGTCCCCGATGCTCTGGTTTTCTGCGTCATAGCACATGAGCCGCAGGGTGTCCCCCACAAAGAAGGCCAGGTCCAGAGCGAAGCACGGGGAAAGCTGCCCCAGGCGGCAAAGGTCCTCCGAGGTAAGGGGCACCACCTGTACGGGGGTGATGGCCTCAATGGTCACCACCGAGGGGGCCGCTCCCCGCAGGCCATCCAAAACGCAAATGGTGTCCGCCCGGTGGTATCCCAGCAGCCGCACGAAGCCCTCTGCATTGGTGGTAAAGACCTTGGTCATTCCCTCCAGGAGATAGTACACCCGCGCCGGGACCTCCGCGGTGCGGCTTAGGACCGCCCCCGCCGGGAAGGCCACCGGGGAGCCGCCGTTTGCCAGGATGAAATCCCGGTGTGCCGCCAGCTCCCCCGCAAAGACAAATTTTACTGCTGCCCCTGCCATAAGGCAAGTCCCCTTTCCCAAACGGAAAAAAATTTTCCTTCTGTATCATAAGACATTGTTTGTTTATTGTCAATCACCTTATACTATTTTTGATGGGATTTCCCACCGATTTCCCAGCGGCCCGCCCTCCGGGAGGGGAAGCACCTGGCCGGAAAGGGACCTGTCTTTCGCTGCCGGTATGCAGCCGCTGATACACTGTAAGGAGGTTATGTCATTATGTCCAAGCTGTTCCCCCACGTATTTGCCCCCGGCAAGATCGGTAACCTGACCCTGAAGAACCGTGTCGTCAAGGCTCCCCAGTCCTCTGGGATGAGCAATATGGACGGCACTGTCTCCGAGCGCCTTGTCCGCTACTACCGCGACCAGGCTGCCGGCGGCGCCGGTCTTATTGTGGTAGAATACGCCTATGTGGATGACATTGGCGCCAAATCCGCCCACTGCCACCTGGGTATCTCCAGCAACGAGCACATCCCGGGTCTTGCTTGGCTGGCCGAGAACATCCGGGAGATGGGCTCTGTCCCCGGCATCCAGATCGAGCACTGCGGCCGCCAGAAATTCCTGGGCACCCAGCCCATCTGCGCCCCCTCCGCCCTGCCCTGGCCCAAGCTGTGGGACCAGTACGGGGTCCAGGCGGTTCCCCATGTCCTCACCATCGAGGAGATCCAGGACATTGTCCACGCCTTTGGTGATTCCGCCCTGCGGGCCAAGGAGGCCGGCTTTGAGCTGGTGGAGATCCACGGGGCCCACGGCTATCTGCTGACCAACTTCTTCTCCCCCCACACCAACCACCGCACCGACCTCTACGGCGGCAGCCTGGAGAACCGGATGCGCATTTACATAGAGATCGTCCGGGATGTCCGCAAGAAGGTGGGCCCCGACTTCCCCGTCACCATCCGTCTGTCCGGCACCGATTACGAGCCCGATGGCTTCCCCATCGAGGACACCATCGAGCTGGCCAAGGTCCTGGAGCGGGAGGGCATCGACGCCTTCCACATCTCCGGCGGCGACCACCACACCATGATCCACCAGGTCTCTCCCATGGCTATGTCCATCTGCCACAACACCTGGGCTGCCGAGGCCATCAAGAAGGTGGTCAGCGTTCCTGTCATCGCCTCCGGTTCCATCACCCTGCCCGAGTACGCCGAGGAGATCATTGCCAGCGGCAAGGGCGATTTCGTTGGCCTGGGCCGCCCCCTGTGGGCCGACCCCGAGTGGCCCAACAAGGCCGCCGCGGACCATCCCGAGGATATCCGTCCCTGCATCCGCTGCAACGAGGGCTGCCTGGAGCGCACCTTCTTCCACTACAAGGCCATCACCTGCGCCCTGAACCCTGTGGTCAGCCGTGAGGGCGAGCTGAAGATTACCCCCGCCCCGGTGAAGAAGAAGGTAGCCGTGGTAGGCGGCGGCGCTGCCGGTATGGAAGCCGCCCGGGTGCTGAAGCTCCGGGGCCACGACGTCACCGTCTATGAGGAGAAGCCGGAAAACGGCGGCCTTCTCCACGAGGCTGCTGCCCCCGAATTCAAGGCGGACATCCGTCCCTTCATGAAGTATCAGGTTACCGCCCTGGAGAAGCTGGGCGTTCCTGTTATCCGCAAAAAGGCCGACGCCGCCATGCTGGCGGAGTATGACACCGTAGTCTGCGCCACCGGCTCCCTGCCCATCATCCCCAACATCCCCGGTGTAGAGAAGCCCATCGCCGTGGACTGCCTCAGCGCCATCAACGGGGCAAAGCCTGTGGGCAAAAAGGTCGTGGTCATCGGCGGCGGCCTGGTGGGCACCGAGACCGCCCTGGATCTGGCGGAGAACGGCCACAGCGTCACTCTGGTGGAGATGCTGCCCAAGATTATGAAGGATGTTGCCGTTACCGACTTCCTGGCCTACAGCGAGCGCATTGCCAAAACCGACATGCGCATTCTCACCGAGACCCGTCTGGAGGAGGTGCTGGACAACGGCGCCCGGGTATCCTCCAAGAAGGGCGAGGAGATCCTGGAAGCCGATACCGTTATCCTGGCCCTGGGCCTCAAGGCAGAGCAGGGACTCTACAACGAGCTCCAGGCCGCCGGTAAAGAGGTCTGCCTGGTTGGCGACGCCATGAAGGCCGGCAAGATCTTCGACGCGATCCACACCGCATACCGGGCCGCGATCCGCATCTAACCCTCCGCTTTTTCTCCTCCAAATCATAAAGATATGTCCGGGCCCACTGCAAAAATGCAGCGGGCCCGGACGCATTGCCCTCCAACTATCATCTCCACCCCCTGGCCCGCAGGCCATTAGCCGCGAAGCGGCCCCGCCGAAGGCACCAAAGCCGTTCCCCCATCCCCTCGCCGCCCGGCGGCGCTTGCCGCGAAGCGGCTCCGCTTTTTTCCGCA
>JAAWEO010000042.1 GCA_022794295.1 Angelakisella sp. | reverse complement strand
TAGCGCGGAGAGGCTTTGCTCCTTTCTTTTTGAAAGAAAAAAAGAAAGTGGCCGTAGGCCACGGTCCCGAAGGGATCAAGCCTGCTCGCCCTGCACCCAACCAACCTGCAAATACACCCCAGTGGGGTGTTTTGCAACAACCGCCCCCTCGCATGAACCGGCCCCATAGGCCGGTCCATGCGACCCTCTAAAGGCCGCCGCCAGGCGGCCCCCACCCGCAGCACCAAAGAAAGACACCAAGAAAGCAAGCCGCCCCCGTCCACACCCCCGGGGCCGCTGTCCCAGACCGGAACAGAAGTTCCACGGAGGACCCCCTATGCCCCTGCACCCTGCGGCGGCCCCCGGCCGGGGCCTGACGGGAATGGCCCTGAAACGGCTTGCCCTTGTGACCATGCTCCTGGACCATATCGGGGCGGTCATTCTGGAATCCCCGGTGACCTGGGCGGCAGTTGCCGGGGAGGAGATGGACGCCTTCTTCAACAGCCCCGGCCTGGCGCTGCTGCGGCAGGTGGATATTCCCCTGCGGCTGGCGGGGCGTGTCGCCTTTCCCATCTTCTGCTTTCTGCTGGTGGAGGGGTTCCTTCATACCCGCAGCGTCAGGGGCTACGCCCTCCGGCTGGGGGCCTTCGCCCTGCTTTCGGAGCTGCCCTTTAACCTGGCCCTGGGGGATGGCTGGCGGGACCCGGGCTACCAGAACGTTTTTTTTACCCTCCTGCTGGGGCTTCTGGCTATGGCCGCCCTCCGGCGCTTTGGGGACCGGGGTCTGGCCGGGTATCTCCTGGCCCTGTGCTGCGTCCTCCTGGCGGAGCTTCTTTCCGCCGACTACGGGGCCTTTGGGGTGGTGCTGATCCTGGTCTTTTACCTGTTCCGGAACAGGAAAGGGGCCCGGACCCTGGCGGCCTGCCTGACCCTTTGGTGGGGGGCCTCCATCTTTTGGCTGGAGATCACCGCCCCCCTGGCCCTTGTGCCCATCTGGCAGTACAACGGGGAGCGGGGACGGGGCGGGCCCCGGTATCTGTTCTATCTGTTTTATCCGGCGCACCTTTTGGCCCTGTGGGGGCTGCGGGTGATGCTGTTCGGGGGGTGATGGAGTGGATTTTCCCAAGCGGGTGGGCCTGGTCTGCCGTGCCATCCCCCCAGGGCGGGTCGCCACCTACGGCCAGATCGCCCTGCTGTGCGGCAGGCCCCAGTGTCCCCGCCAGGTGGGCACCGTCCTGAGCCGCGGCACCGGGGGAGAGGTCCCCGCCCACCGGGTGGTGAACCGCCAGGGGTACCTGAGCGGGGCAAGGTGCTTTTTGGAGCCGGGCATCCAGCGCCTGAGCCTGGAGGCCGAGGGGGTGCCTGTAAGCCCCGGCCAGACGGTGGACCTGAAAAAATACGGCTGGCGCCCCGGGGAAAAGGAGCAGGAGGCGCTTTGGGCCGCCTTTCAAGAGCAAGGAATTTAAGAGCCCATTCAAAATCTCCCCGCACGCCGCCAGGGCAGGTCTTTTCCTGTCCTGCTGCGTTAAAAAATCTTGTAATACACCAAGTATTTCTGCGATTTTTTGCCTTGCAGGGCAGAAAAATCCCTGCCCTTTCGGCATACTTGGAGATCTTGAATAGGCTCTAAGAACAATCTCCAGGAAGGAAGAAGAAGCATGTATCAGGAATTGTTATGGCCGAGGGAGAAGGGGGAGCTTTACCCCCTCCTTGAGGCCCGGGCTGCCGCCCTTTTGGAGGGGGAGACAGACCCCATCGCCAATATGGCAAATCTGTCCGCCCTCCTATGGCAGGCCGTGCCGGAGCTGAACTGGGCGGGCTTTTACCGCGCCGCGGGGGAGGAGCTGGTGCTGGGACCCTTCCAGGGGAAGCCGGCCTGCGTGCGCATCCCCTGGGGGAAGGGGGTCTGCGGCACCGCCGCCAAGGAGAAGACCCCCCAGCTGGTCCCCGATGTCCACGCCTTCCCGGGGCACATCGCCTGTGACGGGGCCTCCCGGTCGGAGCTGGTGATCCCCCTCCTTTCCCGGGAGGGTGCGGTCATTGGCGTCCTGGACCTGGACAGCCCCCGGCCCGGGCGGTTCACCCAGGAGGACCTGGAGGGCTTGCTGCCGGTGGCCCGGCTGCTGACAGGGGAGGACCCGGTATGAAGCAGGAGAGAAGCTATCCCCGGGCCGTTGTGACCTCCAAGGGGGAGCGGGCCATCCAGGGGGGACACCCCTGGGTCTACGCCGCGGAGCTCCTGCCCCAAAGCGACCCCCTGGAGAACGGGGGCCTGGCCGACGTGGTGACCCAGGGGGGCAAGTACCTGGGCACCGGCCTGGTGAGCCTTTCCAGCAAGATCCGGGTGCGCCTGATCTCCCGCAATGCCAACGACCGCTTTGACCGGGCCTTTTGGGAGCGCCGCCTGAGATACGCCATTGACTACCGCCGCACCGTAATGGGGGAGCAGTTCTGCTGCTGCCGCCTGATCTTTGGGGAGGCAGACCAGTTCCCCGGCCTGACGGTGGACCGCTTTGGGGAGATGCTGGTGACCCAGACCCTTTCGGCAGGGATGGAGGCCCTGAAGCCGCTGATCTTCCCCCTGCTGTACCAGGTGCTTACAGAGGCGGGGGAGAGGATCACCGGTATCTACGAGCGCAACGACGTGGGCATCCGGGCCCTGGAGGGCCTTACGGAGGGGAAGGGCTTCTTCCCCCTGGACGGGGTGCCTGTCCCGGAGAGCACCCGGACGGTGATCACCGAAAACGGCATCCGGTACCGGGTGGATTTTGAAAACGGGCAAAAGACCGGCTTCTTTCTGGACCAAAAATATAACCGCCAGGCGGTGGCGGAGCTGGCGGCAGGAAAGCGGGTGCTGGACTGCTTTACCCATACGGGGAGCTTTGCCCTGAACGCCGCCAGAGGGGGCGCGGCAGCGGTGACCGCCGTGGATGTCTCCCGGACCGCGGTGGAGATGGTCCGGGAAAACGCAGCCCTCAACGGCCTTTCCCAGGTGGTCACCCCCCTGGAGGCGGACATCTTTGACCTGCTGCCCCGGCTGGAAAAGGAGCCGGGCCCGGCTCCCTATGACCTGATCATCCTGGACCCGCCCGCCTTTACCAAATCCCGAAAAACGGTGGAAAGCGCCATGCGGGGCTACAAGGAACTGAACTACCGGGCCATGAAGCTGCTACCCCGTGGGGGATACCTGGCTACCTGCTCCTGCTCCCACTTTGCCACAGGGGAGCTGTTTGAGAGGATGCTTCGTTCCGCCGCCCGGGACGCCGCAGTGGAACTGCGCCAGATCGCGGCCCGGCAGCAGTCTCCGGACCACCCCATCCTCTGGAATGTCCCGGAGACCAATTATTTGAAGTTCTATCTTTTCCAGGTGGTTTGAATCGAGACAGCCCCCAACAGCCCAAGACCCCAGGCACAACCCTTCGCCCCGCACACACTCCCGTAGGGTCTAAAGTTTGGGGCCGCCCTTTTCAAAGGGTGGCAGGTCCAGGGCGGCGCCCTGGTCGCCCTCCGCAGAGGGCGAAATTCCTTATACGGAGTGAGCATTTTTCTTTGCTCCTTTCTTTTTGCGATAAAAAAAGAAAGGAGAAGCCTGCTCGCCCCGCACGCAACCAACCTGCAAATACACCCCAGTGGGGTGTTTTGCAACAACCGCCCCCCTCGCATGAACCGGCCCAAAAGGCCGGTCCATGCGACCCTCTAAAGGCCGCCGCCATGCGGCCCTAAGGCGGCCCCATCAGACAAAGAGCCCCCCCATCAAGACCCCATCAGCCTCTCCACCAGGGAATGATCGCTTTCCAGCAGGGAAAGCAGCCTCTGGGCGGTTTTGGAGGGCGCGGCCCTGCCCGCCTCCCAGGCCGCCACAGTGCGGGGGGAGACCCCTACCACCTGGGCCAGAGTCTGGCGGGAAAGCTCCAGCTCTGTCCGCACCCGGACCACGTCGGTGGCGGTAATGGGGAAGTCGGGAACGCTGCGCACAGAAACCCTGGCCTGGGTGTGGTCGCCCTGCTTGTAGGCGATGGCCTGTTCAAGGCTGGCCTTCAGTTCCTCATAAAAATTAAATTCACTCATGGTTTCAGCCCTCTTTCAAAGTTTCGATCAGCTTCTTGATGGTCTTTTTCTGTTCAGCATCCATGTCAGCCTGTGCATTTTTGGGGTATGCCAATAAAAGATAAATTTCTTCATGCACCACCAGGTCAACATAAATAACACGGGCTCCGCCGGATTTTCCCCGGTTTGGCAGCTGGATGCGGACTTTTCGAGCGCCGGAAAGCCCGGGGATCACTGTCCCGGCGCTGGGATTGGAACGGAGCAGTTCCTCTAGCGCCCGCAGTTCTTCGTCACCAAGGCCCATGCCTGCCCATAACCGTTCGAAACCCAGGGTCAGGATAAATGTCCGATTCATAGCGTTCCCCTTTTTTTCTTTATTATATAGGAACTATGCGTGATTTGCAACCCCGCCGCTGCCCACGACCCATTACCCCGGGAGGTGTTTTGCTTGACTGCCGATTATGATGCCCTTTTGAATACCGCCGCCGCAATGGGGGTGCAGATGCTAGAGAGCGGGGCGGAGGCCTACCGGGTGGAGGACTCCCTCCAGCGGCTCTGCCGCGCCTACGGGGTGGAGACCAGCGAGATCTTCGCCATCCCCAGCCTGCTGATCGTCTCCCTTTGCGACCCGGAGGGCCACTCCCACACCCGGGTGCGCCGCCTTTACCACCGGGGCACCGATCTGTGGCGGGTGGACCGCCTGAACAGCCTCTGCCGGTGGGTCTGCGCCGGACGCCCCCCCTTCCCGGAGGTGGACCAGCAGCTTTTGACCATCAGCCGGGCCCAGGGGTATCCGCCCCCCTTCCAGGCGGCGGGCTTTGCCTTTACAGCGGCCTTCTTTACCCTGCTGTTTGGGGGAACGGCCCGGGACGCCTTCTGCGCCCTGGTGGCCGGGGTCTCCATCTTCCTGGTAAAGCACCCCATGGAGGGGCGGAGGACCAACAGCTTTTTTGTGAATACCGTGTGCAGCATGACCGCCGCCCTGGCGGCCATCGCCCTGGTGGCCTCCGGCCTGGGGGAGAGCCTGGACCTGATCATCATCGGCGCCTTTATGGGCCTGGTGCCCGGGGTGGCCCTGACCAATTTTATGCGGGATGTCCTGGCGGGGGACCTCTTTGCCGGCATTACCAAGCTGACCGAATCCCTGCTGACAGCCACGGCCCTGGCCCTGGGGGCGGGCATCGCCCTTTCCCTGGCCCGGTATTTGGGAGGTGGGGTGTGATGATGATAATGAAGGAGCTGCTCACCGGCTTTCTGCTCCCCTGTGTCTACGCCGTCATGGCCTGCCTGGCCTTCTGCCTTCTGCTCAACCAGCGGGGGAGGCTGATGGTGGCCTCCTCCCTGGGGGGAGGGGTGGGGTGGGCCGCCTGCCTCCTTTGCGCCTTTACCGGCAGCGATGTGGTCCAGTACTTTGCCGGGGCGGTTGCCGTGGCCGTTTACGCGGAGGTCATGGCCCGGGTGATGAAGTCCCCGGCCACCGGCTTTCTGGTGGTGGGGGTGCTGCCCTTTGTCCCTGGCGGGGGCATCTACTACACCATGGAGTACTGTCTTTCGGGGGATACCCAGCTGTTCCTTTCCACCGGCATCCACACCTTTGGGGTGGCCGGGGCGGTGGCGGTGGGGATCCTCCTGGTGTCCTCGGTGACACGGCTGCTGCGGCCGGTGAGGATGGTGCAGGATCGCTGAAAATGGCAGAAATCCGGCAAAAATGAAAGAAAAACCGCAAACAAAAGAGAGGATCCGGGAAATGATGCAAAAAATCCTTCAAAATGCGTCCGGAAACAGTTGACTCCCCGGTAAAAAAGACTATAATTGATGGGGATTTTCACGGAGGCAGTTCCTGCAAATTATCCGTGATCCTTGAAAGGCTTGTTTGTCATGGAAAAGTCAGCGCAGCAAAAGCTCCGGGAGTTTCTCCTGCTCAACGGGGGAACCCTCCTGGTCTCCATGGGGGTCTATTTCTTTAAGATGCCCAACAATTTCTCCACCGGCGGCGTTACCGGTCTGGCTATCGTCATTTCAAAGTTTCTGCCCGGGGTCTCTACCGGTACCCTGGTGTTTCTCTTTAATATGGTCCTGCTGGCGGTGGGCTTTCTGGTCCTTAGCCGCAGGTTCGGTCTTACCACCGTCTACGCCAGCACCCTCATGTCTGTGATCATCTGGGTGCTGGAAAGGGTGTACCCCATGGACGCTCCCTTTACCCAGGAGCCCCTCCTGGAGCTGATCTTCGCCGTGGGCCTCCCGGCCCTGGGCTCCGCCCTGCTCTTTAACATCGGGGCCTCTACCGGGGGGACGGATATTATCGCCATGGTGCTGCGGAAGTTTACCAGCATCGACATGGGCCGGGCTCTCCTTCTGGCGGATTTCCTGGTGGCCTTCTCCGCCTGCTTTGTCTTTGGCATCCACACCGGCCTCTTTTCCATTCTGGGCCTGCTGATGAAGTCCATGCTGGTGGACAGCGTCATTGAGGGCATCAACCAGTGCAAATACATGCACATCGTGTGCAGCGACCCGGAGCCCATCTGCGATTTTATCGCCGGCAAGCTCCACCGGGGGGCCACCATCCTGGAGGCCACCGGGGCCTACACCCATCAGCACAAGTACGTCATCCTTACGGTAATGAGCCGGGGTCAGGCGGTGTTCCTGCGCCGGTACGTCCGGTCCATCGAGCCCCACGCCTTTATTATGACCACCAGCACCAGCGAGATCATCGGCAAGGGCTTCCGCACCGAAAACTGACCGCCCCAGAAGGAGGCTTTTTATGGAACTGCACCAGCTGACCCAGCACTGCTATTGGTCCGACCCGGTCGCCTATGGGGACCGCCCCAGCCTGGGGCTTATTGCCGGGGTGGATGCCACCCTGGCGGTGGACACCGGCAACGGCCCCGGCCACGCCCTGTGGCTGCTGCGGGAGGCCGAAAGGCTGGGCCTCCCCCCGGTGCGGTGGGCCGCCCTGACCCACTGGCACTGGGACCACATCATGGGGGGCCGGGCCATGCAGGAGGCGGGGGTCTCCCTTATCTGCACCCGGAGGACCGGGCGGCAGCTGCGGGTCCTTTCCCAGTACCAGTGGACCCACGAGGCCATCGCACGGCGGGTGGAGGAGGGCCTGGAGATCCCCTTCTGCCAGAAGGGCATCCGGGAGGAATACCCCAACGAGCCCCTGGCCCTGGATCCGCCCCTGGCGGACATGACCATCCAGGGGCAGGCGGTCATCGACCTGGAGGGGGCCACCGCCTGCCTCATTCCCCTGGCCAGCGACCACTCCCCCGACGGGCTCCTGATCCACTGCCCGGAGGACAAGGTGGTCTTTTCCGGGGACAGCCTGTCCCCCAACATGTACAGCGCCCCCTGGCACTACACCCGCAGAAAGCTTCTGTACTTCCTTAGCGTCATGGAGGGGCTGAAGGCGGACTGGTACTTCCATTCCCACATGCAGGGTCCCCTGACCGGGGAGCAGCTCCGGGAGCTTTGCGACAGGCACCGCCTCTACAGCCGGGCCGCCGGGGAGGACGTGACCCTGGAGGGTCCCCTGGCCCGCCTGGCCGAAAAGCTGGGCCGGGAGCCCGGCCAGGAGGAAAAAGCGGACCTTCTGCGCCATGTTTACGGCAATCTTATGGAGGACAGGTGATGGTAATGGCAGAGGGGAGCATCCGGCCCTTTCTCCCGGGGGACACCCCCCGGGTCATGGAGATCTGGCTTTCCGCCAGCCGGGAGGCCCACGGCTTCATCCCCATGGAGCACTGGCGTTCCACCGCACCCCTGGTGGAGCGGGAGATCCTCCCCCGGGCGGACACCCGGGTCTTTGTTCGGGAGGGCAGGGTGGAGGGCTTCCTCAGTCTCATTGAGGGGGATCACATCGGGGCCCTTTTTGTGGATCCGGGGTGCCAGGGCCGGGGCATTGGCCGGGCCCTTCTGGAGGACTGCCAGGGGGGCCGGGAGCTTCTTACCCTGGCGGTATACAAGAAGAACCGGCGGGCGGTGGGGTTTTACCAAAGCCGGGGGTTTACCCTTCTGGAGGAACGCGTTGACCAGGGCACGGGTCAGCGGGAGTATCTTATGGTTTGGAAAAAAGGATAGGAGGGCGGGAGCCGGCTGCTGGCTCCTGTTCTTTTTTTGTGGGCGGATTTTTTGGGGGGGCAGATTCTTGGGGGGCCGCCTGGGGGCGGCCTGTAGAGGGTCGAATGGACCGGCCTTATGGGGCCGGTCCATTCGAGGGGGGGCGGTTGTTGCAAAACACCCCACTGGGGTGTATTTGCAGGTTGGTTGGGTGGGGGGCGAGCAGGCTCTTACTTTCTTTTTTTCTTTCAAAAAGAAAGTAAGCAAAGAAAAATGCGCCCTCCGGTAAGGAACGGGGGAATTTCGCCCTCTGCGGAGGGCGACCAGGGCGCCGCCCTGGACCTGCCGCCCTTTGAAAAGGGCGGCCCTAAACTTTAGACCCTACAATGGTTTGTGCGGGGCGATAGGGGGTGCCTGGGGTCTTACATTCATTATTTATCACTGTCATTTATCATCGTCGGTGGGGGGGTCGTTGCCGGCTGCGCTTTCGGCCAGGGGGGTATCCTCCAGGGTGTCGTCCAGCAGGGTACCATCCTCAAACTCGGGGGCGGGGGTGGGGGTCCAGCCGAAGGGGGTGGGGGAGGGCTCTGGAGCTGGGGCAGGGTCTGGGTTGGGGGACAGGTGCTCCGCCCAGGGGATGGTGACCATGCGGGGGTAGGGGAATTCGATGCCGCGGCGGTCAAAGGCTTCCTTCACCGCCAGGCGCATCCCGCGCTCCACCTCCCACTGCTTCATGGGCTTTACGCGGCAGGCCACGCTGATATCCACCGTGGATTCCCCCAGGGCGTCGATGCCCCGGACCACCGGCAGCTCCTCGATCAGCTCCCGGTGGGCTTCCCCGTACTCCGCCAGGGCTTCCTCCATCATAGCGATCACCTGGCGGGTATCGGCCTCGTAGGCGGTGGAGACCACGATGGTAGCCACATAGCTGCCCCGGGTATAGTTGATCACCCGGTTGATGGAGCCATTGGGGATGATGATCTGGTCCCCCTTGGCGGAACGGAGGTAGGTGACCCGCAGGGCGGTGGCCTCCACGGTGCCCACGGCGTCCTCGGTTTGGATATAGTCCCCCACCGAGAACTGGTTCTCGAAGATCATAAACAGCCCGGTGACCACATCCTTGACCAGGTTCTGGGCCCCAAAGCCGAAGGCGATGCCCCCAATGCTGCCCACTGCCAGCAGGACATTCTGCACCATGGTATTGCCAAACTGCCCCAGCACCAGCAGGAAGGCCACAAAATAGACCAGGTACCGGGCGGCGCTGCGGATCAGGGTCATCAGGGTATCCACGCGGCGGCTTTGGTCCTCGGTAAGGAGCAGGCGGTTTTTCTCCATGGTGCGGCTGGTCAGGCGGGAGATCCCCTTCATCACCAATCCGGCACAGAAGAAGATAAAGACGACCCCCGCAAGGCGCCACAGGAGGTTGCCGAAGTTATCCCGGAGGAACTCCAGCAGGCCCCGGAGGTTTTCCAGGAACTGGGCGCCGGTGGTATCCAGAAAGTGCATCACTTCTCCGCTAAAGGTGGGGTTCATGGCTTACAGCTCCTTTTTTGACGCCGCGACGGTGCCGCCCACAATGGTCATGGCGGCCCTGGTATGCAGCAGCTCCTCCGGGGGGATGGCAAAGATATCCCGGTCCGGCACGGTAAAATCGGCCCAATAGCCGGGGGCGATGCGTCCGCACCGTCCGGCCAGGCCGCCGGCAAAGGCGCCCCCGGCGGTGGCAGCCTCCAGGGCCTGGGTCAGGGTGAGGCATTCCCCGGGGTGCCAGCCTCCATCCGGCCGGCCCTGGTAATCCTTGCGGGTGACAGCGCAGTAAAGGTTGCCAAAGGGGTCCATGCTTTCAATGGGGCTATCCGACCCGGCGGAAAAGGGGATGCCGGAATCCACCATGGTGCGCCAGGCGTAGCAGCTGCGCCCCAGCTCCTCCCCCACCCGCAGGTCGGCCATATGGAGGTCGTACTCCAGGAAGACCGGCTGGGCCAGTACCTGGACCCCCATCTCCCGAATGCGCCGGAGCTGGTCGGGGCGGGTGATCTGGCAATGGACGATGCCGTGGCAGGGGGTCTCCCGGATCTCCGGGAAGGCATCCCGGGCGGCCTGGATGGCATTCAGGGAGAGGTCCAGGGCGCCATCCCCAATGGCATGGATCACCGCCCCCATGCCGTGGCGGTGGGCGGTCAGGACCAGGGCCTCCAGATCCTCCCGGGGGATGGAGGCGATCCCTTTGCCCGCCTGGGGCAGGTCGTGGTAGGGCTGGGAGAGAAGGGCGGTGCGCGCCCCCAGGGAACCGTCTGCGATGATCTTCAGGGGGCCGATGGTAAAATTCCCCTGGCTCCAGCCGGGGTAGAAGCCCCGGGCGAAGAAGGCCTCCAGCTCATCCACCGTCAGGAAAAGGCACTGCTCCACCACCCGGATGGGGAGCTTCCCCTCCCGGTCCAGCTGGAGGTAAAGGTCCAGCACCTCCCCCCAGGAGAGGCCGGGCAGGTTGCACAGGTCGTCGGTGTGGACCGCGGTCAGCCCCAGGGCGGCGGCCCTTCCGGCGGCCTTCTGGATCCACCGGCGGACGTCCTCCGGGGTGATGGGGGGCTGGGGAAGAAGGGGCACGGCAAACTCCCGGAACACACCGGTGAGCCGTCCGCCGGGCCCCCGCCCGATCTCCCCGCCCACCGGGTCGGGGGTGGAGGGATCGATGCCCGCCAGGGCCATAGCGGCGGAATTAGCCAGGGCGATGTGCTGGCAGACCCGGGTCAGAACCAGGGGGTGCCCCGGGGCCATGGCGTCCAGCTCCTCCAGGGTGGGGAAGGCCCGGGAGGGGAAATGATCCTGATTCCAGCCCCAGCCCAGGACCAGGCGCCCCGGGGGGAGCTGCTGCTCCCGGATAAAGTCCCGAAGGAGCTGGCCCATCTCCTGGGGGGAGCGGGCAGGGGAGAGGTCGACGACCTCCATGCTCCGGCCGGTTTCGGCCAGGTGGAGGTGGCTGTCGGTGAGCCCGGGGAGAAGGGGGAGACCCTGGAGGTCCAGGAGGGTGGTGTCCGGGCCGGGTTCCTGGAGAAGCTCGGGGCCGCCCACGGCGGCGATGATACCGTCCCGGATGGCGACAGCGGCCTGCTTGTGCTGGGGGTCCAGGGCAGCGTTGTAGAGGATCAGGTCCATAGAGAGGTCAGCTCCTTTTCGGGTGATGGGGCTATTATAGCACAAACTGGACAAGAGCGCAAAACCATGCCCGAAGCCCGGCGCCCAGTACCGGTTAGCCTTTCTGTCACCGGACACAGTCCGGTCCGGGTCCAGGGCGGACAGCGCCTGGTCGCCCGCCGCAGCGGGCGAAACTCCCCGGTATGAGGCAGCATCTTTCTATAGCCGGACGCGGTAGAAATATGGCACTAAAAAAGGATGGAGCGTTTTCCGTCCTTTTTTGCGTCTGTGCGAAGTGACAAGCCGCGGCCGGAACGAGGCTGGCCGATACCTACTCGCGGGGAGCGCCAAAAGCCTAACGCCCTGCACCGCCTAACCTTCAAGACAGGCCCGCAGGGCCGCTTCTTGAACGTGTCTGCCTCTCGGTCCTAGATACGATGTTTCGGTTTGTGGTAATGTCGTTTCTTTTGACTGCCACGCGATGGTCAGGCCCTTCGCATTCCTGTCTCGTTCTAAAGGTCTTTTGTCTCGTTTGCCCTTCCGGCGGACCTTCTTTCTGTAGCGACAGAAAGAAGGCAAAGAA
>JAAWEO010000041.1 GCA_022794295.1 Angelakisella sp. | reverse complement strand
GAAAACGAGGCTGCAAGGCCAAACCGACAAAACCCAGAAAGAGGTCCAAGCCCCCAGAGAAACCAGTTTCCCCAGGCAGCCCGTTCAAGAAGCGGCCCTGCGGGCCTGTCTTGAAGGAGAGACAAACAAAACCGTAAGCAAGAAAACGCTCCCCGCGGCTGGGTGTGGGCCAGTCTCGTTACCGGCCGCGGCTTGTCACTTCGATTTTACGCAAAAAAGAAAGGACAGCTCTGCCATCCTTTCTATAGCGCCAGGTTTTTGGCCGCGGCCTTTATCGATGGATGCTGCCTCATTCCGGGGAGTTTCGCCCGCTGCGGCGGGCGACCAGGCGCTGTCCGCCCTGGACCCGGACCGGACTGATGTCCGGAGACAGAAAGGCTACCCGGTACTGGACGTTGGGCTTCGGGCATGGTGCTGCGCCGACAGGTGCATTGGCTTCTCCTGTCCATCAATGGCCGGGGAATCGCTTCGCCCTGCACCCGTTGGGACTCCAGGCACCCACTAAGCCCCTTCGCACATCCTCAAGGCGCGCAAGCGCCGGGTAGGGTCTGCGCTGTAAAGACTGTCTCTACAACCTTCTTCGCCTCCGGTGTGCTGTACCGCCAACAGTCTATATGCCCCCCCTGGAAAAAATATTCCGGCGCCGATGGCGTCCATGGCGCATCAAATGCGTCAACAATGATCAGCTTTACCTTCATCTTCCCCGGAAGAATGCTCTTTACATAAACACTGGCCTGCTGCCCAGGCACTACCCCGGGACAAGGCTCCGCCAGCCCCGCCAGGTTGGGCGCCAGCTCTACAAATACACCGTATTCCTCTACCGAGCGAACGATCCCTGCCACCGTCTCCCCCGCCCGGAACCGGGCTGCGTTCTCCTCCCAGCTGCCCAAAAGCTCCTTGTGGGTCAGACAGATCCGCCCCCCGGGCTCCAGTGACCGTACCACCGCCCGTATGTCCTCCCCCGTCCGGAACCGGTCCCGGGGGTGAGAGATCCGGGAGACGGAGATCTGGTCAATGGGGATCAGAGAGGGAAGGCCGCAGCCAATGTCTACAAAACACCCGAAGGGCTCCAGGTGGGTGACCCGCCCGTCAATCACATCCCCCGGGATCAGCCCCGAAAGATATTCCTCCCGGCACCGTTCCTGGGCCAGCCTGCGGCTGAGAACAGGCAGCACGCCCCCCTGGGGAAGCTCCCGCACCTCCTGGACCAGGAAGGAAACGGGCTTGTTCACCCGGGAGATAATGGCAATGTCCCGGGTAGAGCCATCCCCAATGCCAATGGCGCCCTCCAGGCGGGGAATGAGCCCTCGGCACCACCCCAGGTCTACCACCAGGTTGTGCTCGTAGTCACAGAGGACCGCCCGGCCCTCCAGCACCGTGCCCTGGGCCATGGCCTGCCGGAGCCCGGCGGGGCTCCCGGTGAGACGGAGATTTTCGGGGGTATCCAATAGGCGCCCCTCTGGCAGATAAACGGACATGATGGTATGGCCTCCCTTTTCCACGACGTTCCCGGGCGGGAACCGCCGGGATGGTTCATGTATATGTGAAAAGGGGGTGGGGTATTCGGCACGGGCCTTCTGACCTGGGAAAAAGGAAGGACCGGACCGCCCTTTTTAGGCGGCCCCGGTCCTTCCGGAGAGAAAGGGAAAGCAGACGCTTACACCTCGTCCTTGTGTTCTTCGTAGAACCTGTCGTACCAGGCCTTCTGGCTTACCAGCAGGCTGGGGGTGTCCAACCCAAAGGGGCAGTGGTTTTTGCAGTGGTCACAGTGGATGCAGTCCTCAATGCGGTCCATCCCCTCCCGCCATTCCGGGGTCAGGTAGGGCTTGTAGGGGGAGCGGGTCATCAAGAACTGGATCCGGGCCGCATTGGGGATGGGGATGTTCTTGGGGCAGGGCAGGCAGTAGCCGCAGGACCGGCAGAAGTCCCCGGAAAGCTCCCTGCGCTCCTTTTCCACCAGGGCCTCCAGCTCCCCGTCCCAAACCGGCGGGTTCTCGTCCAGGGCCAGCCACTCCTGAAGCTCCTCCATCCGCTGGACCCCGTAGATGGGCACCACGTGGGGATACCGCTGGAGGAAGGCGAAGGTGGCCCGGGGCTCCCGGATCAGGCCGCCGGACATGGCCTTCATGCAGATGAAGCCCACATCGGCTTTGGCGCACTTTTCCACCACCTCGGTGTCCTTTTCGGTAGCCAGCACCGAAAAGGGGAATTGCAGGGTCTCGTACAGGCCGCTGTCAATGGCCTCGTGGGCCACAAAGAGCCGGTGGTTGGTAATGCCGATATGCCGCACCACCCCCTGCTTCTTCAGCTCCACCAGGTACTGGTAGGCGGGGTCATCCTCCATGGGGCAGAAGTCCGGGTTGTGGAACTGGAAAATGTCAAGGTAATCGGTTTTCATCCGCTTCAGGCTCAGCTCGATGTTCCGCTTTACCAGGTCCGGGTCACCCTTCTGGTAAACGCTCTTGGTGGCAATGATGATGTTCTTGCGCACATCGGAAAGGGCGGCGCCGATCTTTTCCTCGCTGTCGGTGTACATGTTGGCGGTGTCAAAGAAGTTGATCCCCGCCTCGTAGGCTGTGCGCAGCAGCTCTCCCGCCGCCTCGAAGGAGATCCTTTGGATGGGCAGGGCCCCGAAGGAGGTCTTGGTCACCAAGAGCTCTGTGCGTCCCAGACGTACCTTTTTACGTTCACTCATGCTGTTTTTCTCTCCCTTTCTATTCTGCTTCTGTCAACCTCCGGATGGCCTCCTCCTGGGTGTCCACAAAGAAGAAGTCCTTTCCCTGGTTGGATTCGTAGAGGAAGTCGTGAAGGGGCTTGCTGGTGTACCGGGAATAATCCCCGTAGATGGCCATCTTCACATGGTAGTTGATGAACTTCTGGAGGATCTCCCCTGCCGCCCCGGTGCTGAGGATAAAAAAGTCCTCCCAGATCAGCCTCTTGGCAATGGCGATCCGCTCCGCGCCAGTCTCATATTTCACGGTCATGGCAAGGTCCAGGGCGGAGCCGGTGTCCACGATCACCTTCTCCTCCCCGGTGACCAGGGCGATCACAGGACCGCTTTCTGTTTGCAGCTTCTCGATCTTCACAGTGGTTTCTCCTTTCGGGGCTATTGTGGAAAGTGGGCGAATTTTTCTTCCAGGACCAGGGGGGCCACCGTCCCGGAGGAAAGCTCGGTAAGCTCCCGGGTAAAGGCCGGCAGGCGGGCGGCCTTGCAAAGGAGCCGGAGGCGCACCCCCTCGGCAAAGACGCTGTCCAGTACCTGGATCTCGTGCCCCGGCAGGATGTAGGTGGCCTTGCCGTAAAAATCGTACCCCATGTCCAGCTCCAGAACGGCGGCGGGCTGCATGTTCAGCACCCGGGCGGCGTCCACGGCGGTTTTGGCCCCCTGGGCGTAGGCCCGGACCAGCCCCCCGGCCCCCAGAAGGACCCCGCCAAAGTACCGGGTCACCACCACCGCCACATCCACCAAACCCTCCCGGAGCACCACCTCCAGCACCGGCTTGCCGGCGGTGCCCTGGGGCTCCCCGTCGTCGGAAAAGCGCATCAGCTGGTTGTCCCGCAGAATATAGGCGTAGACGTTGTGGGTGGCCTCCCGGTGGCGTTCCCGGACGCTGTTAAGAAAGGCCACAGCCTCCTCCTCGGTGCGCACCGGGGCAATATGGCCGATGAACCGGGACTTTTTTTCCACAAACTCGTCCTGGGCCGGGGCCTCCACGGTGCGGTAGCCCTCTGCCATGGGAACACCTCCCTTTGTACAGAAAAGCGGTCCAAGGTGGTCACCTTGAACCGCTTCATCTGCGAATTTACTTGCCAAGATTGAACCGCCGGTTGAAACGGTCGACGCGGCCGCCGGTGTCTACCAGCTTCTGCTTGCCGGTAAAGAAGGGGTGGCACTTGGAGCAGATCTCCACGCGGATCTCCGGCTTGGTGGACCGGGTCTCGATGACATTGCCGCAGGCGCAGCGGATCACTGCAGGGCCGTACTTAGGATGGATCCCGTCTTTCATTTGTTTTTCACCTCTTTCATGTACCGGGGGATGATGCTGCACATCCCCCTATGGCACTGGAAGGATACCAATGCAACAGTGGTATTTTATCACAATCCGGCGGGAAAAGCAAGGCTTATTTTCCGATTCCCAGAATCTTCTCGATATCCGCCTGGAGGGCCGCCTTTTTGGCCTGGGCAGCGGGAAGATCAGCGGCCTTCACCATGTAGTAGACCTTCAGCTTGGGCTCGGTGCCGGAGGGGCGGACGATGACGCTGTCCTCCCCCAGGGTGTAGGCCAGGACGTTGGCAGGGGGCATCTTCACGCCGCCCACCTGGGGGCAGGCGGTTTTGTAGTCGGTAAAGCCGGTGACCGCCGTTCCGGCAACGGCCTCCAGGGGCTCCTTCCGCAGGCCCTCCATGATCCCGGCCATTTTAGCCATGCCGTCCGCCCCTTCAAAGGTGTAGCTGTCCACCTGGTTCAGGTAGCGGCCGAACTTCTGGTACATTTCGTCCAGGGCCTCCCCCAGGTTCTTCCCCTGGGCCCGGTACCAGGCGGCCATTTCGCAGATCAGCATGGAACCGTCCACGGCGTCCTTGTCCCGGACATACCCCCCGGAAAGATACCCATAGCTCTCCTCAAAGCCCAGGAGATAGCGGTCCTCCTCCCCGGCCTCCTCCAGCTTGGCGATCTGTTCCCCGATGTATTTGAAGCCGGTAAGGGTGTTCCGGACCTCGATGCCGTACTCCTGGCAGATGGCGTCGGCCATAGAGGTGGTGACGATGCTCTTTACCACCACCGGGCGCTTGGGCATGGTGCCGTTTTTCAGCCGGGAGCGGGCGATGTAATCAATGAGCAGGCAGCCCATTTCGTTGCCGGTGATCAGGCGGGGGGACCCGTTCTGGAGAACGGCGGTGCCCACCCGGTCGCAGTCGGGATCGGTAGCCAGAAGAAGGTCGGCCCCCAGCTGCTCCACCAGGTCCAGGCCCTTCTGCATGGCCTCCAGGATCTCCGGGTTGGGGTAGGGGCAGGTGGGGAAGTTCCCGTCGGGGAGCTCCTGCTCCGGCACAACGGTGATATCGGTGATGCCCATCTTCCCCAGCACGGTGAGGACCGAGCGGCGGCCCGCCCCGTTGAGGGGGGTGTAAACCAGCTTGAGGCCGGCGTCCTTGCAGAGGCCGGGGTTCACCTGCTCCTCCAGGACCCGGTTCAGGAACCTCTGGATCAGGTCCTCCCCAATGATCTCAATGGCGCCGCTGGCAATGGCGGCGTCGTAGTCCGCCAGCTTCACCCCGGTGAACAGGTCGGTCTCCCCGATTCTGGTCATAACGGCGCTTGCGGTCTCCCCGGTGATCTGGCAGCCGTTTTCGTCATAGGCCTTGTAGCCGTTGTATTTGCTGGGGTTGTGGCTGGCGGTGATGTTGATGCCGGCGGAGCAGCCCAGCTCCCGCACCGCGTAGGAAAGGGCGGGGGTGGGCATCAGCTCGCCGTAAAGCCAGGTTTTGATGCCGTTGGCGGCAAAGACCCGGGCGGTCTCCCGGGCAAACAGCTCCGAGTTGATACGGCTGTCGTAGGCCACGGCGGCGGTGGGGGCTTCAAACCGGGCCTTCAGCACATCGGCGTAGGCCTGGGTGGCCCGGCGGACGGTGTAAATGTTCATGCGGTTGGTGCCGGCTCCCAGCACCCCCCGCAGCCCGGCGGTGCCAAACTCCAGGTCGGTGTAAAAGCGGTCGCTGATCTCCTTTTCCTGCCCTTCGATCTCCCGAAGCTCCCTGGTCAGGGCCTCGTCCTCCAGCTTTTCCTCCATCCACCGGCGGTATTCCTTCATGATCTCCATAACGGTTGCTCCTTTCCCGTTGTCCCCGCCCAAAAAGCGGCTCGGGCGGCTTTTTTCATTCCCCTTTATTGTAGTACATGGCGACAAATAAGTCAAGAAAGGTCTTGTAAAAATTAGGCAAATCCACTATACTAAAAGCAGACATTTTTCGTGAAAGCGGGGGGTTGCAATGTTTTCCTCGGTTCTGTCCATGGGTATTTCCGGCATACAGGGATATTTGGTCACTGTAGAGATCGACTGCCAGCGGGGGCTGCCCCAGTTTGACCTGGTGGGTCTCCCCGACACCGCCGTCAAGGAGGCCCGGGAGCGGGTGCGCTCCGCCCTGCGGAACCTGGGCTATCCCTGGCCGGCGAGCAGGATTCTGGTGAACCTGGCCCCGGCCAACACCCGAAAGACCGGCCCCCTTTACGACCTGCCCATCCTTCTGGGGGTGCTCATGGCCTCCGGCTGCTGCGAGATGGATCTTTCCGGCTGCGCCTTTGTGGGGGAGCTCTCCCTGGACGGGCGCCTCCGGCCGGTGACCGGGGCTCTCTCTATGATTCTGGCGGCCCGGAAGGCAGGGATCGGGACGGTCTTTCTCCCCATGGAAAACGGCGGCGAGGGCAGCGCCATCCCCGGCATTACCGTCTATCCCGTTTCCTCCGCCAGGGAGATCCTGGGCCACTTTCTCCGGGGGGCCCCTCTGCCCACCGCCGGGGAGCTCTCCTTTTCCCCGCCCCCGGCGCCTCCTATGCCGGATTTTGCCGATGTCCGGGGTCAGGAAAACGCCAAGCGAGCCATGGAGGTGGCCGCGGCAGGCGGGCACAACCTCCTGCTGATCGGCCCCCCGGGCACCGGGAAAAGCATGCTGGCCCGGCGCCTTCCCTCCATCCTTCCCGCCCTTTCCTTTGAGGAAGCCCTGGAGACCACCCAGGTCCATTCCGCTGCCGGGGTGCTGCCCCACGGGGCATCCCTCCTGGAGGAGCCCCCCTTCCGGGCTCCCCACCACACCATCAGCCCGGCGGGGCTCTCCGGGGGAGGGGCGCCGCCCCGGCCCGGGGAGATCAGTCTGGCCCACAACGGGATCCTTTTTCTGGACGAGCTGCCGGAATTCCCCAAGGCCGCTATGGAGATCCTCCGGCAGCCCCTGGAGGACGGGGTCATCACCATCAGCCGTGCGGCGGGACAGGCCAGCTTTCCCTGCCGTTTTATGCTGGCAGCGGCCATGAATCCCTGCCCCTGTGGCTACTTCGGTCATCCCACCCGGCCCTGCCGGTGCTCCCCGGTGAAGGTGGCCGCCTATCTCTCCCGAATCAGCGGGCCCCTTTTGGACCGGCTGGACATCCACGTGGAGGTCCCTCCGGTGGAATACAAGGAGATGAGCGGCGAGGCTCCCGGGGAATCCTCCGCTGTCATCCGCCAGCGGGTGGAGGCAGCCCGGCAGCTCCAGCGGGAGCGGTACCAGGGCCTGGGCATTAGCTGCAACGCCCGGCTGGACCCCGCCCGGCTGCGGGAGTTCTGCATCCTGACCCCGGAGGCAAAGGAGCTTTTGGGAAAGGCCTACGACAAGCTGGGCCTTTCCGGGCGGAGCTACGACCGCCTGCTCCGGGTATCCCGGACCATTGCGGACCTGACCGGGGAGGAGCTGATCGGCCCCGACGCCGTGGCCGAGGCGGTCCAGTACCGCAACCTGGACCGGAAGTACTGGCAGCCGGACCTGCGGGAGCTCTAAGAGCCTATTCAAAATCTCCCCGCACGCCGCCAGGGCAGGTCTTTTTTTACCCTGCTGCGTTAAAAAATCTTGTAATACACCCAGTATTTCTGCGATTTTTTGCCTTGCAGGATAAAAAAATCCCTGTCCTTTCGGCATACTTGGAGATCTTGAATAGGCTCTAAAAACACCGGCCCTCTGTTTTTTAGAGGGCCGGTGTTCTTTATACGCTGGTTCCCCCCTGGCGGAGGACCTCACGGGTGCCATCCTCGTACAGGATGGTGTAAAGGGTGTACTCAAATTCCAATTCCTCGAACTCGCTGTAAAGGATGGTCAGGCTCCCCGGGGTAACATCGTAGAAGGTGATGAAAAAATTCTGCCGGTCCGCGCCATCTACTACAGTATAGGCCTTGTAGGCGTAAAGGTCACATTGGTAGGTCTCCAGCTCCTCCCCGAACATATCCCGGATGGTAATGGTCCCCTCCAGGGCCTTCAGCTCCTTGCCGGTGTTGTTTCTTGTGTCGATGGTCAGCTGAACACTGGAATAGACCTGCCTTCTGGAAAAATCCGCAGGGCTGGCGAGCATTTTGACAACGGTAACGGTCACCGGGTCCTCCGGCTCCGGCTCTGGCTCCTCGTCCTGGGGCTCCGGCTGGGTATAGACCACATGGGTCAGGGAAAAGGCAAACTGGAGGTTCTCGAAATCGGTTTCAAAAAGCTGGGCATCCGCTTCTTCGTAGGAGCTGATCAGCATCGGCCTTTCGGGAATCTCTACCACTTCCCTGGCCGGAATAAGGTCTTGGGTGAAGCTGCACCGGACCGTTTTAATCTCCTTGCCGAACAGATCCATAATGGCCAGCTCCCCCCGGACCCCGCGGATCTCCCGATCCCCCAGGTTCCGGACCTGAAAATCCAGCTCGATCCAGTCAAAGAGATAGTCCTCATAGCTCTCCTTCCCGGTCACCGTCACCTCCACCGGTTTTTCCAGGGCGGGAATGGGCTGGGTGTAGCTGTCCTTGCAGGCAGTGCAGGTGAAGGTCTGTTCCCCCTCCTGCTCGTAGGTTGGCTCCCGGGTGACCTTGCCGTTATAAATGTGCTCCGCCAGGGGGATGGGCTCCTCGTAGAATTCCCCGCACTTTTGGCAGGTGTAGGTGCAGACTCCCTCCTCCCTGCAAGTAGCCTCCCTGGATACCTGCCCCTGGTCGTAGTCGTGCTTACACTGACACCCCGCCAGCAGAAGAACCGCCAGCAGCACAACAGAAAATCTCAACCGGTTTTTCATACTCCCATCCTCCCTCCAAAAAATACTCACAATACCTTACTTCTTTAGTTTACTCTGCCCCCCTCTTTTCTGTCAACCGTTTTCCCAAAAATCCGCACTTTTCCCAAGGATTTCCTCATTTTTCCAACCCTATGTATCCAAACACCCTCGTCATCCGCCCGCAGGCCACTTGCCGCGAAGCGGCCTTAGCTCCGTCGAAGGCCTTTGGACCATGGTTTGGGGCGAGGTTGGGGGCGAGGGAATCTTTTGTTTTGCTTTGGACTTGATATTACATTTTACCCAATATCCAGACAACGGGGAGACATTATTCTGGAAACCATTGACAAAGAGGTGGTGGATACAATATAATAAAATTACACACCAGAATTAAGAATTTGTACTCATGACCACCTGACATTGTCAGACAGGGTCTTTTTGCTTTGTCTGGATGAGTATGGTTTTTTAAATCAGGGTGTAATACAGCTACAAAAATTTGAGGTGTAGTGAGATGAAGAGTATTCGCCAAAAAATTACTGTATGTCTGATGGCAACCGTTGTGATCACCCTGGTGCTGGTTGGCTCGGTCAGTATGGCGCTGAGCTACCGCAATACCGTTTCCACTGTGGACCAAATGCTGAGCGAAACCGCCATTCTGGCGGCGGAGCGCATCAGCCAGGAGCTGACTGCCTACAAAAACGTGGCTATGGATACCGGCTGTATCCCCCAGCTGTCTGACGCATCGGTGTCGGTGGAGGAAAAGCGCGCCGTGGTTGACGAACGCATCCGTATGCACGGCTTTCAGCGCGGCAACATTGTGGGCCTGAACGGGATCAGCATTTTTGATGGCAATGACTACTCCAGTCGGGAATATGTCCAACAGGCCATGCAGGGCAACGTCTATGTGTCCGAGCCCCTGGTCAGCAAGATCACCGGTGAGCTTTCCATTATGGTCGCCGCCCCTATCTATGCCGGCGGCAGCCAGGGAGGCCGGATCACCGGTGTGGTTTACTTCGTTCCCCCGGAGACCTTTCTGAACGATATCGTTTCCTCCATCAAGGTCAGCGAAAACTGCCGGGCCTATATGATCAACAAGGCCGGTGACACCATCGCTGATACGACCCTGGAGACCATCACCACCCAGAACATCGAGCGGGAGGCAGAAACTGACAGCTCCCTGAGAGAGCTGGCTGCGATCCATGCCGAAATGCGCCAGGGAAAAAGCGGCTTTGACGGCTATCATGCCGCCGAGGGACCCCGGTACACCGCCTATGCCCCGGTAGAGGGCACCGATGGCTGGAGCGTCGCTGTTACCTCCATGAAGAAGGACTATCTCACCGATACATATGTCGGCATGCTTCTGAACCTGCTGGTGGTGGTCCTCGCCAGCCTGGCCTCGATCGTGGTGGCCCTGAAGCTGTCCAACAACATCAGCCGCCCCATGCGGGCCTGCGCCGAGCGGATGAAGCTGCTGGTCCAGGGGGACCTTTCCTCCCCTGTTCCCCAGGTCACCGGCTGGGATGAAACCGCGGAGCTGACCCGCTCCACTGCGGAGATGGTCCAGGGGCTGAACATCATCATCAAGGATATTGACTATGTCCTTACTGAAATGTCCAACCAAAATCTGGACGCCCATTCCCAGCACGGGGAGGCCTATGTGGGTGACTTCCAGAGCATTCGGGAATCGATGCGTACCCTCAAGTCCAAGCTGAGCCGGACCATGCGGCAGATCAACGCCTCCGCCGGGGAGGTGTCCTCTGCCAGCGGTCAGGTCTCCGCTGGGGCCCAGGCCCTCAGTCAGGGATCGGTGGAGCAGGCAAGCTCGGTGGAGGAGCTGGCAGCTACCATCACCGATATCTCCGCCAGCGCCAAAAAGACCGCCGCCGCTGCAAAGGAGGCCGGTGAGTTTGTGGGCCAGGCCGGAGCCCAGCTGGGCGTCAGCGTCAACTATGTGAACGATCTGAACTCCGCCATGGAGAAGATCCTGCGGTCCTCCGAGGAAATTTCCAAGATCATTGCCGCCATTGAAAATATCGCTTTCCAGACCAACATCCTGGCCCTAAACGCCGCTGTGGAGGCTGCCCGGGCCGGCGCCGCCGGAAAGGGCTTCGCTGTTGTGGCAGACGAGGTCCGGAACCTGGCCGCTAAGTCCGACGAAGCCGCCAAGTCCACCAAGGACCTGATCGAGGGCTCCATCGCTGCTGTCACCGAGGGCAGCCGGGTGGTGGAGCGGGTCACCGCCTCCCTGGAGCAGACCAGCGTTTACGCCGGTCATGTGACCACCCAAATGGATATTGTGGTATCGGCTGTAGAAAACCAGACCACTGCCATTACCCAGGTCACCGAAGGTATTGAGCAGATCTCCTCTGTGGTGCAAACCAACTCTGCCACCGCCGAGGAAAGCGCCGCAGCCAGCGAGGAGCTTTCCGCCGAGGCCGACAGCCTGAAGCAGCTGGTGGACCAGTTTGTCCTTTCCAGAGGATAAGGGCACCATCTGTCAAAAAGAGCATAAAAAGGGCCCGGGGATCTTACTCTCCGGGCCCTTTTCTGTCTTGTTACAGGGTTCAGCCCTCCAGCTTTTGGATGGCGGCCTTCACCCGCTTTATTGCTTCTTCTTTCCCCAGAATGGCGCACAGCTCAATGCCGCCGCCGGGGGTAAACTGCTTTCCGCTAACTGCTACCCGCAGGGGGTAGAGGAGCCATCCGTTTTTGACCCCCAGCTGGCCGATGCGCTCAAACAAAACCTCGTGGATCGCTTCGGCGGTAAAATCCGAAAGACCTTCCAGCAGGGGCAGGGTCTCCCGAAGGGCTTCCAGGCTGGTCTCCGGGGTGGTCTTCATCTTTTTGCTGGTGTAAAGCTCCTTCTCGTATTCGGGCACGGCATCAATGAAGTCCACCTGCTCCGGAATATCGGAGAGCACCTCGCACCGGGCCTGAAGGACCCCGGCCAAAGCCTCAAGATTGGCGGTTTCGCTCTTTACGGTCTGGCGGATCCAGGGGAGGGCGCGCTGATAGAATTCCTCGGGGAACAGGGCCCGGATGTACTCGCCGTTGATGTACCGCAGCTTCTGCCCGTCAAAGATGGCAGGGGACTTGGAGATCCCGGCGGGGTCCCACTCCTTTACCAGCTCGGGCAGGGTGAAGATCTCCCGCTCCCCCTTGGGGCTCCAGCCCAACAGGGCGATGTAATTGAGCACGGCGTCCTTCAGGTAGCCCTTGGCGATCAGGTCCTCATAGGAGGCGTCGCCGTTGCGCTTGCTCAGCTTGTGGGTGGCGTCCTTCATCACCGGGGGGCAGTGGAT
>JAAWEO010000040.1 GCA_022794295.1 Angelakisella sp. | reverse complement strand
GCTAAGAGCCTCGCTGCGCTCGGTTGCGCTCCGAAACGCGCCTGCGGGCGCAGGCGGCGGGCGACCAGGCGCTGTCCGCCCTGGACCCGGACCGGACTGTGTCCGGTGACAAAAAGGCTACCCGGTACCGGGCGTTGGGCTTCGGGCATGGTGCTGCGCCGGCAGAAACCTGGCCCTGGCCCGCCTTAGAATCCTAGGGCAACCCCAACAACTGCCGCACAGGCAATGTATGCAATAGGATGCAACTTGAACTTCTTAATGGCAGCAAATACCAGCACGAAAAATATCAGCTTCTTAAAATCGAATAGATCGAAAATAGCCCCCGTCTGCTGGTAAAGCTCTACCTGAAACATAGCAACCTTCGCCACACTGAGCCCCGCCGCCGCAATCAGCCCCGTCACCGCAGGCCGCAGGCCGTAAAATGCAGCATCCACCAGCTTGTTGCTGCGGAATTTGGCCAAATACATGGATACCACAGAGACAATAACCACCGAGGGCAGTACCTCCCCCAGGGTGGCAATGATCCCCCCGGGAATGCCCGCAATGGCACACCCAACGTAGGTAGCCATATTGATGCCAATAGGCCCCGGCGTGGATTCCGAAATGGCTACCATGTCAGTGATAAGGGACGGGGGGAACCAACCGGTAGTCTCCGACAGGTGGTGCAGGAACGGGATGGTAGCCATGCCCCCTCCCACGGCAAAGATGCCGATCTGTAAAAACTCCCAGAAAAGCTGAAGATAGATCATTTCCCCTGACCCCCTTTCTTGGCAGTCAGAAGGGTCCGCACCCCAATGCCAATGAAGGCGCAGAGAATCACCAGGAGAATGGGGGAGAACTTGGTGAAGGCGCTGACCATAAAGGCGAAGGCGCAGATCAGAACACAGGGAATGTCCTTGACCCCCTTCTTCCACATGCTGAGGATGGCGTCCAGAATCAGCGCCACCACACAAACCGAGATCCCCGCCAGGGCGTGGCGGACATAGGGGTTATCCTGGAAGCCGCTGAGAAGGTAGTAGATGATGGTGATGATCAGCACACAGGGGGAAACCACCCCCAGGGCGGCAGCCAGCGCCCCGGGGATCTTTTTGCGGTAGTAGCCGATGAATACCGCCACATTTACGGCAATGATCCCCGGCAGCCCCTGGCTGAGGGCGTAGTAGTCCATAATGGTTTCCTCGTCCATCCACTGGCGGCTTTGGATGATCTCCCGCCGCAGGATGGGCAGCATGGCGTAGCCGCCCCCAAAGGTGACAGCCCCCATGCGGAAGAACAGGATATACATTTGGAGAAGCTCTGACATGGCAAAGGGATCCTTTCTTTCGGTGATGAAAAATAAGAGCCTGTTTCGCAGCTTGATATGCGCTGGGCGGACTGCATCCACAGATGTGTCCATCGGCCGATGGAAAAAGTCCTGCCCTGGCGGCGTGCAGGGAGATTTTGAATGGGCTCTCAGGTCAGAAGCAGGCGATATTGCTGTCGGTGCGGGATTCCGTTCCGCCCACCAATACCCCGTTGTCCAGCCGGACGATCATCTGGCCCCGGCCAAAGCTTGGCGTGTTCAGGTCGCACCGCAGGTCGTGTCCCATCCGCTGAAGGGCCCGGGCCATCTCCGGGGCAAAGCGGCTTTCTACGGTAACGGTGTTGTCCCGCATCCACTGCCACCGGGGGGCGTCCAGGGCCTGCTGGGGATCCAGGTGGAAGTCTATGTAGTTCATCATCACCTGGACGTGACCCTGGGGCTGCATATAGCCGCCCATTACACCGAAGGGGCCCACCGGCTTTCCGTCCTTCATCAGGAAGCCGGGGATAATGGTGTGATAGCTCCGCTTGCCGGGAGCCAGGGCGTTGGCGTCCTTTTCATCCAGGGAAAAGTCGTGTCCCCGGTTCTGGAGGGAGATGCCGGTGCCCTCCACCACAATGCCGGAGCCGAAGCCCATGTAGTTGGACTGGATGTAAGAGACCATGTTCCCTTCGCCATCGGCGCAGCAGAAGTAGACGGTGCCGCTCTTGGGGGGGATGGCGTGGGTGTAGACCTTGGCGGTGTCCCCCATTTCGGCGGCCCGCTGTGCCCCGTACTCCGGCAGGAGAAGACGGTGATAATCCATCTCCATGTGGTCTGGATCGGTGACATACTGGAAGGCATCGGCAAAGGCCATTTTAATGGCCTCCAGCTGGCGGTGGTAGGTCTCCGGGCTCTCCTTCTGGGAGAAGGAGAACTCCTTCAGGATATTCAGGGCCATCAGGGCCACAATGCCCTGACCGTTGGGGGGGATCTCGCAGACATCGTATCCCCGGTAGTTTACCGAGATGGGCTCCACCCACCGGGCCTCATAGGCGGCCAGGTCCTCGTACCGCAGGTAGCCGCCATATTTTTTGCTGCCGGCGTCGATCTGCCGGGCAAGGTCCCCCTTGTAGAAAGCGTCTGCTTCTGTAAAGGCAATGGCCTCCAGGGTGTCGGCGTGGTTGGGCAGACAGATGATCTCCCCGGCCTCGTAGGGGCGGCCCTCGGGGACAAAGGTCCGGTACCATTCTTCAAACTCCGGGCCGGTGCAGGTCTCCTTGTATTTTTTATAGGCCCGCTTCCACATCAGGGAAAGGTTGGGGGCACAGGGATAGCCCTCCCGGGCGTAGCGGATGGCCGGGGCCATAGCCTCGCTGAGGGGCATCCGGCCGAACCGCCGGGAAAGCTCCGCCCAGGCCTTGGGAGCGCCGGGAACAGTGACAGCAGTCCAGCCGAAGGTGGGCATCTTCCCCTTGTCGTCCTTCCCGTCCTCCAGCACCCGCTGAATGGTGGCAAGCTGGGGAGCGGGTCCGCTGGCGTTAAGGCCGTAGAGCTTCTGGTCCTTTGCCGACCAGACCAGGGCAAAGGCATCCGAGCCGATGCCATTGGCGGAGGGCTCCACCACCGGCAGAGCGGAGGCGGCGGCCACGGCGGCGTCTATGGCGTTGCCCCCCCAGTGAAGGGCCTCCAGACCGGCTGCGGCAGCCTGAGGGGAGGAGCAGTTGATCATCCCCTCCCGGGCGTAGATAGGAAAGCGTTGGGAGGAGTAGCACTGTGCCAGAGGATCGAATATGGTATTCACCAAAAACACTCCTTTTCTGTGTCGTTTTATTTATGATACCTGTTTTTGTTTTCACTGTCAATGACATGCCACAGCCCGCCCCTTATGGGTAAGGGACAGGCTGTAAAGGGTAGGGGTTGGTTACAGGTCAAAGAGGTGACAGGCCACAAAGTGCCCGGGCTCTACCTCTACCACAGGGGGCTTTTCATGGGCGCAGATCTCCATGCACCGGCTGCACCGGGTGTGGAAGGGGCAACCCTTGGGGGGATTCATGGCGCTGGGAACATCCCCCTCCAGCACCGATTCGGTGGAGTGCTCCTGTCCCACCCGCAGCCGGGGCACGGCGGCCAGAAGGGACTGGGTGTAGGGGTGCAGGGGATTGTGGAACAACACATTGGAATCTGCCAGCTCGCAGACATTCCCCAGGTACATCACCAGAATGCGGTCACAGAAGTGCTTGACCACCCCCAGGTCATGGGTGATGAAGAAGTAGGTGAGATGCTTTTCCACACTGAGGCTTTCCAGCAGCTGAAGGATCTGGGCCTGGACCGAAACGTCCAGGGCGGAGACCGATTCGTCCAGCACCACAAATTTGGTATCCAGGGCGATGGCCCGGGCGATGCCCACCCGCTGCTTCTGCCCGCCGGAAAGGGTGTTGGGGTAGGACCAGTAGTGCTCCCGCTTCAGCCCCACCTTTTCCAGCAGCTCCATGGTCTTTTCCTTCCGGGCCTGGGGGGAAAGGTCGGTGTTGATGACAAAGACCTCCTCAATGGACTTGCCCACGGTTTGGCGGGGATCCAGAGAGGCGGCAGGGTCCTGGAAGATCATCTGCATCTCCCGGCGCAGCTCCCGCATCTCCTCCCGGGTAAGCTTGCCCAGGTTGATGCCCTTTTCGTAGTTGCGGTCCAGCTTCTCCTGGTAGGCCTTGTCCAGGGTGCGCTCGGTAATGGGGAGGATGTCCTTGCCCCGGTAGTCGGCAAAGGCCTTTTTCCGCAGGGCGTGGGCGGCGTCCCGGTGGGCCAGGGCCTCGGCCCGAACGGCGGCCATCTTCTCCAGCAGGGCGGCGTCCGCCTTGCCGGTCAGCTCCGCCTCTGCCACCTGGCGCTCGCACTCCCGGTACTGGCGGATGGCCGCGGAGGCTGCCGCGGTCTCCTTCTGGGCCTGGGTGAACAGCTCCTGGACCTTGGGCAGGTCCTTGCAGAGGATCAGGGAGCCCACCGTCCGAGAGCCCTCCCGCAGTTGCCGGGAAGCGTCCTTGCGCAGCTCGTGGGCCTGGAATTCCAGCTCGCTGATCTTCTTCTGGAGCTTGGCGTCCTTTTTGACCTCCTTTTCATTGCCCATGGCGGAAAGGGCGTCCACCTCGATCCGGAGGGCATCGGCCTTTTTCTGGAGCTCCAGGGACTTTTGGTAAAACTCGGTGGCTTTCTTCTGGTAGTCGGTAATGCGGGCAACTTCCTTGGCCAGGTACTGGGGGCACATTTCGTCCCGGGTGCGGCCGTAATAAACACAGGCCCCGCTGGTCTGGGGGTACAGCTGGAGGATCACCCGGCCCAGGGTGGATTTGCCGCAGCCGGACTCACCTACCACGCCGAACTTTTCCCCCTCGTAGATGGAGAAGGAAACGTCCTCCACCGCCTTGATGTACACCCCGCGGCGGACAGGGAAGTATTTTTTCAGCTTGCGAAGCTCCAAAAGCTTCTTTCTTTCCTCGCTCATGCCCTTGCCTCCTTCCCCAGAAGCTCCTCTGCAACCTTGTGGCAGCAAACAGTGTGTCCCGGCTCTACGGTAAGCTCCTCCGGAATCTCCTTACGGCACCGGTCGGCGGCGTAGGGGCACCGGGGGTGGAACCGGCAGCCGCCGATCTCCTCGGTGATGTTGGGGAAGGTGCCGGGAATGGGCTGGATATCAAAGTCGTCCACGTCCACGTTGGGCACCGCCTTCATCAGGCCGATGGTGTAGGGATGCAGCGGCTTGGAAAAGATGGTCCCAATGGGGCCCTCCTCCACCTTGCGCCCGGAGTAAAGGATAATGACCCGGTCAGCGATCTCCGCCACCACCCCCAGGTCGTGGGTGATAAAGAGGACGCCGGTGCTGACATCCTTTTTCAGCTTGTTAAGGAGCACCAGCACCTGCTTCTGGATGGTGACATCCAGGGCGGTAGTGGGCTCGTCGGCAATCAGGAGGCTGGGGCGCACCGCCATAACCATGGCGATCATCACCCGCTGGCGCAGGCCCCCGGAAAGCTGAAAGGGATACTGGCGCATCCGGTCCTCGGGGTTGGCGATACCCACCCTTTCCAGATAGGAGACAGCGGTCTGGTGGGCCTCCTTTTTGGTGAGTCCCAGGTGGCGGATCAGCCCCTCGGTCATCTGGCGGCCAATGGTCAGGAGGGGATTGAGGGCGGTCATGGGCTCCTGAAAAATCATCCCCATCTGGCGTCCCCGAAGGGCGTTCCGCTCCTTGGGGGACATGGTGGTAAGCTCCTGCCCCCCCAGCTTGATGCTTCCGGAGACGATCCGCCCGTTGGTGGGCAGCAGATCCATGATGGCCAGGGTGGTGACGCTTTTGCCGCAGCCGGATTCCCCCACCATGCAGACCGTTTCGTTCTCTTCAATGTCAAAGGAGACGCCCCGGATGACCTCGTATTCCTTTTTGTCGATGCGGAAGGTGGTGACCAGGTCCTTCACTTCCAGTACTTTTTTCCCCATGAAAATATCCTCCTAAAAAACAGGGATATGTTCTAAGCCTCGCCCTCCGAAAGGGCCGAAGGGCCGGGCTTAGGATATATCCGAAAGGAGCTTCCGCCCCCGGGGAAGGCCCCGGGAACGGAAGGGCTGTCAGTAAAACTGTCAGGCAGCGGGTTTAATGTCCATCAGGTAGAAGGTGCCGCCGGGATCCCGGGTGACACCGGTGTAGGCGGTGTTGTAGGCGTACAGGTTTACGCCGTGATAGATGGGCTGGACATAGGCCTCGTCCTGGATCAGGGCGTTGACCTTCAGCAGGTTTTCAGAGCGCACCGCCATATCAGAGGTGGTCTTGCTCTTGTCGATATACTCGTCGAGCTTGGCGCCGTCGCTGCCCGCATAGCGGATCCGCTTCTGACCGTTCTGGGTGTGGAAGTTGGGTTCCATCAGCTCGGAGCCGTCCCGGGTAACGTTGGACCAGGCGGCCAGGGTGATGTCGAAGCGGTCGTCGGTCTTGCTCTCGGTGAGCCAGGCGGACCAGTCGATGGTCTCGTACTTGATGTTGTTGAAGCCGGCGGCCTTCATGTTGGCCAGGAAATACTCGCCCATGTTGTTGTAGGCGGGGGTGCTGGGCACCAGGAAGGTGATCTCCTCGTCGGCCCAGCCGGGGTGGGCGTCCAGGATAGCCTTAGCCCCCTCGGGGTCATAAGCGATGTTGTGGGTGGTGGCCTCCTCGGCAAAGCCGGTGATCTTGGGACCCAGGACGCTCTCGGCGGGGTCGGCGTAGGTCTCCATGATGTACTGGACAAAGCCCTCCTTATCCAGGGACTTGGCAAGGGCGATGCGGAAGTCCTTCTCCGCCATGACAGGGTTCTTGTAGGAGCTGCCTCTCATGCACATATAGTAGATCTGGGCAGCCTCGGAGGTCTCGAACTTCACATTGGGGATCCCCTCAATGCGGCTGATCTGCTCCACGGTGACGTTGGGCATAAAGTCAGCCTCGCCGGTCTCCATCCGGGCAATGGCGGTGGATTCCTCGGCGATGATGGTCATGGTGACATCCTTGATGGCAGGAGCCTCACCCCAGTACTCGTCGTTCCGGGTCAGCACCACATTGGAGCCAGAGACGGAGCTGACGAACTTATAGGGGCCGGTGCCGCAGGGGTTCACCATCAGATCCTGGTTCTTCTGGGCGGTGGGGGAGACGATAGCGGAGTTGGTGTGGGCCAGCTTGGCGGTGAGAACACCGTCCTCGTAGGTGAGGTGGAACACAACGGTGTACTCGTCGGGGCACTCGATGGAGTCGATGGAGCCGGCGATGGAGGCGCGGGCGGAGCCGAACTCAGGGTCCTTGATCAGCTCGAAGGTGTACTTCACGGCCTCGGCGTTAAAATCGGTGCCATCGTGGAACTTGATGCCCTCCCGCAGCTTGATGGTGGCGGTGAGGCCATCCTCGGAGAACTGGGGCAGCTCGGCGGCCAGCAGGCAGGTGTACTCGCCGGTGACCGGGTGGATGCGGTACAGGGTCTCGTAGATCTGGGCGTTGACGTAGGTGGAGGCAGAGTCGTTGGTCCGCAGGGGATCAAAGCCGGTAAAGGGGGCGGTCAGGGCGACGTTGAACATCTTGTCCCCGGAAACCGCGGCTCCGTCTCCGCCGCTGGCGGCGGGGCTGTTCCCGCCGTTGGCAGCGGGAGGGGTGGTGGTGCCGTCACCGCAGCCGGCCAGCAGGCTCAGGGCCAGGACCAAGGCGGTAACAAGGCAGAAAAGTTTTTTTCTGTTCATAGTGTTTCTTCTCCCTTTCTCTAAAAATACAAAGAGACGAATTTATTGAGAGTCATTGCTGACAGACAATACAAGACTGGACAGAGGGTTAGTCCTTCAGGCTGGGGTCCAGGATGTCCCGCAGCTTATCCCCCAGGATGTTAAAGCAGATGACGGTGACCATTACCGTGATGCCGGGGATAAAGGTGAGGCTGGGGCGGTTCCACAGGTACTCCTTGCCGGCGGAGATCATGTCGCCCCACTCCGGCATGGGAGGGGTGACGCCCATCCCCAGGTAGCTGAGGGTGGAAATGGAGATAATGGAGGAGGCGATCCGCATGGTGGCGGTGACGATGATCACCGGCAGGCAGTTTTTCAGGATGTGGACAAAGAGGATCCGGGAGTCCTTGGCCCCCAGGGACCGGGTAGCCATAACATAGTCCTCCTCCTTGACCTGGAGGGCCCGGCCCCGTACCATTCGGGCAAAGGAGGGGATGGACCAGACACTGATGGCCAGCATGGTGTTAAAGGCGTTTACCCCCAGCATGGCGATAATAAGCATTGCCAACAGGATGCTGGGAAAGGTAAAGAGCAGGTCCATCACCCGCATAATAGGGTTATCCAGCTTGGGATAATAGGCGGCCAGAAGGCCGCAGATGGTGCCCACCACAAGACCCATGGCGGTGGAAACAAAGCCTACCAGAAGGGAGACCCTGCCCCCGTACAAAAGCCGGGAGTAAACATCCCGCCCGTATTTATCGGTCCCCAGATAGTGCCCGGGAGCGTACTGGTCGGCGGGCTTGGGGCTCTGCTCCCCCCACTGGGCCCAGAAGCCGGGGCGCAGCCGGATGGAGGGGTCCTGCTCCTCGTAGCTGAAGGGGGCGATCCAGGGGGCCAGAATGACCATAATGATCTCCACCACCAGCACCACAAAGCAGACAACGGCCAGCTTGTTCTTTAAAAGCTTTTCCGCAGCCACCCGGATGGGGTTTACACGCTTTACCTCGTTCATTTTGTCCGCACCCCCTTAACCTTCGTATTTGATCCGCGGGTCGATAACACAGTAGAGGAGATCCACCGCCAGGTTGATCAGAATAAACATAGTGGCGATGACCAGCACCGTGCTTTGGACCACGGGGTAGTTGTAATTGCGGATTGCGTTGATCAGGTAGGTGCCGATGCCGTTAATGACGAACACCTGCTCGGTGATAATGGCGCCGCCCAGCAGGCCGCCGAAGCTGGTGCCGAACTGGGTAACCAGGGGGATCAGGGCGTTGCGCAGGGCGTGTCCCACAATAATGGTGGAGCCCTTCAGCCCCTTGGACTTGGCAGTGCGGATGTAGTCCGACTGGAGGACATCCAGCATGGCGGAGCGGCCCAGGCGGATGAAGCTGGCGATGGTCCCGGTGGCCAGGGCAAAGGCCGGCAGAATGGCCTCCTTAAAGCCGATGGGGGTCCAGAAGTAGTGGGTCATGCCGCCCACCGGCAGCAGGTTCAGCTTTACCGCGAAAATGTACATTAAAATGGTGCCCAACAGGAAGTTGGGGATGGAAAGGGCGATCAGGGAGCTGGTGGTGACTGCGTTGTCAACAATGGTATCCTTTTTCATAGCGGTAAGGATGCCGCAGGGGATCCCGATCGCCACCGCCAGGATCATGGCCGCACAGGCCAGGTTTAGGGTGTTGGGCAGCCGGACAATGATCTCGTCCAGTATGGGCTGCCGGGAGGTGTAGGAATTCCCCAGGTCCAGTGTCACCAGCCGCCTGAGGTACATAAAGTACTGGACCAGGAAGGGCTTATCCAGACCCAGGCTGGCCCGGACCACTGCCAGGTCCTCGTCGGTGGCACTGGGGCCGGCTACCATCATCGCCGGGTCGCCGGGGGCGATATACAGGCTGGCGAAAACGATAAAGCTCATGCCCAGCAGCAGCAAAAGCATCAGGGCGATCCGTTTGAGTACATACCTTCGCATAGGGCTACTACCTCCTGCCTGGGGCCGAAGAAACCCCGGGACGCTTTTGTGAAAGCGTGTTGGAATTTTGATTTATGCATTTCAGGATACAATAAATTTCATTTTTTTTCAATACTTCTTTCATTTAGTCAGCTAAAATCGTAGATTTTTACGGAATTTTTCGCTTCCCCCCTGTTGATAATGGGGCAATTCAACAAGGAAAATCCGCGAGATTGACATTTTTTCTTCAAGCTGCGGACAGAATGTCTAAAATAGAGGACACTTTCTCCGGGATTGCCAGAAAAAAGGAAGAAGGGCACGAAAATGAAGAACCGCCGGAGAAATCCTTCATAAAAATGGCAGAGCAGGGCCTTCATCCCTTTAACTCATAAAACTAGATAAAAAATACCGGGGAAACAAAGCTTCTTTATCACTATTGACAGTTCCCATTTCTGTGGGATTGTGCTATTCTAGTAGGCAAGATCCATGAATTCCGGGAGGAATGCACAATATGGGAAGCATGGCCCGCAGCTTTGAATACCGGTACTTTACCTTTGGCTTTACCTATTTTTATGGTAAGGCTTGTTTCGGTTTGGCTGAGCGTGTGGGTATGTGATCCGGGTTTTCAGAAAAAACCATCCGTACAAAGACGACCAGCGGCCGAAACCGGCGGCTGGTTTTTTTGTGCCATCTTACCATGTGGGAGGAAGCAGCTTATGATCGTCATTTTAAAGCACAACCCCGATCCGGGCCAGCTGGGAGGCCTGCTGGACTGGCTCCGGGAAAAGGGTGTCACCGTCCATACCAGCGTCGGCGAGGCCAATACCATTCTGGGACTGGTGGGGGATACCTCCAGGCTGGATATTGACCTGATCGCCGCCCTGGAGATCGTGGAGGATGTTAAGCGGGTTCAGGAGCCCTACAAAAACGCCAACCGGAAATTCCACCCGGAGGATACGGTGGTCCGGGTGGGGGATACCCAGATCGGCGGGGGAAGCCTTACCGTTATGGCCGGGCCCTGCTCGGTGGAATCGGAGGAGCAGGTGGTGACCATTGCCAAGGCGGTAAAGGCCAGCGGGGCCACCATGCTCCGGGGCGGGGCCTTTAAGCCCCGGACCTCCCCCTATGCCTTCCAGGGTTTGGGGGAAACCGGCCTGGCTTACCTCCGGGCGGCCAAGGAGGAGACCGGGCTTCCCATTGTCACCGAGCTTATGGACCTTTCCCAGCTGCCCCTCTTTCAGGATGTGGATGTGATCCAGATCGGGGCCCGGAACATGCAGAACTTTGACCTTCTCAAGGCGGTGGGCCACCAGGAAAAGCCGGTGATGATCAAGCGGGGGATGTCTGCCACCTACGAGGAATGGCTGATGAGCGCCGAGTATGTCATGGCCGGGGGAAACGAGAACGTCATCCTTTGCGAGCGGGGGATCCGCACCTTTGAAAGCTACACCCGGAACACCACCGACCTGGCGGCGGTGCCGGTGCTGCGCCGCCTGACCCACCTGCCCATTATTGTGGACCCCAGCCACGCCACCGGCAAGAGCTGGCTGGTAGAGCCCCTGGCTATGGGGGCGGTGGCTATGGGGGCGGATGGCCTGCTGATCGAGGTCCACAACAATCCCTCCCACGCCCTTTGCGACGGGCCCCAGTCCCTGCGGCCCGAGGACTTTGACCACCTGGCGAAAAAGCTGCTGCCCCTCCACAGCTTTGTGGCCGGCATGGAGGGCTGAGAAATGAAGATAGGCATTGTCGGCCTGGGGCTGATCGGGGGCTCCATGGCAAAGAGCATCAAGGCCCGCACCAGCCACACCGTCTACGGCATCGACCTGGATCAGGAGACCATGACCCTGGCGCGGCTCTGCGGGGCGATCGACAGACCCCTGGACGAGGAGACCCTGCCCCAGTGCGACCTGGTGCTGGTGGCTATCCGCCCCCAGGCAGCGATCAACTGGGTGCGGGAGCAGGGAGCCCGGCTGAAAAAAGAGGCCATCCTGGTGGACCTGTGCGGGGTCAAACGGGTGGTAGTGGAGCAGCTGGCCCCGCTGGCGGAGCAGTATGGCTTTGCCTACATCGGCGGCCACCCCATGGCAGGGAAGGAACGGGGGGGCTTTACCTCCTCCACCGAGGACCTTTATGTGGGGGCCTCCATGATCCTGACCCCGGACAAGCGCACCGATATGAAGCTGCTGGAGACCCTCCAGGCGTTTTTCCTGGATGTGGGCTTTGCCAAGCTCACCTTTTCCCAGCCGGAGGAGCACGACCGCATCATCGCCTTTACCTCCCAGCTGGCCCACATCGTTTCCAGCGCCTACGTCAAATCTCCGGAAGCCCAGCGCCGCAGAGGCTTTTCCGCCGGGAGCTTCCGTGACATGACCCGAGTAGCCCGCCTGGACGAGGATATGTGGACCGAGCTCTTTTTGGACGACGCAGACTTCCTCACCGAAGAACTAGCCATCCTTATCAAACACCTGGAGGAATACCAGGAAGCCCTAAAAGCCCGAGACAAAGATCGCCTCCATGCCCTCCTGAAAGAAGGCCGGGAACGAAAAGCCACCGCCGGAGGCAACTGACCCCCACCCCATATCCTAGCCGCGAAGCGGCCCGATTTTCGCCGCAGCGAAAATCACCTTAACCGTTCCCCCTCCCCGGCCCGCAGGCCATAGCCCGAAGGGCACCGCTTTTTTCCGCAGAAAAAAGCACCTTATCCGGCCAACGAGCGTCCGGCCGCAAAAGCCCGGACGCTGGTAAGCGGCAGCACAAAACCAAGATGCCAGCACACCCCAGCCGCCTGGCGCCATCAGTAGGAACACGCTGGTAATAGATCAAGG
>JAAWEO010000039.1 GCA_022794295.1 Angelakisella sp. | reverse complement strand
ACCAAAGAACGCCCAGGGGTCCCCCCTGGACCCGGGGAACCGGCCAAAGGCTCCGGCCTTGGGCGGATGACCCACGGGGCCGCCTGATCTCACCCACGGAGCGGGGTCCATGATAGGCAGTACCTTGATCTATTACCAGCGTGTTCCTACTGATGGCGCCAGGCGGCTGGGCTAGGTGGCGCCCTGGATGTTCCTTCCCGCTTACGGTTGTCCGGGCTTTCGCGGCCGGAGGCTCGTTGGCCGGATAAGGTGCTTTTTTCTGCGGAAAAAAGCAGAGCCCTTCGGGCTAAGGCCGCTTCGCGGCTATGGCCTGCGGGCCGGGTTGGAACGGGTTTGGTGTCTCCGGCGGAGCCGCTTTGCGGCGAATGGCCTGCGGGCCGGGTGGGTGGCTGTTTTTTGTTTTCCGAATATCTTCCGAAATGTCTCTTGTGCCTTGCAATCCTTTTTCCTTGGCGGTATTATGAAAATCAACAAATTCACCGGGAGGGATTTTTTTATGAAAAATCGCACCAGAACCATCACTGCTGCTGCTATGACAGCTGCGATCGCCTACCTTGTTGTTTGTGTGGGGCGGGTGCCTGTGGTCTTGTTTCTTAAGTATGACCCCAAGGATATTTTTATTGCACTGGGAGGCATCCTGCTGGGACCTGCTGCTGTTCTTTGGGTCTCCTTGACGGTCTCCCTTCTGGAGATGGTGACCATCAGCGAAAACGGGATGATTGGATGTGTGATGAATGTCCTCTCTACCTGCGCGTTCGCCTTACCTGCCGCTTTCCTGGCCCGGAGGAACCAAAGCCGCCGGGGGCTTGCTTTGGGGCTGTTGGCCGGAGGGGCCATCATGTCCGGGGTAATGCTGCTGTGGAACTGGCTTATCACCCCTGTGTATATGGGCTACCCCCGGGAAGCGGTTGCCGGGCTCCTGCTCCCTGTCTTTCTGCCCTTTAATCTTCTAAAGGCGGGGCTTAACGGTCTGGGGACCTTTCTGATCTGCCCTCCGGCAGCCAAAGCTCTCGTCCGGGCTGGACTGCTTCAGAAGGAGGAACACTATGGAGCATAAGCCTGCCTTTTCCCTTGCCGGAACAGTTGTCCACGGGCGGGGCATCGGAAAGCTGGTGGGGATGCCCACAGCAAATCTGGAACCTGTTCCAGGGACACTTCTGCCCCCTGTTGGCGTCTACCTCACCCGCATCCTCCTGGAGGGCCGGGAATATTTGGGGGTCACCAACGTGGGGTCCCGGCCCACCATAGACCGGGACCCGGAGGTGACGGTGGAAACCCACCTCCTCAATTTTTCCGGGGACCTGTACGGCAGGGAACTGAAGATCCTTCTATACGAGCGCCTGCGTTCTCCCCTGCGGTTCCCGGACTTTTCCCAGCTGCTGGATCAGATTCGCCGGGATTGCGACACTGCACGAAAATTTTTCGGTGTCAGCCTTCCCTGCTATCCTCTCTTTATGGATGCCCAACGGCATCTGGCAAAGCTGGGCGAAACGGAATTATCCTTTTCGCCAAAGGAATTTGATCTGTTGTATCTCCTATACTCCAACCCAGACACCGCCTTCACCCAGGTACAGCTTTATGAGGCAGTGTGGCATCAACCTGCCAACGGCTTTTGTCATCCGGTAGAAAACACGGTATTCCAGATTCGAAAACGGCTAAGACCCTACCCCCAGGGAAAGGGACTTATTCGCACCATTCCCCGGTATGGGTACAAATACGGGGGATAAAACCGGTCCCGGGTCCTCTGTTCAGAAAGACCCGGGGCCGGTTTCTATGGCACAAGAATGGCGTCTGACAGGGGGAAGGAGTAGAGGATCTTTTCCCCGATGGGGATTCCCAGGTATTCTTCCAGAATGGCCCGGTACAGCTCCAGCTGGCTGTGGTACCGCTCCCGGAGCTCCTCCATGGTCTGTACCTGGTCGGTCTTGTAGTCGATGATGGTCCCCCGGCCGCCCTCCAGGATCACACAGTCAGCGATCCCCTGTATAACGGTGGCACCCTGGATGCGCAGCTCCGGGGCGGCCTGTGCCAGCTCCTCCCTGGTAAATTCCTTCAAAAAGCGGATCTCCCGGTAGACCTTTTCCGCCGAAAGGACCCGTTTCCCAATGGCGCTGTCAAAAAACCGCCGGAGCATTCCCCGGTCCATCTGCTCCGCCTCCTCTGTGGTGATAAAGCCGTGATCCCGCAGGCGGAGAATCTCCCCCTCGGGGTCCCGGCTGGCGGTGTCCAGGTCGGCAAACTGCATGAATTTATGGGCAGCCACCCCCCGCTCGGCAGGGGTCAAAGCCTGGCGGGTCAGTGTCTTGGGGCGGCGGAGAAAAAAGTACTTCTCCCCTTCCCCCAGATCCCGCACCAGCTCGGAAACAGAGAGCTTGGAGGGGGTGGTCACATCTCCGGCAAAGGGGTAGACAAAGGCGACAGCCTTTTCCATCCGGGCCAGGGCAGCTTCGTCTGCCTGTCCAGCGGCAGCGGCAGCTGTCTCCTCCTCCCCGGCGGCAGCGGCATATATTCTGCGCACCTCCAGCACCCCCTGGCACTGGGCCAGAGGGGTTCCGGCCGGGGGATCCTCCAAAAGCTCCAAGGGAAAGCCGGGATGATGCACCAGCACCCCAGCCAGCCAGTCATAAAGACATTGACCGGAGCGCATCACCCAGGGGGAAAGCCGTCCGGAAAAGGGCCGACCGGAGGCAGCGCGGAGCTTCCCCAGCCCCGGGTCGGAGGCCACCAGATAAAGGCGTTCCCGGGCCCGGGTCATAGCCACATACAAAAGGCGCAGCTCCTCGGAGAGAAGGGCACGGCGGTTCTGCTCCTTCATGGCGGCCCGGGCAAGGGTGTCGTGCTCCTGCATTTTCCGGTTGTCCCGGAGGACACAGGCGGCCCCCAGCTCCGGGTTAAGGAGAACATCCTCGTTCAGGTCCATCAGGTTCATCTTGGCGGTGGTATCCGCCAAAAACACCACCGGAAATTCCAGTCCCTTGGATTTATGGATGCTCAGAATGGCGACCGCGTCTCCGGCCGATGACGACGCAGAGCGAAGGTCACAGTTGTACTCCCGAAGGGAATCCAGATAGTCCACAAAGTCCCCAAGATCCCCGCCCCGCTGCTGGTAAGCGGCGGCATAGTCCAAAAGAAGCCGCAGGTTGGCGGCCCGGGTTTCCCCCTGGGGCATCACCCGCACCTTGTCAGGCAGCCCGGTGATGGTGTAAAGCTCCTCCAGAAGCTCCTGGGGGGAAAGGGCCCCAGCCAGCTCCCGCATCCGGTGGTAATCTTTCCAAAAGGCCCCAAAGGTGAGGTCCCCCTTCTCCCGGCACTGGGTCAGGGCGCTGTAAAGGCTTTTCCCTTTGTAGGCTGCCCGCAGCTTCGCCACCTGCTCGGAGGTGTAGCGGTAAAGGGGGGAAAGAAGCACCTGGGTCAGCTCCAGGTCCAGAAGGGGGTTGTCGATCAGCCGCAGAAAGGCCGCCACTGGGGCGATCTCCAGGGAGTCCAGAAAACCGCTTTGGCGCTCCGCCCAAAAGCGGATTTTTTTTCCTTCCAGGGCCTTGGCATACCGCTCCGCCTTGCTTTTGGGGGAGCGGAGAAGGATACAGATATCGCCCGGGGTCATGGGGCGGCGCTTTCCGTCCACCTCCACAGTGGCCCCCCGGGATAAAAGCGCCTCGATCTCCCCTGCTACATAGTCCGCCTCGGCGGTTTCCTTAGCCCCTTCCCCAGGCTCCACAATGGCAAGGACCACAGGGCGGGCCGTGCTGTAATTGTATTGTGCCCTGGGGACCAGCCGGTCCTCCTCCCCGTATTCCATCTCCCCCACCGCCGGACACATGGCGGCTGCAAAAAAATCATTGATCAGCCCGGTGGTCTCCTGCCGGGTCCTGAAATTGGCGTTTAATGCGATCTTTGCCGGAAAGGACCTTCCGTCCCAGGGGGCAAAGCCCTCCTTTTTGTTCAGAAAGATCTCCGGCCTGGCCTGGCGGAAGCGGTAGATGCTTTGCTTGACATCCCCCACCATAAAGAGATTCCTTCCCCTCTGAGATACCGCCTGAAAGATCATTTCCTGGGCAGCATTGGTGTCCTGGTATTCGTCTACCAGAATCTCATAAAACCGGCCGGACACCTCCCTGGCTACAGGGCTGGGGATATGTCCCCCTGCCCCGTCCGGCTGGTAAAGGAGGGCCAGGGCATAGTGCTCCAGATCCCCGAAGTCCAAAAGGCTCCGGTCCAGCTTTACCTCCGATAGGCGCTCCCCAAAGCGGCCGGTCAGCTCGAACAGCTTGCGAAGCATGGGCTCCTGGTACTCCATATCCCCGCGGTACTGGGCGCTGTCCATAAAAAAGCAGCTGTTGAGCAGCTTTTTCTGCACCAGGTCCTTGACCTCCTGGCGAAGGCCCTGGACCTTCTTCTTTTTTTCCTGGTCCTGGTATTTTTTCGAAAGAGGCCCCAGCTTCACAAAGGCAAACTCCGACACTGCCCGACGGCAGGTGTCCCAGTCCCGGCCCATTAGGGTCTGCCGGCACCGCTCCAGCTGTTCCCCATCCGATTGGAAGGGGAGCAAATAGGCCGCCGCCATTTCTTCGTCCTGTTGGATCATCCCCAGGGCCATGCGATTCAGCTCCAGGCAGTAGTCCAGGGCATCGGAGGCATAATCCAGAAGGATAGCGGCCCAGGGGGTTTCCCCCAGGGGCTTTCTGGCATCGTACTCCTTCAGAATCTTTTCCATCCACTCCTCGTAGAAGGGGTGGTTCCGAACAAAATCGTACAGCTTCAGAATATTCCTTTCCAGGCTCCGGTCGCTTCTGGCAGAGGAAAGGAGCTCCACCAGGTCGAAGAAGCAGTCATCCCCCTTGACATACTCCTCTTCGATCAGCTCCTGCACCGTGCGCATCCGCAGCACCTCCAGCTCCCGTTCCTCCACAATGTGGAATTCCGCTGGGATCCCCAGCAGCTGGAAATATCCCCGGATCAGGGAGATACAAAAGGCGTGGATGGTGCTGATCTGGGCCGATTCCAAAAGAAGCTGCTGGCGCTCCAGGCGGGGGTCCTCCGGATCTTCCCGGGAAAGCTCCCACAGCCGTTTTCCGATGCGCTGCTTCATCTCCCTGGCGGCCGCATTGCTGAAGGTCACCACCAAAAGACGGTCCGCGTCCACCGGGTCCTTCTCCCGGGTCAGCATCCGTACCACCCGCTCCACCAGCACCGCGGTCTTTCCGCTGCCGGCGGCGGCAGAGACCAGGATGCTCCCGCCTCTGCCCTCGATCGCCTGACGCTGTTCTGTGGTCCAGCGGTCAATCACTGTCATCCTCTCCTTCCCCGTCCGGCATCCCCTCGAAAAGCTCCCGGAACACCGCCCCGCCGGCATTGTTGCAAAGCTGTCCAAACTCGCAGTAGGAGCAGGGATTTTTCACCTTGCCTCCCCGAACGGGACAGGGGGCAACGTGTCCCTTGGTAAGGTTTTCCGCCATCTCCCGGATGTTCCGGTACACGACCTCCCGCAGCTTCAGAAATTCCTCCCCGCTTTTCACCTTGGAGTCGGAAAAAAGGCTGCTGTCCTTCTTTTGCTTCACCGGGATGAACCGCCCCTCCAGGTCCTGCTCCATCGCCCGCAGAACGCTGTCGTCGTCCAGCACAACACCGCTCATTCGCAGGCTCTTTGCCACCTTCTCCCGGACCTGCTCCGGTCCGGCCTCCGGGGAAAGCTTCACGGCGGAAACATTCCCCGGCATATACAGGATCCCGGCGGGCTCCACCTCGCCGAAGGGCTTTTTCGGATCATCACAAAGGGCAAAGAGGTAGATCAGCATCTGCATATTCAGCCCGTAAAAGACCTCCTCCAGGCGAAACTCCTTGTTGCCGGTCTTGTAGTCTACCACCCGGGCATAGCTCCCCCCCTGGTCCTCAAAGGTATCCACCCGGTCAATTTTGCCGCTGAGCACCACCGGGGAGCCATCGGAGGCGGTGATCTGCAGGGGGTGCACCACCTCGTGCTCCCCAACCGGGACCTCTACATCCCTGGTCTGAAAACGGCTTTGGCTAAAGTCCTCCCCCAGGTGGCGCACCAAAAGAAAGAGCACCGAAACCAGCCGCTCGAACTGGTATTTCAGCCGGGCAGAAAGCTGGTCCATCCCCCCGGCCACCTTCCCCAGGTGTTCCCGGAGAAGGGCAGCAATCCGCTCCCGGAGCTCCTCGTCCGAAAGACCAGCCAGCCCCCGGCTCCCCACCTCCCGCAGCAGCATTTCCAAAACATAGTGAACTGCGGTCCCCGATTCCAGGGGGGAATATTCCGCCCGCTTCCGGGGGGAGAGGCGGAGGAGATAGCTGCTGAAAAAGGCAAAGGGACACTGAAAATAGGTCTCGATCTTTGTGGGGGATAGGGCGATGCGCTCCCCCAAAAGGCTTTTTGCGGTGCCGGGGGTGATGTCCCCCATGGGCAGATTTTCCGCCAGCTCTTTCATGGCCCGCAAAAACTCCCCCTCCCCCATACGGAAAAGAAGGGCCTCTACTGTAGCCGTACCCGTGCTCTCCGGCCCCTCCTCCGCAGCCAGGGCGGCGTAGGCAGACCGGGCTGTGGCAGGACCTGCCACAAAAAACTCCGCCGGAAGGTCCTCCACACGGTGAAGGACCCCAAAGGCTTCAAAGCATTCTGCCAGCTGGGAAAAAACAAGGCTCGGCTCCATGGTCATTCCGGTAAGGTCGGCCCGGGCGCAGGAAACATAAAGCCTTTCTCTGGGGGCACAAAGGGCGGAATAAAGGTAAAACCGCTCCAGCAATACCCGCTCCAGCTGGGGGCTGGTGATCTCCACCCCCTGGCGGATCAGATTTTCCCGCTCCCGGTCGGTAAAAACCCCGTAGGGCTTCCCCTTTGCCGGAAACACCCCCTCGTTGACCCCCAGCACAAAAACACCCCTGGGGGAACCGGGGCGGACCATGTTGGCAGAGCCGGCCAGGATCTGGTCATTGGTGACCGGGATGGTCCCCAGCTCGGCACAGCTTATAGCCAGGGTAAACAGCTCAGCGAATTCCCGCACGGTGTATCTTGTGTTGGTAAGATGATCGGCAAAGAGATCCAGCACATCCACCAGGTAGTTCCACAGGCGGTCATTTTCCCGTCCCCGTTCCAGACCATTCTCCTGATCCCGGCGAAAATGCTCCCGCAGGTTCTCCAGGGCCCCTACCTCCTGGAAAAATTGGTAGAGCCCGGTGGAAAAGCTTTCCCCGTCCCCTTTTGCCAGGGTATTCCGCAGCCTGATAAGCGGGGTCATTACAAGCTGGCGGGTCTCCTCCAGCTGGGCCAGTGGCTGGGCATAGGCCTCCGGGGGTTCCTCCCGGAGGCCCTTGGGGTTGTTCCGAAAGGGCCGGAGCCAGTCCTCCCCCTTGACCGACCAGATATAGACGTAATTTTCCAGGGCGGCGGACTGCTCTACCGGCAGGGCAAGCGCCGGGGAGCGGCCGATCTTCAAAATCGCTTCGGTCTGGTAGCTCCCCTGCACCGCCGCCAGGGCGGCACAGGCCAGGGAGATCACAGGGCGGGAAAGGACCCCCTCCTTCCTATCCATAAAAACCGGCAGCCCGTAGGCGGAAAAAATACTGCGGATGGCGGTCTGGTAATCCTCCAGATCCCGGCAGATCAGGGCCAGGTCCCGGTAACGCCAGCCCTCCTCCCGCACCAAGCGGGCCATTTCCGCCGCGGCAAAGCGCACCTCGTCATAGCGGTCCCCGGCGGTAAAAAGACACAGGCCTGTCCCATCTGCAGCTTCCGGCCTTTGCCCCCGGGCCAGCTCCTCCACCGCCAAAAGGGAGGGCAGCGCGGTCCGGCGGTTTTCCGTAAGGCGGACCGGGGCAGCCACCGGGACAAAATGCTCCCGGGCATAGGTGATCAGCTTTTGAGCGGTGCTCTTTTGGTCGGTAAAAATGTCCACTCCCTCTCCGGCAGAAAGACTGTCCGCCGTTAGGGAGATGCACACCTCCCGCCCCTGCTCCAGCATGGCAAAGAGCATCTCCCGCTCCGGAGGGCTGAAAAAGCTGAAGCCATCAATAAAGACCGAGGCATCCTCGAAATACCGGTGCTCTGCCGCCAGCTTTGCCGCCCGGGCGATGTCGTCCAGGGGATCGCTGTAGCTGCGGTCGATCATGGCCTGGTAGGCCCCGTAGATGCCGCTGATATCCCGCAGCTTCGCGGCAAGCTGGGGGTCCTTCCGCCGCTGGTCCTCCGCAATAGCAGAAAGGGCCTCCGGGTAGGTCCCGCTCTGCTTGAGCTCCTCCACCGTTTGGAGCATGGTGCTTAAAAAAGAGGTCCTTCCCCACTGCCGCTTATAGACGGTCAGGGTATCCTTCATTTCGGTCACCGCCAGCTTCATCAGCACCAGCTTTGCGGTATCGGTAAGGCGCTTTCTGGCAAGGCCCCCCCAGGCCCGGAAGATATTTTCCGAAAGGCGGGAAAAGCTCAGCACAGCGACGGACAGGGCATCCTCGCCGGTCAGGGAGGTATAGACCGTCCTTTCCGCCTGAAAAGAAAACTGTTCCGGCACCAGCAAAATGGTCCTTTGGTGTTTTTTGGCGCTGTCCATTGCCCGGGAAAAGATCTGGGTGGTTTTTCCGGTGCCGGTAAGGCCTAACATCAGACGGAGCAAAGCATCCGCCCTCCTTTTTTCATCTGTTTTTGGTCTTCCCCTATATTTCGACAAATTTCATTGTACCACAAGGTGCAAAATAAAGGAAGTGTATTTCAACAGAGCACAAAAACCGGAGGAATGTCCTTCCTCCGGTTTTAAAGCCCTCTGTTTACAGTTGATCACTGGATCCCCAGCTGGATCGCCTTCAGGTTCAGCTCCACCAGTTCCTTTTTGGACGGGGGCACCACCTTTTCGATGGCGGCCCGTAGGGAGTCCATCGAGGTAAACCCGGTGGCCTTCCACAGGGCTCCCAGCATGATCAGGTTTGCCAGCTTCCCAATGCCATTCTCCTGGGCCAGCTTTGTGGCCGGCACATAGATCGCGGTAATATCGGTGCGCCGGACCTTGCGGTCCACCAGGGCACTGTCAATGATCACTGCCCCGCCCGGGGCAACCGAATCGATAAATTTATCATAGGAGGGGTTGTTCATCACCACCAGAGCGTCGGGCTCCAGCACCAGAGGAGAACCAATGGGCCGGGAAGCAAGACAGACGCTGCAGTTGGCGGTGCCGCCCCGCATCTCCGGTCCGTAGCTGGGGAGCCAGGAGACCTCCCGCCCCTCCATCATTCCGGCGTAGGCAACCACCTTCCCGGCAAAAAGGATGCCCTGTCCGCCAAAGCCGGCAAAGACAAAATTCCAGTCCTTCATCAGAATACCCCCTTCTTGTTGGCGGTGCGGTCCTGATAAACCCCCAGCGGATAGTAGGGGATCATATTGTCCCGGAGCCACTGGAGGGCCTCGACGGGGGTCAGGCCCCAGTTGGTGGGACAGGTGGAGAGGACCTCCACAATGGAAAAGCCCTTCCCGGCCATCTGGGTCTCAAAGGCCTTTTTGATGGCCGCCTTCGCCTTCCGGATATTGGGGACCGTGTCCACCGAAACCCGCTCGGCATAGGCCACCCCGGAAAGGGTGGAGAGCATTTCGCAGACCCGCACCGGGAAGCCGGCCTTGGTCACATCCCGTCCATAGGGGGTGGTCTGGGTCACCTGTCCCGGCAGGGTGGTGGGGGCCATCTGGCCGCCGGTCATGCCGTAGATGGCGTTGTTTACAAAGATCACGGTAATGTTTTCTCCCCGTGTGGCCGCGTGAACCGTCTCGGCAGTGCCGATGGCCGCCAGATCCCCGTCCCCCTGGTAGGTAAAGATCACCCCGTCGGGGAGGGCGCGCTTCAGACCGGTGGCGATGGCAGGTGCCCGTCCGTGGGGAGCCTCTACCATATCACAGGAAAAATAGTTATAGGCCAGCACCGAACAGCCCACCGGGGCAACGCCCACGGCTTTGCCGCCAGCCTCCAGCTCCTCCAGGCTTTCTGCCACCAGCTTATGGATGATGCCGTGGGTGCAGCCCGGGCAGTAGTGCAGCGGGGTGTCGGTGAGAAGCTTGGATTTTTCGTATACCACTGCCATTATTTGTCACCTCCAGCCATAGTCAAAACCTTTTCCACCACCTCGGCGGGACGGGGGATGACACCGCCGGTGCGGCCGAAGAAGTCCACCGGGACCTTTCCCTCCACCGCCAGGCGGACGTCGTCCACCATTTGGCCCATGCTCATTTCTACGCTGAGAAAGGCCTTGGTGTGGGGGATGTGGGAGCGGATGGCATCCCCGGGGAAGGGCCAAAGGGTAATGGGGCGCAGCAGCCCCGCCTTGACCCCCTGGGCCCGGAGGGTATCCACCGCCGACTGGCTCACCCGGGAGGTAGCCCCAAAGGCAACGATCACGTAATCCGCGTCGTCACAAAGGTACTCCTGGCACCGCTGTTCCGTCCTTTCGATCTCGGCATACCGCCGGAACCGCTCCACTACCGTGCGCTCCAGCTCGTCGGGGGCCAGGTACAGGGAGTTGATAATGTTGTGGGGCCGCTTGTTTTGGTGTCCATTGGCAGCCCAGGGCTTTTCCGCAGCCCTTTCCACCGGCTCGGGGAAGGAGACCGGCTCCATCATCTGGCCCAGAAGACCATCAGAAAGGAGAAGGGAGGGCATCCGGTACTTCTCAGCCAGGTCATAGGCCAGGAATACCAGGTCCACCACCTCCTGGACCGTGCTTGGCGCAAAGACCAGCACGTGAAAATCCCCGTGGCCCAGAGCCCGGGTGGCCTGCCAGTAATCCGACTGGGCCGGCTGAATTCCCCCAAGGCCGGGGCCGCCCCGCTCCACATTGACGATCAGGCAGGGCAGATCGCTTCCCGCTATGTAGGAGATCCCCTCGGTCTTTAGGGAAATGCCGGGGGAGGAGGAGGAGGTCATGGCCCGCACCCCGGCAGAGGCCGCCCCCAGCACCATATTAATGGCTGCGATCTCCGACTCCGCCTGGAGGTAGGTCCCCCCGATTTTGGGCATCTTTTTGGACATATAGGCCGCGACCTCGGTCTGGGGGGTGATGGGATAGCCGAAGAAATGGCGGCAGCCGGCACGGATCGCCGCTTCTGCCATCGCTTCGTTTCCCTTCATCAAAACACGTTCTGACATGGTTTTCCCACCTTTCTACTTTTCTACTGTAATGGCGCTGTCGGGACACATAATGCCGCACATGGCGCAGCCGATACAGGCGGCTTCATCGGTGACCTCCGCAGGGTTGTAGCCCTTGTCATTCATCCGGTGGGCAGCCAGACGAAGGATCTTTTTCGGGCAGACAGCCACGCAAAGGCCGCAGCCCTTGCAGACTTTCTCGTCAATGATTGCTTTTGCCATTTCTCCTTTACCTCTTTTCTCCCAGTTTATTCCAGGTCCCAGGGCGGTTTTACATAGATCTGGACCGGCAGCAGCCTTTCCCCTGTAATAGAGGGCAAAAGCCGCTCATCAATAACGGTTCCCAAAACAGGGACCCCGGTGAGCCGGGACACCTCTGCCAAATAAGGGGCCGACTGCCGGATCACCTCCCCGGTGGTCTCCGGCCCCAGGTTGGTGTTGTTCACCAGCCAGGACACCCGAAGCCGGGACGCAGCCTGGATACGGGCCAGCAGCGCCGCCTCCTCCCCGGGATCGGGCTCCAGCTCCCGGCGGCTGTTCACCACATAGACCATAGAATAGCCCTGCTCCTCCAAAGCAGCAGAAAAACCTCCCAGAGCCACCGCCCCGTCCTCGTCTCCCCCCAGATCCAGGAACACCCTTCCCCTTTTGTCCCGGATGGCTGTTCCCACACTGGGGGGAAGGACCGGCAGATCCAAATTGGTATTTGCGTATACCGGGGCAATGAGCCGCACCCCTGCCTCCTGAAAAAGCCCCCGGAAATCCGCGGTACGGAAATAAGGATTCACAATATCCATATCGATCACCGTCACGGGTTCCCCGGCCCGGACAGCCTGAAGGGCCAGATTTACAGTCAGGTTGGTTTTTCCCGACCCGTAATGCCCGCAGAGGACCGTCCGGGGGGACAGACATTTCACCATAGGCAGCGCGCTCCTTTCCGGGGATATTCTCTGACAAATCTCCCCGAAAGCTTTCGGGATTTACTTCGCTATATTATAACACGATGCTTTTTTTGATTCAAGACGGAAAATATGGCGGCTTTTCCTGCCCCGGCTTTGGATGCCAAAAAACCCGGGAAAAGCTTCTTTCCCGGGTTTTTTCAAAAGGATCATGTTTGGTTTACGGATCAGCGGGCCTGGTTTTTCTTATTCAGGCGGATCTTATCGGCGATCATGGCAATGAATTCGCTGTTGGTGGGCTTTCCCCG
>JAAWEO010000038.1 GCA_022794295.1 Angelakisella sp. | reverse complement strand
GCGAGGGGTCACTTTCTGTTGCGACAGAAAGTAACCAAAGAACGCCCAGGGATTCTCCCTGGACCCGGGGAACCGGCCAAAGGCTCCGGCCTTGGGCGGATATCCCACAGGGCCGCCTGATCTCACCCACGGTTTGGAGGTCCGTTGTGGGCAGTACCTTGATCTATTACCAGCGTGTTCCTACTGACAGCGCCAGGCGGCTGGGTTGTGCTGGCATCTTGGATTTGTGCTGCCGCTTACCAGCGTCCGGGCTTTAGCGGCCGGAGGCTCGTTGGCCGGATAAGGTGCTTTTTTCTGCGGGAAAAAGCCGAGCCCTGCGGGCCAGGGTTGGAACGGCTTTGGTTCCTCCAGCGGAGCCGCTTTGTGGCGAATGGCCTGCGGGCCAGGGGGTGGGGGCGGTTAAGGCGCTTCGTGGGGGGAGTGGGTAGGCGGCACATGAAAGGGGCCGCTCCTTTTGGGAGCGGCCCCTTGGTGCTCTTAGATCGTCACGATCCCTGCAATGTTAACGAAGCGCAGGAGAAGGTAATTCCATTCCATCCAGAAGTACACTGCGTTTACTGCCCCCAGGGCTATTGTGATGCCCAGGTCGGTCCAGTCCTTCCGGCGGACCGCCCAGGTGCAGAGGCCCAGAAAGAGGATCAGGCCCAGCACTCCGGTGCCGTTAAAGGGGGCCAGGTTGGGGAGGGGGCTGGATACGTACAGGTTATAGGTGTGGAACAGTCTGGCCAGGGTGACCCCCATTCCTTCGCCGCGGAAAAGCCGGGCCGCCAGGAACAGCAGGGCTGGCAGGGCCAGGGTGATATACAGCTGGTACTGCCAGCTTTTTTTGATCTCAAAATGGTCCGCTTTTTCCCGGAGCTCGTCCAGCTTTCCCATGGAAGAAATCATTCCCTTCTGTTTCTTTTTGTCGAACTATTCCAAATAGTATTTTATTTTCACCTTTGCAAAGCGTTGGTGGCGCCTCCCCGCTCCAGGAGAAGGGGCAGGAGGCTATCGGTGCATTCCACGGTGCCATCGGGGAAGACCCACAGCACCTTTACCCCCAGCTCCTCGGCCAGGGCACGGCCCTCGTCATACTCCATTACAAACAGGCAGGTGGAAAGGAAGTCCCCCGCGCCGGAGTCCTCCCCGATCACCGTCAGGGCCCGATAGCGGTTGGAGGGCCACAGGGTGGCCGGGTCGATGATGTGGTGGATGTACTGGTCCCCCACGGTGTAAAACTGCCGGTAATCCCCGCTGGTAACCACCGACTGGTTCTCCACAAAGGCCACATCCAGGGAGGCACTGTTTGGGTCGTTCAGGTCGGCAAAGGGATCCTGGATGCCAATGCCCCAGCTGCTGCGCACCCCGTCCAGGGGCGGGTCCTTGGTGACCACGTTCCCCCCGGCGCTGATAATAAAGGACCGGAAGCCCGCCTCATAGATCTCGTCGGCCACCAGCTGGGCGGCGTAGCCCTTGGCAACCGCCCCTACATCCAGGGCCATCCCCTTTTCCTCCAAAAAGACGGTGCTTTTTTCTTTGTCAATGATCACCTTGTCCAGGTCAGAAAAGCGGTTGGCTTCCTCCAGGGCCTCCCTGTCCGGCAGGGCGTCGGGGAACCCTTCCGTCAGGGCCTGGCCGGAGTACCGGTCCCGGTATTCGTGCCAGATCTCCAGCACCGGCCCCATGGCGATGTTCACCGTCCCGCCGGTCCGCTGGCACCAGTCCTTGGCAAAGGAGAGCATCTCCAGCAGCTCCGGGGCCACCTCCACCGGGGCAATGCCCGCCTGCTTGTTGATGGTGCGGACGTTGTTCACCCCGGAATACTCGTAGAACCGGTCATAAAGGCGGCTCAGCTGGGCAAACCGCTGGTGGATGGTTTCGGCGTAGCCCTCGAACTCCTCCATGGTTTTGGTGTAGCCGGTGATCTGGATGATGGTATCAAAGGTGTCATAAAACTGGGTCGTGTACCGGGTGTATTCCGTATCGGCCGGCGGTGTCCCCCCGGCCGGTCCCTTCCCGCACCCGGGGACAAGAACCAGGGCCGCCGCCAAAAGGAGGGGGGCAGCCCGCCGAATCAAAACATTCATATCAAACAGCTTTCTCCCTACAGCTCGTTCCGGCCCTCCAGGGCCCGGTAAAGGGTCACTTCGTCGGCGTACTCCAGGTTGCCCCCCACCGGGATGCCGTAGGCCAGGCGGGTCACCTTTACCCCCAGGGGCTTCAGCAGCCGTGCAATGTACATGGCGGTGGCCTCCCCCTCTACTGTGGGGTTGGTAGCCATAATGACCTCCTCCACCTTCTCTTTGCCCACCCGCTCCAGCAGGCTCTTGACGTTGATCTGCTCCGGGCCTACCCCGTCCATGGGGCTGATCAGGCCGTGGAGCACATGGTAGACTCCGTTGTACTCCTTGGTGCGCTCAAAGGCCAGCACGTCCCGGGGGTCCTCCACCACGCAGATCATCCCCCTGTCCCGCCCCTTGGCGGAGCAGATGGGACACAGCTCCCCGTCGGTAAGGTTTCCGCACACCGGGCACTTTTTGATCTTCAGCCGGGCGTCCAGAATGGCCTGGGCAAATGCCCGGGCCTTTTCCTCCGGAAGATTCAGAACGTGGAAGGCAAACCGCTGGGCCGTTTTCCTTCCCACCCCGGGGAGCTTTGCGAACTCCTCGATCAGCTTTACCAGGGGCAGCGCGCCCTCCATTCAGAGCGCCCCCTTACAGTAAGCCCGGGGCCCGCAGGCCGCCGGTGATGCCGCCCATTACCTCCTGGGCGTCGGCCTCCGCCGCCCGGATGGCCTCGTTTACCGCCCCGGCGATCATGTCCTCCAGCAGCTCCACATCCTCCGGGTCCACCACCTCGGGCTTCAGGGCGACCTTGGTCACCTCTTTTTTGCCGTTCATGGTCACCGACACCATGCCGCCCCCGGAGGTGGCGGTGTACTCCTTGGCGTTCAGCTCCTCCTGGGCCTTTTCCATGGCCTCCTGCATCTTCTGGGCCTGGCGGATCATCTGGTTCATGTTGGAGGGGGCTCCGCCGCCCATCCCCTGGGGAAGTCTTGCTTTCATAGCTCACATTCTCCTTCTGGTTTTATCGTCGCTTCAGATTCCAGCTGCTGGCGCATCCGCCCGCAAATATTCAGGAACCATTCTTTCTCCTCCCGTTCATCCGGGGAAAAGCAGAGGCCTGTCAGCCGGGAGAAAAGCTCCGGCTCCCGGCACAGCTGCTGCGGCTCCTTTGGCATACCTTTTTGCCGGTAGTACCGGATGGCCTGCGCCATCACCCCGGGCCGGTACAGGTCAATGCCCCAGGCCTCGGCCCAATTTTGCCCCAGGCGGAAGAAGGGCCTTTTGTCCTGATAGACCAGCAGCTCCATCCCCTCCAGCCCCTGGGCAACGGAACAGGTGTAACACTCCCCGTCCACCACCATCCGCCGGTTCTTTACCACAAACCTGGCCACAGCACCGCCCCCTACTGGATATCCACCGGGACCCCGGCTTCCTTCGCCTTCTGGAGGAGATCCTCCAGGGGGGGCTTTTCCTCGGCCTTGGGGGCCTGGGCAGGACCGTTGTAGGGCCCCAGACCGTACCGGGTGCCGGTGACCTCCATAATGGCCTTTTTCAGGGAGGTCCGGGTGTACTCGTTGCTTTTCATCATCTCCCGAAAGACCGGGTTGTCGCTGGCAATCAGCACCCGCCCCGCGGCGGTGTAGGCGGAGGAGCCCAGCAGCGCCCCCCTGGCGGCGGGGTTGGTTTTGCCCAGGCGGTCCAACACCGCTTCCCACTGGGGGAAGGGAACAGCGTCCTTTGCTGAATCTGCCGGCGGGGCAGGCGGTCCATCCGGCCTCTCTGCCGCCGGAGAAGGGGCCCGGGGCCGGGCAGGGGGAGGCGATGGGGCTTCTGTCACCGCCGGCGGCGCCTGGGCCGGGAGCCCTCCTGCCAGGGCGGCGTTCAGCTTCGCCTCCAGCTGCTCAATGCGGTTGAGAAGGGCCTCCGGGGACTGGTCCAGCCGGGGGTCGCAAAGGCGGATAGCCGCCATCTCCAGCTCGGTGCGCCGGGAGGTGGTGCGGGTCATTGCGTTCTGGGCCTCCTGAAGGACCCGGATGGCCCTCAGCAGCCGGCCGGCAGAAAACTCCTTGGACTGCTGCCGGTACTGCTCCAGGGTTTCCGGCAGGCAGACGATCACCTCCCCGGGAGTCTTGGAGGAGAGCACCATCAGAAGGTTCCGGAAGTGCCCCACCAGCTGGGTACAGAGGCGGTCGTACTCCACCGATTGCCCCCCCACCCGGGCGATCAGGTCCATCACCCCGGAAAGATCCTGCTTGGCGATCCCCGCGGCAATCTCAAAGAGGTGGTCCTGACCGATCAGGCCGGCGGCCTCGCTGACGGTATGGACGGTGATCTCCTGGCTGTGGGAGCGGCACAGGTCCAGCAGGGAGAGGGCGTCCCGCATCCCCCCATCCGCCAGCCGCGCAACAAGGAGGGCGGCCTCCGGCTCCAGGTCGATGCCCTCCTCCCCGGCGATCCGGCTCAGGTGGCCGGCAATGACCTGGCTGGGGATGCGCCGGAAGTCGAACCGCTGGCACCGGGACTGGATGGCGGCGGGGATCTTCTGGACCTCGGTGGTGGCTAGGATAAAGATCACATGCTCCGGGGGCTCCTCCAGAATCTTCAGCAGGGCAGAAACGGCGTTGGGGGAAAGGGCGTGGACCTCGTCGATGATGTAGACCCGGTACCTTGCCACAGCGGGCAGAAAGAAAGCGGTTTCCCGCAGGTCCCGGATGTCGTCCACCCCGTTGTTGCTGGCGGCGTCGATCTCCACCACGTCCACCAGGCTCCCGTTGTCGATACCCCGGCAGAGCTCGCACTCGCCGCAGGGGTTCCCGTCCCGGGGGTCAAGGCAGTTCACCGCCTTGGCGATCAGCCGGGCGCAGGTGGTTTTGCCAATGCCCCGGCTACCCATCAGCAGATAGGCATGGGCAAAGCGCCCCTGGCGGATCTCATTTTTCAGGGTGGTGGTAATGGCCTCCTGGCCCACCACGTCGTCAAAGCTCCGGGAGCGCCATTTGCGGTAAAGGACCTGGTACACAGGCGGCCTCCTTTCTTCCTCCTTCGTAAAAAGAGGACAGACGCTCCCCGAAAAAGGGGAAGGGGGATGCCTTCTGCCATACGGAGGCCGGTTTGCTGCGGCACCCGCGAAACGCCGCTTAATGCTGCTCGGTTCCCCGCCTGACATGGTTCACGGCGCCGCGTCGCACAGGACCGGACCCCCGCATGGCACAAAGCATTCCCCTATACTGTCTATCCTCTCGACTGAAAACCACCCCGCCACGGGATTGGCTTTTTGATATTATACACTGTTTTTTAAAAAAACTCAACTACTTTTTTTGCCTTTCGGACTCGGTCCTGGGCTTTGTGTGCTGGTTGGTGCAGGCCTCGTTTTCTTTGACTGCCACATGGCACCCAAAGAAAACGAGCCTAACACAAGCCAACATGCTACACCCGGGAACAAGCCCGAAAGGCAGAAGGTACCCCCTGCGGCTGGACGTAAGAGCAGTCTCGTTCCAGCCGCAGTCCGGGGGTGGGCCTAGCCCGCCAAGCCAATGACGTCCGCCACCTTCTGCATCCCCTTGATGGTCTCGGTTATCACAGCGTCCATCTCCATCCCCAGACGCTCCGCCCCCTGAAGGACCACCTCCCGGTTTACCCCAGCGGCAAACCGCTTGTCCTTAAACTTCTTCTTCACACTCTTCAGCTCAATGTCCATCACGCTCCGGGAAGGCCGCATGAGCACCGCCGCCGTAATCAATCCCGAAAGCTCATCAATGGTAAACAGCACCTTCTCCATGGTGGATACCGGCTCAATGTCACAGCATAGCCCATACCCGTGACTGGCCACCCCGCGGATGATGACCTCGTCCGCCCCCTTCTCCCGGAGGATCTCCTGGGCCTTGTGACAGTGCTGGTCCGGGTATTTCTCATAGTCCAGGTCGTGGAGCAGCCCCACAACACCCCAAAGCTCCGGGTCCTCCCCGGGGTAAAGGGTCGCGAAATGCCGCATGACCCCTTCCGCCGTCAGGGCGTGCTTGCGGAGAGATTCGCTGTCGTTGTACTCACAAAGCCATTGCCAGGCCTGTTCTCTGGTCGGGATCATTGGTATCCGCTCCTTTTTTGTAGTTTGTAGATTTACTGTGTGATATAGTGCTAAGCTTTGCAAAATGCCCCCTTGGCAGCCAATGCAACAGCTGTATCACTTTTGGGGGGGCAGGACCTCCTCTGAAATAGGCAGGACCGCAAAAAACAAGTCCTGAAAGCCAGGAAACCTGCAGGAGAGCGTGGCCACTGTTGTCCTTTGGGCGCTGCCCTCCAGCCGGTCAAAGCCGGTTACGCTCTCCCCATTCGCACATCCTGTCCAAAATAGGCATCAGGGACCTACCCCGCTCCGTTAGGCTGTACTCGACCTTTGGCGGGATCTGTGGGTATTCCTCCCTGTGCACCAGCTTGTCGGCCTCCAGCTCTTTCAGCGTGGAGCTTAGTGTTTTATAGGAGATCCTTCCGATATACTTTTTTATTTCATTGAACCGCACGACCTTAAATTCCATCAAGGTATAAAGAATCGTCATTTTGTATTTGCCATTGATCAATGACAGAGTATAGCTGAAGCCCGTGTCGCTAAGGCACTCCTGGGAAATGCAGCGTCCATTCATTGCACACTTTCCTTTTGGTAAGTATCGCACCTGTATGTGCGTACTTGATTTTGCTTCTATTCCTGTTACAATGATACTATCAGAAACGGGCAAAGTCAAGCCCGCAAAATCAGGAGGTATTTTATATGGGTAAAAAAATTGTTGTGATCACTGGCAGCCCTCGGAAAAAAGGCAACAGCTTTGCCATGACAGAGGCTTTCATCCAGGCGGCAGAGGCCAAGGGCCATACTGTGACCCGCTTTGATGCCGCCCTGAAAAACGTGGGGGGCTGCCGGGCTTGTGAGACCTGCTTTAAGACCGGAAAGGCCTGCTCCTTTGATGATGACTTCAACATGCTGGCCCCCGCCATTCTTGCCGCTGACGCTGTGGTCTTCTCCATGCCTGTGTACTGGTATTCCATTCCTGCACAGATCAAAGGGGTCATTGACCGTCTGTTCTCCTTTGTGGTCGGCGGAAGGGATATTGCCGGGAAAGAGTATGCAGTTATTGCCTGCTGTGAGGAGCAGGACATGTCCGTTTTTGACGGCGTGCGCGCTCCCCTGGAACGCTCTGCCGCACTGCTGAAATGGACCAAGGCAGGCGAGGTCCTCGTTCCGGGTGTTCTGAACCTTGGTGATATTGAAAAGACCGATGGCTGTGCACTGGCCGCAGCCCTGGCCGAGAAATTTTAAGGAAAGCAGCACACGAGCAGCCTTGCCTTCACACCCAGCACAGCAGCCTTGAAAAATCAAGGCTGCTGCTTTTTATAAACAGAAGGCCACCGGCAAAAACAGCGGTGCCAAAAGCTCCGGCGGCATCTGCAAAATCTCCCCCACAGGCCAAGCTCAGGCTATAACAAATTGGGGATGTAACCATCCCTTACATCCCAATGATGGTAAAGACCTCGTGCTCCCGGAAGCAGTCCTCCACCCAGGGGGCCAGCTCTGCCAGGATGGCCCCCTGCCCCGGCTCACACTCCCGGACCAGCCCCAGCAGCTCCTCCCATTGGGCGGCATTTACTGTGGTGATCCCGTAAAAGTCAAAGTCCGGCAGAACCCGCCCGAACAGCACCGAAAGATGGTTCTGCGTCCAAAGGTCGTCGTGAAGGCTCACCGAATCCTCCTGCCAGCACCCATGATATTGCCCCTTTTGAAACTCGATGTAGCAGGTGCTTCGGCTGGCCTTGCGCTGGGATTCGGTCACTAGGTATTCCATCAGCCCCATTCCTCCTCCGGTAGCAGCAGGGGCGCCCCCTGCCACGCCAGCTTGGGCATCTCCGGCAGGGGGTTCCAGTAAAGGAGGATCCTCTGGTTCTCCCCCCAGCGCCCGGAATCCGGCTTGCGGGTGAGGACGGTCAAATGGTAAAAGCCATCAGCCATCCGGAGCACCTGCTCCGGCGGGCACTCCTTGGGGAACCAGGACAGCCAGAACAGGTCGGTGACCCAAACCTCTCCGCCCCGAACCTCCAGGCCCAAACGGAGCCCCACCGGGTACTCCCTGCAGGCATCTTCATCGGGGTAGCCCTCCCGGCATTCCAGAAGGTAGTCCCCCGGGCTCCCGGTGCAAAAGGCGGTGACATCCCCCGCCCGGACATGGCGCCCAATGTCCTCCGGCTGAACAAACTCCTCCCCGAGGAAGTCATCCCCCTTCCCGATGCCTTCGGTCATCCCCGGGGAAAAGAGGGCGATTCCCGGACCATCAATGCTGAGCTTCATCTGCTGCTCCCCTTTCGCTGCTTGATTGCCAGCTCATAGCTGATATCTAATAGCCAGATCAGCTCCTCCCGGGACACCGGTCCCTCCAGCAGAAGGCCGATCCAGCTGCCTTTGTTCATGTGGTAGGCCGGCAGGTACCCCTCCTTCCCCCGGAGAGACCCCATCAGCTCCGGGCCGCATTTCAGGTTCAGAAGGTCCGTCCTCCCCTCCCCGGGGAGACCCAGCCGCGCCCTGGGGACATCCAGGAGGGCGGCAAACCACTTTCCGGTGTCCCCCCGGCGGAGAATGGCGGTATTGGGGGAGCTGGCCCAGAGATACTCCGGCCGGCTCCCGTAGACCCTTTCCGCGTGGTCCCACAATTCCTCTCTGGTCATGATGACGCCCCTCTAATATCTAACTCTAACCCTCTAATAGGTGATCCGGGAGAAGTTCCGGTCCTCCTGGAAGGTGTCCAGATTGTATAGGATCAGCACGTCGTCAAAGCTGTTCTCCGCCAGCACCTGGCTGACCCGGAAGGTCATGTTCCGCAGGTCCGCCACCCACACCTCGTCGTAGCTGTAGGTGAGGAAGGGGGCAAAGCAGTTGCCGTAGCTGTCCTTAATGACCAGTACACGGCTGGTCTCCCCCTCCCGGTGTCCCTTGTTGTTCTCTGCCTTAATAACGGTAAGGCCGTTGTTGCCGTACAGAAAGGCTGCGTACTTGTCCCGGGTGGAAAGCTTTTCCCGCTGGTAAAGGCCGGTGACCTCCACCCGGGAACCGTCCCCCTGTAAAACGGTGCGCTCCCCGTCAATGGTCACATCGCTGACGGGAATGTCGTACCAGACCAGGGTGTCCGCCTGGACACCGAAGTTCTTGCTCTTGTTGTAGTAGGTCCCCAAAAAGCCCGGCTCCTCCCGGCGGCAGGGGGCCAGCTCCTCCAGGGTGGCATAGGGAAGGCCCCGGCCCTCACAGTAGGCCCGGTACCCCACCCAGGCCCCCTCGGTGGTCCAGTGGTGGTCGGTGCGGTAGCACACCTGGCGGTTCTCTGCCTCCCGGGTCAATGGCCCCAGCAGGTCCAGGGTGGTCACTTTCTCCCGGGCAGCGGCGTCATAAACCGCTCCGATCTCCGCCTCCTGGTCCAGGTTCGGGAGGAAGGGGGGAAGCTTCTCCTCCAGAACGCCGTAGGAATTGGGGGCAATGGCAACCGTCACGTGTCCGTCGTAGGAATCCAGAAAGGTGGTCAAAAAGCCGATGTTCCTGTCCAGCTGGGCCTGGTTCAGCACCGGCAGGGCGGCAGTGTCCTCTCCGTCCCCGCCAAAGCCGGTGCCGTTGGACCGGGTCTCTGCCAGGCCGGGGCGGTACAGCTTGTTGAAGATGTACCCGTCCGCCCCGTAAACCACCCCGTTGTTTTCCGTCTTGCCCAGGGCCGATTCAAAGACGGATTTCAGGGTGATCCACCCGTCCCGCCCCACAAACTGGTCGTTAATATACGCCTCGTAATCCTTGGTGTACCGGTTCTCCAGGAGGGACTCCAGGGAGAAGGCGGGCTTCTGCTTCAGCTTGCGGTTCTCCAGCTCGCTGTAGGGGTTGGAGGTAAAGCAAAGGTCCAGAAGGAAAAATCCCCCCATGATCAGCACAAAGAGTACCAGCAGGGCGTACTCCCTCAGAAATTTGATCTGCTTCATCAACTTCGGCCTCCTTTCATCAGAACCGGAAATAGAGGAAGGGGTTGTAGGTGGCGTCCTCCAGGTAGGCGATGCTTGCCACCAGGACCACCGTAAGGGCAATTACCTTTACGGGCCTCAGGTGCTTCCCGAAGCGAGCCTCCGCCTTTGCCAGCAGGGGGGTGGAGAGCATCGCAGCCAAAAGGAAGGTGACGCCGTAATTCCGCAGGTAGTAAAGCCATTCGCTGCCCCCCCGGAAGGCGAACATGGCGGTAAGGAAGCGCCCCAGGGCGGCGAAGTCGGTGATGGCGAAAAGGGCCCAGCTGACCACCACCAAAAACACCAGGTAAAGGTGGCCGATGACCCGGCTCCTTTCCAGGAAGGGACGGAGAAAGGCCTTTTCCAGCACCAGAAAAACAAAGAAGTAAAGGCCCCACAAAACAAAGTTCCAGCTGGCCCCGTGCCACAGGCCGGTGGCGGCCCAGACCACAAACAGGTTGAAGATCTGCCGGGGGAAGGAGCAGCGGTTGCCCCCCAGTGGGATGTACAGGTATTCCCGGAACCAGGAGCCCAGGGTCATATGCCACCGCCGCCAGAACTCGGTGACGCTTTTGGCAATATAGGGGTCGTTAAAGTTTTGGGGGAAGGAAAAGCCCAGCATCCGCCCCAGGCCGATAGCCATCTGGGAGTAGCCGGAAAAATCGAAATAGATCTGGAAGGTGTAGGCCAGGATCCCCAGCCAGGCCAGTGGGGTGGAGATGGCCGAGAAGTTCATGGCCGAGACCTCGGTCCAAAGGGCGCCGATGTTGTTGGCGATCAGGACCTTCCGCCCCAGGCCCCGGATGAAGATGTCCACCCCCTCCTGGAAGCTGGCGGGGGTGATCATACGGCTTTTCAGCTCCCGGTTCACATCGGTGTACCGGACGATGGGGCCGGCGATCAGCTGGGGGAAAAGGACAACAAAGGCCCCGAAGTCCACAATGTTCTTTTCCGCCGGGACCTTTCCCCGGTAGACATCGATGGTGTAGGACATGGTCTGGAAGGTGTAAAAGCTGATCCCCAGGGGCAGGGTAAGGGACAGCGCCGGCAGGGAGAGGCCAAAGAGGGCCTCCAGGTTCCCCAAAAGGAAGTTGGTGTATTTAAAGAAGCCCAGCATCCCCAGGTTAAAGACCACCGAAAGGCAAAGAAAGGCCCGGCAGGCCCTCCGGTTCTCCCGGTGCTTCTCGATGCCGTTGCTGGCGATGTAGTCCACCAAAATGGAAGCCACCATAATGGGAAAATAGCGGACCTCCCCCCAGGAGTAGAAGATCAGGCTCTCCACCAGAAGGACCATGTTCCGAAACCGTTTGGGGGTAAGGAAATAGACCGCCATAGCGGCGGGAAAAAAGCGGAACAAAAACAGGATGCTGCTGAAAACCATAAGCGCCCTCCATCCTCGGACAAAATAAGCGGTATCCTTTAGTATATCAGTTTAAAAGGGAAATTGCACCATTTCTTAAAAATTTTTGGGGAATGGCGCCTCCCCCCCCCCGGGCGGCGGCCCAAAGGGCCCGGAGCTGTTTTTCCAGCTTCGGGCCCAGGGCGGTTTCCTTTCTATTTTTCCGGCTTGCAGAGGTACCATTCGTTCCCATACCGCACGGCGATCCCTCCCTCCACCCGGGCATAGGGGAGGTCCAGCTCCCGGGAGAAGTTGGTCTCCCCATCCTGGCCGGGCCAGCCATCGGTGTAGGAGGTGGTGCGGCCGAAAATGGCGCTTTCCTCCACCTCGGCGGGCATGGGAGCCTCCGCCAGAAGGTAGACCTGGCCCTCCGCCATAATGGCCGCCGGATCATCCTCTGCCCTGGCGCGAAGGAGGATCCCCTCCCCCGCCAGGTACTTTTCCAGATCGGCCTCCCGGAGCTCCATATAGTTTTCCAAATTCTCCCCGCGGCAGAGGCGGATATACCAGGGCTTTTCCTCGGCGGGGGTTCCCCCCACCCACAGGGTCCCGCCCTCCGCCAGCTCAAACCGGAGGATCATCAGGCCGGAGCCCACATCATCCCCCTGATAGGGGAAAAAGTCTCCCCAGGTCAGGGCGTCCCCCTTTTCTGCCAGTGCCGCGACCCTTTCCCGGGTGAGGCTCTCCTTTGCCAAACGGGCCACCCTTTGGGCGGTGATCTGTGCGGGACTGCTTTCAGCGATGCTTCCGTCAAAGGTGATCTCCACCCGGTCATAAAGGCGAAGGTCCCCGGCTTTCAGGGCTTTCCCTTCCTCGTCCACCACCCTTGCCCCGGCAAGGCTCACCCAAAAGCGGTCAGAGGACCGGCGGACGCCGGCGCCTTCCTCCGCCAGCACCAAAATGGAGTTTTCGCCCCGTTCCTCCACGGCGGCGGTAAAGGTGACGCCTTCCTTTTGTTTTCCGCAGGCGGCGGCAATAAGGAGGGTAAACACCAGGGCGGCGGCAATACAGATGGTCCGTTTCATAGGGCAGGGCTCCTTTCCAAGAAAAGCTTTTTCTGTTCTCTTTTAAGATGTGTCAAAAAAGCCGGGATTTCTTGCATGGGGCCCCATTTTTTGCCAAATAAAAAGGCGCACCCGGATTTTCTTCTCTCCGGGTGCGGGGGGCCTGTAGCGGGTCGCATGAACCGGCCTGAAGGCCGGTTCATGCGAGGGGGGCTGGATTGCAAAACACCCCACTGGGGTGTATTTGCAGGTTAGCTGGGTGCGGGGCGAGCAGGCTCTTACTTTCTTTTTTTCTTTCAAAAAGAAAGTAAGCAAAGAAAAATGCGCCCTCCGGTAAGGATGCGGGGGAGTTTCGCCCTCTGCGGAGGGCGACCAGGGCGCCGCCCTGGACCTGCCGCCCTTTGAAAAGGGCGGCCCTAAACTTTAGACCCTACGAGGGTGTGTGCGGG
>JAAWEO010000037.1 GCA_022794295.1 Angelakisella sp. | reverse complement strand
GGCGACCAGGCGCTGTCCGCCCTGGACCCGGACCGGACTGATGTCCGGTGACAGAAAGGCTACCCGGTACTGGGCGTTGGGCTTCGGGCATGGTGCTGCACCGGGTAGGGGCCGGAACTGAATGATTTTGCTTTCTGTGTCATACATAACTATAAAGGAAAGGGGGCGGCAGCATGGTTTTTCTTTTGGTGGGAGCAGGACTGTGGCTCTCTTTGGTCACCGGCTTCTTTCCCCTGCGCCATCCAGGCACCGTGCTCCGTTGTACCCTGGGCTCCCTCCTGCCCGGACAGAAACAGTCCCGCAAGGCGGAGGGGATCTCCCCCTTCCAGGCCGTCGCCACCGCCCTGGCCGGAACCCTGGGCATCGGAAACATCGCCGGGGTCGCTACCGCCATCGTCGCCGGAGGCCCAGGTGCCGTGTTCTGGATGTGGTGCTCCGCCCTGCCGGGAATGGCTACCAAATTCTCCGAGGTCCTGCTGGCGGTGGAATACCGCACCCGGGACCGGGAGGGCCGCTGGCAGGGCGGGCCTATGGAGTACCTCTCCCGGGGGCTGGGGATGCCCTGGCTGGCGGGGGTCTTTTGTGTTTTCTGTGTCCTGGCCTCCTTTGGGGTGGGCAACGCCGCCCAGGTGGGGGCGGTGGCCCAGGTCATGGCCCGGGATTTTGCCGTGCCGCCCCTGGCCAGCGGCCTGGGAATGGCCCTTCTGGCAGGGCTGGTGATCCTGGGGGGGCTCCGGCGCATCGGGGCCTTTGCCGCCGGCTTTGTCCCTCTGATGGCCCTTTTTTATTTGGGCGCCGGAGGGCTGGTTCTTGCGAAGAATGCCTCCGCCATCCCCGGGGCCCTGGCCCTTATCCTCCAATGCGCCTTTTCCCCCGAGGCCGCGGCAGGCGGGGCTGCCGGGTACACGGTGCGCCGGGCGGTACACTTCGGGGTGGCCCGGGGGATCTTCACCAATGAGGCCGGGCTGGGCTCCGCCCCCATTGCCCATGCCGGAGCCGACGCCAGGGGCCCGGTAGAACAGGGGTGCTGGGGGATCTTCGAGGTGTTTGCAGACACCATCCTCATGTGCGGCTTCACCGCTGTCATCATCCTTTCCGAGGGGGAGCTGTGGCGCTCCGGCCTGGATGGCGCGGCCCTTACCTCCGCCGTTTTCGCCAGGGCCCTGGGGCCCCTGGGGGGGTGGGTGGTCAGTGTTTCCACCCTGCTTTTTGCCTTTTCCACCGTGCTGGGCTGGGGGTATTACGGGGAGCGGGGGATCGGGTGGCTCACCGGAGAGAATCCCCGGGCCATTCAGCTGTACCGGATCTGCTACCTTCTGGTCATGGTCCTGGCCGCTCCGGCCCGCCTGGGACTGGTGTGGAGCCTTTCGGACCTGCTCAACGGGGCTATGATGGTCCCCAACCTGATCGGTGTGGCCGCCCTGTGGCCGGTGGTGGGCCGGAGGGTAAAGGAATTCCGGAAAACAGAAAAAAAGCGGCCCGGAAGAAGGGTTTCCTTCCGGGGCCGCTCCCGATCAGCAAAGAAGCTGCGGGAATAGTGCCTCTATGGCCCGGGTCACCGGGTCGTGGTCGTTGTCCGCCGTAACATACCGGGCCAGAGCCAGGGCGTCTGCTCCGCCGTTTTCCGGCACCACCGGCCACCCCACAGCCCGGAGAAGGGGCAGGTCGTTCCCGGTGTCCCCCAGGGCCATGGCATTTTCCAGGGAGAACCCCTCCCGCTCCGCCAGGGCAGCCGCCCCGCGGCCCTTGTCCCAATTTGGGGCGCTGACGATTGCCACCCGCCCCTCCGGGTGCAGGTAAAGGGGGGCCTGTCCCCGGCAGAGCTCCTCCAGCTCCTTGCAGAAGCCTGGGGAAGGCAGGTGAAACATCACCGTCATCACCTGGGGGTCCCCATCCAGATACCCCTCCGGCATCTGGCCCAGGCCGGGGTGCAGGTCCCCCTCCCCGCACCTGGCGGCGTATGCCTGCCAGACCCCGATCCGCCCGAAATTGGGGCTGAAATAGGCGGCATTCACATCATGGAAGTAGAACTCCTCCTCCCCCTCCACCGCCCGGCAAAGGAGCTTGCGGACCAGCTCCCCCGGAATGGGATGGTGAAAAAGCACCCGCCCTTCCCCCGGGTGGTACAGAACCGCCCCGTCCGAGGCCAGGAAGGGTCCGGTAAGGCCCAGCTCCCGCCAGAAGCGCATAGAAAGCTCGTAATGCCGCCCGGTGCAGATGCAGACCCGAACCCCCCGGTCCACCAGCCGGGCAATGGTCCTCCGGTCCCCCTCCCCTGCCTGGCGGTCACCGTTTAAAAGGCTTCCGTCCAGATCCAGGAACAGGGCTTCCAGTCTGTTTTCTTTTCTGTCCATAGGGCGATCCTCCTTGTGATTTGGCGGCGGAAAGAACCCCCCGGCTTACCCGCCGGAGGGTTCTTTTCAGATTTTATCTAGGGTGTGCTCTGTATTTATCTTACAAAAAGAGCTGGGGCTCTTTGCGGGTGCCAGCCTTCACCTTTAGCAGGGTGGTGGCGGCCAAAAGGGCGGGGGCGGGGAATTTTCTGGCCCCGTGGGGACAGACAGCAATGCACCGCATACAGTTGAAGCAGATGTCGGCGTCGGTCTGGGAGGGGTCCTCCCGGGGGATGGCACCCACCGGGCACTTTTCGGCACAGAGACCGCACTTTACACAGCCCTTCCCGGCCTCGGGGTGGGCCGGCATTCCCCCTGTCTTTCTGTAGGGATGGTCCCCCGGCACCTGGACCGGAGCGGCTTCCCCAGCGGCCAGCTTTGCGGCCACCTGCTTCCCGAACTCCCCGGCCTTCTCTATATCCGCCTCGTCAGGGCGCCCGGCGGCAATGGACCGCACAATGGAGTGCTCCGCAATAAAAGCAGCCCCGGCTATCACCTGGAAGCCCCGGCCGGTCAGGGTGTCGGCAGCCTCCACAAGGGCGTCCTCAAACTCCCGGTTGCCGTACACCGCCACAGCGACAGCCCTTCTCCCCTCCCCGGAGAGCTTTTCCAGGGCGGCGGCAGCGGCAGCGGGGACGCGCCCGCCAAACACCGGTACAGCGGCCAGCAGGACCTCGTCCTCCTCCAGGACCGGCGGGTCAAAGGGGGCGCACAGGTCAACCTCCCGGCTGGGCCAGCCAGTGCCTGCCGCCACAGCCCGTGCGACCTTCTCGGTGCCCCCGGTGGGGCTGAAATATGCCAAAACCCAGCGATTTTCTGCCATAACAAACTTCTCCTTTGCTGTTTTCACCAAAACTCAGGCCAGCAGCTCCGCCTTTTTCTCCAGGATGGCGGCGCAGGCAGCACATGCGGGGCAGTCGCAGTAGGGGGCCCTGGCGGCGATCAGCTCCCGGGCGTGGGCGGCGACTCCCTTGGCGGTATCGGCCCCGAATACCTTGGCGCCCATCTCCGACTCTGCAAAGGCCAGCAGGCCTTCGGCGGTAACGATATCCGCCTCTGCCTCGGCCACAAATTTCTTGGTCATGTCGGCACTGGGGTCATCCAGCCAGGCCTGAGCCACTTCCTTCAGCTCCTTGCAGCAGGTGGGGGCAGCCATCAGCTCCCGGGCCTTCTGGGCGGTAAAATCAAGCAGTGTTTTTTCCATGATATGTTCTCCTTCCTGTTTGTCGGCTTCCGGCTTGCTTTTTTCCGGTAGTTTTATTATACTTATTCCGGAAGAAAATTCAAGTAGTTAAAAGATCACAACCAGGTATACAAAATCAGACTGTCCAAAAGGAGTCATTGTCATGAACGAGCCCATGTCTTTTCAGGAATTCCGGGAGCAGGTCCCCATCCGCACCCAGGGGGGCAGCTGCGCTGTCACCCCGGTGGTCCATATGTTCCAGGGAAAATGGAAGCTGGAGATCCTTTACGGCCTGTGTGTCAAAAGCCCCCTTCGCTTTGGGGAGCTGCGGAAGATGCTGGGGGGTGTCACCAATTCCGCCCTGACCGGGGCACTCCGGGAGCTGGAAGCAGACGGGCTGATCCTCCGGGTGCAGTTTAACGAGATACCGCCCCATGTGGAGTACTCCCTTACCACCAAGGGGGAGGACCTGCTGCCTATTTTTTATTCCATTGCCATGTGGGGGCTTAAGTACATCCCCTGATCTGGGGCGTGTTCAGCCGGAGGTCTGGGCCTCCACCAGGCGGACATGGCAGTAACGCTCCCGCAGCACCGGCTTTTCGATCTTCCCTGTGGGGTTTCGCGGCACCGGCGCGAAGATGATCCGCCGGGGCCGCTTGTACCGGGGGAGCTCCTGGCAAAACTCCATGATCTCCTCCTCGGTGCAGCTGCACCCCTCCTTGACCTCGATCACCGCCGCCGCAATCTCCCCCAGCCGGTGGTCCGGCAGGCCGATTACCGCCGCGTCCTTGATCTTCCCGTGTTTCCGCAAAAAGTCCTCGATCTGCACCGGGTAAAGATTTTCCCCTCCGGAGATCACCACGTCCTTCTTCCGGTCCACCAGGTAGATAAACCCGTCCCCGTCCATCCGGGCCATGTCCCCGGTATACAGCCACCCGTCCTTCAGGACCTCGCCGGTGGCCTCCGGGTTTTTGTAGTAGCAGAGCATCACCCCGGGACCTTTTACCGCCAGCTCCCCGATCTCTCCCCGGGGGGTCTCCACCCCGGGGGAGGACATGATCTTGACCTCCCACTGGTATCCGGGAACCCCTATGGCCCCCACCTTGTGAATGTTCTCCACCCCCAGGTGGACACACCCCGGCCCAATGGATTCGCTGAGGCCATAGTTGGTATCGTACTGGTGGTGGGGGAAAACCGCCTTCCAGCGTTTGATCAGGCTGGGAGGCACCGGCTGGGCCCCAATGTGCATCAGCCGCCACTGGTCCAGAAGGTAGTTTTCCGGCTTTACCCGCCCGGAATCGATGGCGTCCAGCATATCCTGCGCCCAGGGCACCAGCAGCCAGACAATGGTGCACTTTTCCTCGGTCACTGTCCGGAGGATCCATTCCGGGGTCACCCCCCGGAGGATCACCGCCCTGCTCCCGGAAAAGAGGCTGCCGAACCAGTGCATTTTGGCCCCGGTGTGGTAAAGGGGCGGGATACAGAGAAAGACATCCTCCCGGGTTTGGCCGTGGTGGTTCTGCTCCGTTTCGCAGGCACACAGGAGGGAACGGTGGTCGTGAAGGATGGCCTTGGGAAAGCCGGTGGTGCCGGAGGAGAAGTAAATGGCGGCGTGATCCTCCAGGGTCAGGGCCACCGGCGGCGGTCCGGAGGAGCAGAAGCCCACCAGGCGCATACAGCTTTCGGCGTAGGCGGGCTTTTCCCTGCCCACAAAAAAGAACATCCTCACCTGGGGAAGCTCCCCGGCAACGGCGTCCATCCGTTCCACGAACTCGGGGCCGAAAACCAGCACCTCCACGTCTGCCAGCTCCAGACAGTACTTGATCTCGTCGGCGGAATACCGGAAGTTCAGGGGCACGGCGATGCACCCGGCCTTCAGGATACCAAAGTAGAGGGGGAGCCACTCCAGGCAGTTCATCAGCAGAATCCCCACCTTGGTCCCCCGCTCCACCCCGCGGCTGAGGAGAAGGTTGGCAAACCGGTTTGCCTGGCGGTCAAAATCCCGCCAGGTAATGGCCCGGCGGTAGGGGGCATCCGGGGAGGCGCTTTCAATAAGGCTGGCCTCCCGCCAGGTCACTGCCCTGTCCCGCTCCTCCGAGGGGTTCACCTCCACCAGGGCGGTCTCCGCCCCGTAAAGCCGGGCGTTGCGCTCCAAAAATTCGGTGATGACCATGATGCTCCTCCCTTTTCTTCCGGGTTTTTCCCAAAGTTATCATTGGTTATAAACTTTAACACTTTTAACAGATAAAATCAAGGGCGAAATGAAATTTTGGGACAAAGTTTGGGACAAAGCCGCCAAAGTAATTTTTACAACCTACCCTTTTTTAAATGACTGCAAAACCAGCGCCCGGAGGTCCTTTCCTCCGGGCGCTGTTGTTATCCCACCAGATCGATGATCCCGTTTTCGCCGGCAGCATAGGCCGCCAGCACCTCCCGATACTCCTGACCCAGGGCGTCGGTGGTTTCCACCACCAGCTCCAGGCGCTGATTCGGCCCCAGGGGATACTCCCCCACCAGGGGAAGGCGCAGGTCCAGAAGGTTCCCCTGGTCCTCCGGGCCATTTAAATCAAAGGGAAACGCCTCCGTCTCCGCCCCATCGATGTACACCGCTGCCCGGGCAGAGACAGCGTAGTTCTTCACCGGGATGCCCACCTCCCCGCTGTGATACCAGCACTCCCACTGAACCGTCCCCTGGAAGCTTACCTTTCCCTCCGGGAAGGAGGTTGAACCGCTGTACAGGGCCGTGGTGTGCAGCCGCAGGTTGTCTCCGGGGCTTCGCAGGGTCCCCAGCAGGCAGAGGTTCCGTTCCCCTGTCTCCCCATCCAGGAGGGAAAGGGAAACGGTGGTCTCCCCCTCCCAGGGGATGTCGGCCACCGCCTGGAACATGGCACCGGCTACCACCTCGGCGGGCAGGCTGACAGCAGGTCCGTCCTTCCGGGCCAGGATGAACTCCCCTGTCATCCCCTCCCGCAGGCTCTTGGGGGTGGCAAAAAGGCGGCAGGAAATGGTTTTCTGTTCCAGATCGTAATCCTGGAAGGAAATGTCCCAGTCCGCCAGCAGCCCGGCGGCGGCTTCCTCCCCGGGGGCGGGGTCATAGAGGAGGGGATCCTTATACTTCAGATTGATGACCTCCACATTGAGCCTTTCCAGGTCCACCTGGAGGTTCTGGAGCTGCCACCGGGTCATTCTGGTGTGGTAGACGGAAAATCCGGCGGCGAACACCAGGGCGGCCAGGGTAACAGCCAGCAGCAGGGCATCCACCCATTTTTTCCGCAGCCCGTTCCGCCGCCGGTCCTCCCCCAGGGCGGCCACCATCCCCTCCAGGGCATGGAGCCGCTCCTCCTGGGTTGGCGGCCGAGGGGTCTCCATTTCTTCCGGGGGTTCCGGTGCCAGCCCGGGGGCCTGTTCCCCCATGGGGAAGCTCTGCCTGGAGACTTCCGGGGGGCGTACTCCCAGCAGCTCATCCACTGTTACCCCGAAAAAACGGGCCAGCTGGATCAGCTTATCCACCTCCGGGATGGCGGCGCCGCTTTCCCACTTGGAGATCGCCTGGCGGCTTACCTCCATCTGTTCCGCCAGCTTCTCCTGGGAGAGCCTCTGCCCCCGGCGCAGCTCCTGGATTCGTCTGCCTAGATCCATGGGTCTTCGCTCCTTTCCTTGTGTGTAGGATGTCCCTATTATAACCGAAAAGGAGAGCAAAGGCTACCAACTGCCGTTTTCCTTTTTTGTCAACCGGCGGTTGCGAAGCGGCCTAGGGGGCAGCTTTGTACGAAGGGGGCAGAGGTTGCAAAACACCCCACTGGGGTGTTTTTGCAGGTTAGATTGTGCGGGGCGAGCAGGCTTGATCCCTTCGGGACCGTGGCCTACGGCCACTTTCTTTTTTTCTTTCAAAAAGGAAGGAGCAAAGCCTCTCCGCGCTAAGAGCCTCGCTACGCTCGGTTGCGCTCCGAAACGCGCCTGCAGGCGCAGTGCGACGGGCGACCAGGGCGCCGCCCTGACCCCGAGCCCTTCAGGCACGTGGGCTACGCCCAGCCCTTTGAAAAGGGCGGCCCCAAACTTTAGACCCTACGAAAGCTTGTGCAAGGCGGTAGCGGTTGCCTGGGGTCTTGCACCGGCAGGAACCACCCCCATCCAGTCCGTCAAAGGCAGGGGAATCGCCTCGCCCTGCACCCGTCCGGACTCCAGGCACTCACCAAGCCCCCGCACACCGTTAAGCCGCGAAGCGGCGGGTAGGGTCTGAACGGCCTCCAGGCCGCAAAAATGCTTGCTTTTTTTTTGCGGTTGTGCTATGATAATCCCCAGATATCTAAAACGCAGCGATTAAGAAAAGTAGCCAGCCCCCGTCCTGTCCAGAGAGAAGCCGCCATCGGCTGTAAGCGGCTCCCGTCGGACCGGCTGGTGAAGTTCCCTTATGAGCGGCACCGCAGAACAGACCCCCCAGGGTCCCAGTAGGTGGTGACGGGCCGGGTCCCGTTATAGACCCCAAAGTGTCCGCCCTCCCCTTCCCTGCCGGAAGAACGGGCGGGAAACCGGGTGGTACCGCGAAAGTGTCAGCTCGCCTTTCGTCCCTGTTTGTCTGCGGGGATGAAGGGTATTTTTATTTTGTCGGAAGGGATTGAGAACACATGAAAGCCGCATTGGAAGCGATCCGGGCCGCGGCCCATCAGCAGCTTACCGAGGCCAAAAGCCTTAAGGAGCTGGACGACCTTCGGGTCAAATTTCTGGGGAAGAAGGGAGAGCTCACCGCCATCCTGAAAAGGATGGGAAGCCTCTCCCCCGAGGAACGCCCCGTCATCGGCCAGCTGGCCAACCAGATCCGGGAGGCGGTGGAGGGAGAACTCACCGCCCGCACCCAAACCCTGAAAACCACCCTCCAGGCGGAGAAGCTCCGGGCCGAGGCCATCGACGTCACCATGCCGGGCTCTGCCCCGGCCCCCGGCCACCGGCACCCCATCTCCCAGGTGCTGGACGAGGTGAAGGAGATCTTCCTGGGCCTGGGCTTCGATGTGGTGGAGGGCCCTGAGGTGGAGACCGATTACTACAACTTTGAGGCCCTGAACCTCCCCAAGGACCACCCCGCCCGGGACACCCAGGACACTTTTTATGTGTCGGAGAATATCCTCCTGCGGACCCAGACCAGCCCCATGCAGGTGCGCACCATGGAGCAAAGGAAGCCCCCCCTGCGGATCATCGCCCCCGGGCGGGTCTACCGCTCCGACGCCGTGGACGCCACCCATTCCCCGGTGTTCCATCAGATCGAGGGACTGGTGGTGGATAAGGGCATCACCATGGCGGACCTGAAGGGCTGCCTGGAGACCATCGCCAAGCGCCTCTATGGCGATGGCGCGGTGGTGCGCTTCCGCCCCCACCACTTCCCCTTCACCGAGCCCTCTGCTGAAATGGACCTCCAGTGCTTCGCCTGCCATGGGGAGGGCTGCCGCCTCTGTAAGGGGGAGGGCTGGATCGAGATCCTGGGCTGCGGCATGGTCCACCCCAAGGTGCTGCTGGGCTGCGGCATCGATCCGGAGGTGTACAGCGGCTTTGCCTTCGGCATCGGCCTGGAGCGCCTGGTCATGGGCCGGTACGGCATCGATGACCTGCGGCTCTTTACCGAAAACGACCTGCGCTTCCTGGCACAGTTTTAAGTAGGGGGAATAAGAATTATGAATCTTTCTATGAAATGGCTGAACGACTATGTGGATACCGGGGATATGGCCCCCCGGACCTACTGCGAGGGCATGACCATGTCCGGCTCCAAGGTAGAGGGCTACGAGGTGGAGGGGAGCGAGATCCAGAACGTGGTGGTGGGCAAGGTCACCGCCATGGAGCGCCACCCCGATTCCGACCATATGTGGACCTGCCAGGTGGACCTGGGCAGCGAGACGGTCCAGATCGTCACCGGGGCCCAGAATGTCTCGGTGGGGGACTGTGTCCCTGTGGCAAAGCACAAGTCGGTGCTGCCCGGCGGCCATAAGATCACCAAGGGCAAGCTCCGGGGGGTGGAGAGCAACGGAATGCTCTGCTCCCTGGGGGAGCTGGGGCTGACCGCCCACGACTTCCCCTACGCCATCGAGGATGGCATCTTCATCCTGGGGGAGGACTGCGACCGCACCCTGGGCCTGGATATCCAGACCGCCATCGGCCTAAACGACACCAAGGTGGAGTTCGAGATCACCTCCAACCGTCCCGACTGCTTCTCTGTCCTGGGCCTAGCCCGGGAGACCGCCGCCACCTTTGACCTGCCCCGAAAGACCCATGTCCCGGAGGTAAAGGGCTGCGGCGGGGATATCCGCGACTACCTCCAGGTGGATGTGAAGAACGGGGAGCTCTGCCCCCGGTATATGGCCCGGGTGGTGAAAAACGTGCGCATCGCCCCTTCCCCCCGGTGGATGCGGGAGCGGCTGCGGGCCTGCGGAGTGCGCCCCATTAACAACATTGTGGACATCACCAACTTTGTTATGCTGGAGTACGGCCAGCCCATGCACGCCTTTGACCTGAAGTATGTGGAGGGGGCCCATATCATCGTCCGCAACGCCGCCCCCGGGGAGAGCATCACCACCCTGGACGGGGTGGAACGGCAGCTGTCCCCCGAAATGCTGGTTATTGCCGACGAGAAGAACCCCACCGCCATCGCCGGGGTTATGGGGGGCGAGTACTCGGAGATCCAGCCCGACACCGTCACCATCGCCTTTGAGAGCGCCTGCTTCAAGGGGAGCAGCGTGCGCACCACCGCCAAGAAGGTGGGCCTGCGCACCGAGGCCTCCGGCCGGTACGAAAAGGGCCTGGACCCCGCCACCTGCGAAATCGCCGTAAACCGCGCCTGCGAGCTGGTGGAGCTTCTGGACGCCGGGGACGTGGTAGGGGGCATCATCGATATTGACAACGCCAGCCATCAGTGCCGGCGAATCCCCTTTACGGCGGAGTGGGTGAACCGCTTTCTGGGCATCGATATTGCCGGGGAGGAAATGGTCCGGATCCTCCAAAAGCTGGAGATCCCGGTGGAAAACGGGGAGGCCATCGCCCCCACCTGGCGGCCCGACCTGGAATCCAAGGCGGATATTGCCGAGGAGATTGCCCGGATGTACGGCTACAACAGGATCCCCACCACCGCCCTGCGGGGCACCTCCGAGGGGATCGTCACCCCCCGGCAGAAGTTTAACCGCCGGATGGAGCAGACCCTGCTGGGCCTGGGAATGAGCGAGATCTACACCTTCACCTTCATCAGCCCCAAGCTGTATGACAAGATCCGCCTGCCGGAGGACAGCCCCCTGCGCCAGTCGGTGACCATTCAAAACCCCCTGGGGGAGGACACCAGCATTATGCGGACCACCGCCCTGCCCTCCATGCTCCAGGCGCTGGCCACCAACTACAACAACCGCAACCCGGAGGCCGCCCTTTACGAGGCGGCCCAGGAGTTCCTTCCCACAAAGCCCGGGGAGCTGCCGGTGGAAAAGCCGGATGTGATCCTGGGGGCCTATGGCTCCGGCTGGGATTTCTACGCCCTCAAGGGGCGGGTGGAGGTCCTGCTGAAAACGCTGGGGGTCGCCGGGGTGGAATACCAGCCCTGCACCCACAACCCCTCCTACCACCCTGGACGCTGTGCCGCCATTGTGGTGGGAGAGGAGACCATTGGGGGCATTGGGGAGATCCACCCGGAGGTCTGCGAAAGCTTCGGCATCGGCACCAGGGCCTACGCCGCCCAGCTGGACGGGGATGCCCTTTTCCGTCTTCACAGCGAGGAAAAGAGCTATACCCCCCTGCCCCGCTTCCCCGCCTCCACCCGGGACCTGGCAGTGATCTGTGACGAGGCGCTGCCGGTGGCGGAGATCGAAAAAGCCATCCGCCGCCATGTGGGAAAGATTTTGGAGCAGGTGCAGCTCTTTGACGTTTACCGGGGGGCCCAGGTTCCCCAGGGGAAAAAGAGCGTTGCCTATGCCCTGATCCTCCGGGCGGCTGACCGCACCCTTACCGTGGAGGAGTGCGACAAGGCCATGGCCCAGGCCCTGGAGGGCCTCCGGGAGATCGGCGCCGAGATCCGGAAGTGATCCTTTGTTCCACAGAAAAGGCCCCCGGCAGAAGCCGGGGGCCTTTGGCCTTTGTTTGCTGGAAGAGCTGACCGGGCGGCGAAAGCACCGCCGGTCCGGATGCAGAAGCGGGAAAGCAGTCCCTTCCCGCAAGGACGCTGTCAATCCGCCCCGTAGGACAGGAGGGAGGAAAGGTACATCTTCAGGTATTCCTCCTCGCTGATGGGAAATCGGTTGCCTGTAATGCGGCAGAAGTCCTTTACCATCTGGTCCACAATGCCGCTGCCGCCAAAGCTGCGGATCTGGCCGGCGGTGCTGGCCTCCATCAAGGGGGCAGGCTCCCCTCTGTTCAGGCGCAGAAAGGTTTCGGTCAGGTGGCGAATGAACATATTTGCCTGGCCGGAGGACAGGGTGACCCCATACTCCCCCTCCAAAAGGTCCAGAAGAACGATAATATCCCGGCGGCCCTTGGGGGACAGCTTTTGTACCTGGGTTAACTCGTCCAGCCTCCGGATGATCTCCGGGTCCAAAGAATGACGCATACGATTCCCGCCTTCTTACTTTCCGCTTCCCGGGGATGCTGCTTCCCCGGCGCTGCTCATACTCATTACCTGTGTATATCTTAAAGAATCTTTCTTTTTTTGTCAACGATTGAACAGCGCCCTTTTCTATGGTAAAATAAGAAAGGCGGCCGATTCCCTTTTGTTTTCGCCGCTTTTTATAGGATTTAGGCAATTTGGAAAGGGGGATGGGAATGCGCACCATCCGCTACCCGGTCCTCCCGGAGCAGGCGGGCTGGACCGTGGAGCAGCTCCTTCGCAGGGAGGGCTTTTCTTCCCGGATGCTCACCGCCCTGCGAAAGCTCCCCAGGGGCCTCCTGCTGGAGGGGGAGCACATCCGGACGGTGGATCCTCTCTCCCCCGGCCAGGTGCTGGAGGTGAACCTCCCGGAGGAGGAGAAGCGGATACCCCCCTGCGAGATCCCGGTACCGATCCTTTACGAGGACGAGGACGTTATCCTTTACAACAAACCCGCCGGAATGCCCTGCCACCAGTCGGGGGGACATATTTACGGCACCCTGTCCTCGGTGTACGCCGCCCACTGCGCCAAAACAGGGACGGTCACCCCCTTCCGGGCCATTAACCGCCTGGACAAGGACACCACCGGGGCGGTGGTGGCGGCCAAAAACCAGTTTGCCGCCGGCAAGCTGTGGAAGGCGGTCAGAAAACGGTATTTCGCTCTGGTGGAGGGCGCCCTCCCCTTCCCCGCCGGTCTTATCGACCTGCCCATCCTGCGGGAGCGCCCCCTGGAGATGCGGCGGGTGGTGGACCCCGAGGGCCAGGAGGCCAAAACCGAATTTCACCTTCTGGCACAGGGGGACGGGGTCTCCCTGGTGGGACTGGTGCTTCACACCGGGCGGACCCACCAGATCCGGGTTCATTTTTCCCACCTGGGCCTGCCCCTGGCGGGGGACCTTTTCTATGGCGGACAGGAGGAACCGGGGCTTTCCCACCAGGCCCTTCACTGCGGCCAGGTCACCTTTCCCCACGTTATCACCGGGGAGCAGGTCACCGTCGCCGCCCCCTTCCCCACCGGCTTTCTGGAGGTGATGGCCCGCCGCGGCATCCCCTGGCGGGAGGGCCTGACGGACTTTTCCCCGGCGGAGGACCCGGCAGCACTTCCTTTGTTTCTTAGGCCGTGTCCCTAAAGTCGCCGCGCCCGTCTTTTTCTACAGGGGAAGGGAGCTTGACGACGTCGAAAATGCTCGGAATCCACCAAGGATTCCTTGCGCTTTTCTCCTTGCAATCTC
>JAAWEO010000036.1 GCA_022794295.1 Angelakisella sp. | reverse complement strand
GGCCGGTCCCCCGGGTCCAGGGGGGACCCCTGGGCGCTCTTTGGTTACTTTCTGTCGCAACAGAAAGTGACCCCCCGCCGGGGAGGCGAAACGAGGCAATAGGTCTTTAAAACGAGACAGGATTGCGAAGGGACAGACTGGCGCGTGGCAGTTAAAGGAAACGACGCTGCTAATAACAGAAGTCCTATTCTAGGACCGAGAGGCAGCCTGTTCAAGAAGCGGCCCTGCGGGCCTGTCTTGAAGGGTAGGCAGACAAACCCGCCAGCGCCTGGCGCTCCCCGCGGCTGGGTGTCGGTCGGTCTCGTTCCGGCCGCGGCTTGTCACTTCGCACAGACACAAAAAGAAAGGACAGCCCTGCCATTCTTTCGTGAGCGCCATATTATTAGCCGCGGCCTAAATTGAAGGATGCTGCCTCATGCGGGGGAGTTTCGCCCGCTACGGCGGGCGACCAGGCGCTGTCCGCCCTGGACCCGGACCGGACTGATGTCCGGAGACAGAAAGGCTACCCGGTACTGGGCGCTGGGCTTCGGGCATGGTGCTGCGCCGGCAGAAACCTCGCCCGCCCCGGTTCGTCAAAGGCCGGGGAATCGTCTCGCCCTGTACTCGTCCGGACTCCAGGCACCCGCTATGCTCCCGCACACCGTTAAGGCGCGCAGCGCCGGGTAGGGTCTGCGAGCCGCACGAGACAATTTTGTGCGGATACGCCCTTCCGACAAAATCCTTTCCCCCAGTGGATTATGATAAAAAAGACCCCGTTCAGCTTATTCCCATCAGGATAGAAATATTACATATCCGACAAAAACTAATTTTTTATACAAAATGGAACTGACATTTCACCCCCGAAATGCAGTAAGGAGGTCTAATATGAGCCGGTCAACGGAAATTACAGGCCTGCGAGGCCGGGAACGCCTGGCAGCCGCTCTCCGAGAACAAAGCTACCCCGCACTTTGCCTCTGTTGGGGTGCCATAGGTCTGGTCCTCTCTATGGGAAAAATCTTGGGCGGAAGTGCCCCCTTCGGAGTGGCCCTGACAGCAGGAATGCCCCTCCCCCTGGTCCTCCCCAGTGCCGTGGGAGGGATCCTGGGGTATCTTTTGGGAAACGGTATGGGGGGCAGCTTTCCTTTGGTGGGGGCTCTTCTGCTTACCGCACTGACCCGCTGGACCCTGGGGCTCCGCTGGGAAAAGCATCCCCCCTGGATGGGCCCTGCCCTGGCCGGAGGCACCGTGTTCCTTACCGGGGTGGCCCCGCTTTTGTATAAAAGTCCCCTGATTTATGACGTGGTAATGTGGGGGACCCAGGTGGTGATGGGAACAGCCTCTGCCTCCTTTCTGGAGCGAGGGGTCCGGGTGCTCCGGGAGCGGAAAACACCAGCCGACCGCCTGGATTCCACCGCCCTCTGCGTCCTGGGGGCCCTTCTGATTATGGGGCTGGATTCCACTTCGGTGGGAGGGGTCACCCTGGGGCGGACCGTGGCGGTCACCGTGGTCCTCTTTGCCGCCCGGGTGGGCAGCGAGGGCCTGGCCGCTTCGGCAGGGTTGGTGTGCGGCCTGGCAGTGGGCTTCGCTACAGGGGATTTTCCCCCGGCCATTACCGTCTACGGCCTGGGGGGACTGCTGGCCGGGATCTTTTCCGTATTCGGCCGCACCGGCAGTACCCTGGCCTTTCTTATGACCTACGGGGCCATCAGTGCAATGACCGCAGGGAATGCCGCCGGTTTTATTGAGGTAGCCTTGGGAGCTTTCCTCTTTTTGATGGTCCCCCTCCCATGGTTCCGCCTGGGGGCCGCCCTTCTCCGTCCCGCCGCGTCAGACGAGGAAGCGGTAAAGCTGGTGGTGGAGGAGCAGCTCCAGTCGGCGGCTGTTGCCCTCCGGGATGTCTCCCAGACTACCAGGGACGTGGCCCGGCGCCTGGGGGATCTTTCGGGTATGGAGCTGGCGGCAGTTTATGACCAGGTAGGGGAGCGCCTCTGCCGGGGATGCCCTTACCGGCTGGCCTGCTGGGAGGAGCAGTACGGGGATACAGTAAAGGCCCTTGCCCGGGGAATGGGACAGCTCCGTCAGGGGAAGCCCCTTTCCGGGGAGGACCTTTTGGAGGGGCTGGCCCGGTGCCAGAAGCGGGAGGAAATCGCCAACTACCTTACCGGGGAATACCGCCTTTGGGTGGGGCGGGAGGAAGGGCGGCTCCAGGCCTCCCGGACCCGGTCGGTGGTCACCGGACAGTTTGATGGCCTGGCCCTGGCCCTGGAAGGGGTAGGGGAGGCCATTGGGGAGATCGGTGCCGGGGACCGGGTGCTGGCAGCAAAGGTGAAGGAGCTCTTTCTGGATGCCCGGATGGAACCCCAAGGGGCGGTATGCTGGAAGAACCGTCAGGGGCGTACGGTGATAAAGGTGACAGTGCCCCGGTACAAAATGACCCGGGCCATTCCCGCAGAGCTTATGGGGGAACTGGCCGCCATTACCGATCTGCGCTTCGGCTGTCCCATCCTCACCGATGGAGGGCGCTGGGCCCAGTACACCTTTTACGAGCACGCCGCCTTTGCCGCTGAATACGGAGCCTGCCAGCTGATCCCGGCCGGGAATAAGCTGTGCGGGGACAGCTACCGCCTCCTGACCCTCCAGGGGGGAGCCGCCCACCTGGTGCTTTCTGACGGGATGGGCAGCGGCGGAGGGGCGGCGGTGGATTCCACCATGGCGGCTGCCCTGATCACCCGTCTGCTGGAAGCCGGACTAAGCTGTGAAAGTGCCCTTCATCTGGTCAATTCGGCCCTGGCGGTGAAAAGCGGGGAGGAAAGCCTTGCCACAGTGGATGGCGTCCGCATCGATCTTTACACCGGCCAGATGGAGATCTACAAGGCGGGGGCTGCCCCCACCGTGGTGGTCCGGGATGGCCGGAGCCTCACCATCGATTCCAACTCCCTGCCGGCGGGGATTCTCAGCCAGGTGAATTTTGAAAAAAGCAGCATTTCCCTGGGCCTGGGGGACCTGGTGATCCTCCTTTCCGACGGGGCCACCACCCAGGGGAGCGATTGGATTGCCCGAATGGCGGAGGAAGAAAAGCCACGGGACCTGAATGAATTCTGCAAAAAGATCGCCACCACGGCCCGCCTGCGGCGAGACGACGGGCGGGAGGACGATATTACGGTGCTTTGCTGCCGCCTGGTAAACGCGACCTGACCATGGGACATGCCCTGGCAATTTTGCCAAATTTCTTCCCGCAAATTCTCCAAAATCCTCCCCCGGCCCCTCTTTACAAATTCCGGCTCCTTGGGTATAATAGCAGGGATAACCGGGCAGGTACTTGCCCGGCAGGAACGTAAGGAGGGGTGCGGCGTGGGTATTCAAATGGATTTTCGACTGGCGCCGGGGCAGAGCAGTTCCCTTTATTTCCCCTCCCCCTTTCCTCCGGTTCTTTTTTAGAGGTATTGGCGTTTCCCCCTCCGGGGCCGCCGGTGCCTCCTTTTTTTGAGCCGGAGGTGTGTGTAAAGGAGGTTTTTCCATGTCCAACGAGAACCAGACAGGCCAGGGCATCTATGACGCCCGCACCCTGGGCACCCCCAAAATGCTGGTGCTGGGCTTTCAGCACGTTTTTGCCATGTTCGGTGCCACCGTGCTGGTCCCCCTTATTACCGGCCTTAGTGTCAGCACCACCCTGCTGATGGCGGGCCTTGGGACCCTGCTGTTCCACTTCATCACCGGCGGCCGGGTCCCCGCCTTTCTGGGGAGCTCCTTCGCCTTCCTGGGGGGCTTTGCCATTGTGGCCCCCAAGCTGGCCGACGCCAGCGGGGAGCTTACCGTTCCCAACACCGAAATGCTCCCCTATGCCTGCGGCGGTGTTATGGCCGCCGGTTTGGTGTATGTTGTGGTAGCAGGGCTGATCCATCTGTTCGGGGTCAGCAAGGTGATGCGCTTCTTCCCCCCTGTGGTCACCGGCCCCATTATTATCTCCATTGGCCTGATCCTGGCCCCCTCCGCCATTGCCAATGCCAGCACCAACTGGTTTCTTGCGGTAGCTGCCCTTACCATCATCATCGTCTGCAACATTTGGGGCAAGGGGATGGTAAAGATCATCCCCATTCTGCTGGGGGTGCTGGGCTCCTACGCCCTGGCCCTGGTGACAAACCAAGTGGATTTTGCCCCCATCGCCCAAGCGGATCTTTTCGGTTCGCCCATCCACGCCTCCGCTATGGCAAAGTTTGATATCGGCGCCATCCTCACCATTATGCCCATCGCCCTGGCCGCCATGATGGAGCACATTGGGGACATGGCTGCCATCTCCGCCACAGTGGGCCAGAACTTTATCGCCAAGCCCGGCCTGGCAAGAACCCTGCTGGGAGATGGCCTTGCCACCGCCCTGGCAGGCTTCTTCGGCGGTCCCGCCAACACCACCTATGGCGAAAACACCGGTGTTTTGGCACTCACCAAGGTCTATGACCCCAAGGTCATCCGCATCGCCGCTGTGGTAGCCATTGTCCTTTCGGTAAGCCCCAAGTTTGATGCCATTGTCAACACCATTCCCACCGCCATTATCGGCGGCATCAGCCTGATCCTGTACGGGATGATCTCCGCCATCGGGGTGCGCAATGTGGTAGAAAACCAGGTGGATTTCACCAACTCCCGAAACCTGATCATCGCCGCGGTGATCCTGGTCTCTGCCCTGGGCTTTAACAGCGTGGGGGGGCTTGTCCTTTACCAGAGTGCAACTCTGACCATCAGCCTGTCCGGTCTGGCTATTGCTGCCATTCTGGGCATCGTCCTCAACGCCATCCTTCCCGGCAACGATTACGACTTTGCCCGTGACCTGGTTCGGGACGATCCGGTAAATTTCGGCAGATATTAAAGAGGATCCACCTGATCCCCAAAAGCAGAGGGCCGCACCCGGTGATCGGTGCGGCCCTGGCTTTTGGCCGGGAGCCTTGACAATTTGTCCCCCGGGGGCTATACTTTCTATAGAATAGGCAATAAGGGAGGGAAGGGAAGACCATGCACATCACCCTGGAATCGGACTACGCGGTGCGGATCGTCCACTGCCTTGCCCAGAACAAGGAACGGGTGGACGCAAAGCGCATTGCCGAGGAAACAGGGGTTACCTTGCGCTTTTCCCTGAAGATTTTGCGTAAGCTGGTGACCGGTGGCCTGGTGAGCTCCTACAAGGGCACCAAGGGGGGGTACGAGCTGGCCCGCTCCCCGGGGGAAATATCCCTTTGTGACGTAATCGAAACGGTGGAGGGGCCCTATTCCCTGGCCCGATGCCTCAGCCAAAGCGACTACCACTGCAACCGCAACAAGGATGCCTGCGGCGTCTGCCGGTTCCAGAAGGTGTATGCCGAGATCTCCGAGATCGTTCGGGAAAAGCTAAGCGAGGTAAAATTCTCTGACACATAACAAAGCACCGCTGGCCCTTTGGGCGGCGGTGCTTTTGGCTGTCCGGTCCTGGGCGTGGGCGTCAGGCGTGAAGGAAGCCGATCTTCTTGTACATCTTTTCCAGGGTCCTGCGGCTGAGGTTCATGGCCTGCTGGGCACCCCGGCGGTAGCATTCCTCCAGGTAGGCCTTGTCGGCCATCAGCTCCTTGTACCGGCGCTGGATGGGCTCCAGACCCTGGACCACTGCCTCGCCCACAGCGGTCTTAAAGTCCCCGTAGCCCTTGCCGGCAAACTCCTCCTCGATGGCGGCGAAGTCCTTGCCGGTAAAGACCGAGTAAATGCCCATCAGGTTGCTGATGCCCTCCTTGCCGGGGCCGTGGGCGACCCGGGCCTCGCTGTCGGTAATGGCGCTGCGGAACTTCTTCATAATGGCGCCGGGTTCATCCAGGATGGTGACACAGCCCTTGGGGTTGGGGTCCGACTTGGACATCTTCCGGGTGGGGTCCTGAAGGGACATGATCCGGGCACCCTGTTCCGCCTTGGGGATAAAGGCCTCCGGGACGGTAAAGACCGGTCCGTACACCCCGTTAAACCGCCCGGCAATGTCCCGGGTGATCTCCAGGTGCTGGCGCTGGTCCTCCCCCACGGGGACATAGCTGGTCTGGTACAAAAGGATATCGGCGGCCATCAGGGAGGGATAGGTGAACAGCCCGGCGTTGATGTTGTCGGCATACCGGGCGGATTTGTCCTTGAACTGGGTCATACGGCTCAGCTCCCCGAACTGGGTGTAGCAGTCCAGGACCCAGGCCCCCTGGGCGTGGTCCGGGTTATGGCTTTGGATAAAAAGGATGCTCCGGTCCGGGTCCAGGCCGCAGGCCATAAGAAGGGCATAGGCCTCCAGGGTATGGCTCCGGAGGGAGGCAGGGTCCTGACGGACCGTAATGGAATGAAGATCCGCCACGCAGTAGATGCAGTCGTAATCATCCTGGAGGGTGCGCCAGTTGCGCACCGCCCCGATGTAGTTGCCCAGGGTAAAGACCCCTGTGGGCTGGATAGCGGAAAAGATGATCTTTCTGCGCTCCGTCTGGGGAGCGACTGGCGTCTGTTCCATAACAGATTACCTCCTTCTGGGAAGCGTCACCGGCCGGCCGGGCAGGCCCTTGCCGGGGATCCCAAAAATTTTTTATCGCACAAAGGCATCCAGGACCTTGCCCAGGCGCTCGATGCCGTTGGTGATCTGCTGGTTGCTGGGGGCGGAGAAATTCAGGCGCACCGCGGTACAGGGGGCGGTTTCATCCGGCAGAAAGGTGGACCCCGGGACCACCGCCACCTTGGCCTCTCCGGCGGCTTTCACAAAGGCCATCGGGTCCACGGCTTTGGGCAGGACACACCAAAGGAAGAAGCCGCCCTCGGGGACGGTAAATTCCGCCTTGGCCATATGCTGGCGCATTCCCTGGACCATCAGGCTGCATTTCCCCCGGTACAGCTTTTGCAGAGTAGAAAGGTGCCCTGCCATATTGCAGGACTGGAGGAACTGGCAGCAGATGATCTGGCTGAGAACGGTGGTGTGAACATCGCTGCACTGCTTGGCTACCACCATTTTGTCCAAAAGGGCCTGGGGGGCAATGGCATAGCCCACCCGAAGGCCGGGGGAGATGATCTTGCTGAAGGTGCCGCAGTAGCAGACGATACCCTGGGTATCCAGGGTTTTGATGGCCGGGACATGGCTGCCGGAAAAGCGCAGGTCGCCGTAGGGGTTGTCCTCCAGGATGGCGACACCATGGCGCAGGCAAAGGTCATATACCGCCTGGCGCTTCTCCCGGGAAAGGGTGACCCCGGTGGGGTTCTGGAAATTGGGGATGATGTAAAGAAGCTTTGCCCTGGGGTTGGCTTTGATGGCATCCTCCAGCCCCTGTAGGGAGATGCCGTCCGCCTCCACCGGCACCCCGGCCAGGTGGACCCGGCAGGTGCGGAAGGCGTTCAGGGCGCCGATGAAGGAGGGATCCTCGCAAAGGATGGTGTCCCCCTCGTCGGTGAGGCACTTGGCCGCCAGGTCGATGGCCTGCTGGGCCCCGCTGGTGATAATGATGCCATCCCCCGGGTGGGAAAGACCGGGTTCCCGGCCGTTGGCGAACTGCTTTGCCGCTTCCCGCAGCTGGGGGTAGCCCTCGGTGACCGAGTATTGCAAAGCGGTCACCGGATTGTTTTCAAAGACGATCCGGGAAATGTTTTGCAGCTCCTTCACAGGAAAGGCCTCGGGGGAGGGATTCCCCCCGGCAAAGGGAACGATGGAAGGGTCTGCCATGTTCTTGAAGATCTCCCGAATGGCCGAGGGCTGCATTGCCGCCATCCGCTGGGAAATTGTCAGTTCCATAAAAGCACCCGCCTTATTTTTGAAGATTCCGCCTGGGAAAGAGGGAACGGGCAAAAAGGGAAGCCCGCTCCCTATAGCATACCATTATAGCAAATTTTTGGCAGCTTGCAAAGGGGTTTGATAAGAAAATGAGAGAATGAAGGAGAGATTAGGCCTTCCGGCGCTCGGCGAAGTAGAGCCCCCGGTCCTTCAGCATTTCCGGCAGATCATAAACCGTTATGCCGTTTAGGGTGATCATCTGGCATTGGCCGGGGTGCTCCTGGTCGAAGGTCTCCCCGGCGGTGACCAGGTGCTGCTGCTCTGGCAGGCCCAGCTCCTCCAAAAGAGGGCGGAACTTCACCGGGCGGCGGCTCCAGAGGGTGACCAGGTTGTATTTTTCCACCATGATCTCGTCCCCCAGCTCGTGACCGCCAAAGCCGAAGGCGGACATCCCGTCCTGGATCAGCAGCTCCCCGTACTCCTCCAAAAGGGAGAGGGCCTGCTCCTGGCTGCATCCGTCCAGGTAGTAGATGTCCTTGTGAAGGACCCGTTCCGGCTCCGGCTCCTCCTTCTGGTTGGTGGGAAGCTCCAAAATAAAAAAAACCTGCTCCCGGCGGCGGAGCTCCAGGAATTTTTCCAAAGCCAAGGGGATCCTTCCGGCATCCAGGAGCATACGGATGTACCTTGTCCCTATTTCGCAGCCTTCAAACAGCCTTTCGGGAAAGGGAACCTGGCAGCCCTTTACCATATCCAGCACATGGATCACTCCTTTCACAAAAAGGCAGAGCATCCCTGGGGACACTCCGCCTGGGTACTCTATGGAATACAGGGCGTTATTTCTTCAGATAAGGGTTGATATCCCGGAGGAACTTCTGGGTGGTCTCCTCATCCATATCGGTGGTGTCCACAAACACAGGCTCGGAGGCGGAGTAGAAGATAGCCAGCACCCCCAGCATAGACTTAGGGTCCACACAGAACTGGCCGGAGCGCAGATAAAGCTGGAAGGGATAATTCTGACAGATGGAGCTGAATTTTTCCGAATTCTGGAGGCCCTGGATGTTGATTTCGATCTTCATTTGGTGGTTTCCGCCTTTCTGATTTTACTTTCCGATTGTTGTTGCCGCGGGGAGAGGCTTACCCTTCCCAACCCTGGATGTAGCTGGCCAGCACCTCCACCGACCGGTCAATGCCGACCCCCAGGCTGTCCAGGGAGAGGGTGTAGTTCCGGGCGTCGCCGTATTTGCGGCCGGTGTAGTAGTTGTAGTAGGTCTCCCGGCGCTTATCGGTTTTCATCAGGGTGCTTTGGACATCGTCGGGGGAAAGGCCATAAAGCTGTATGCCGCGTTCCATCCGCTTTTTCAGGTCTGCGTGGATGAAAATATTGACACAGGGGAATTTGTCCTGAAGGACATAATCGGCACACCGCCCCACAATGACACAGGACCCCTGGCGGGCCACCTGCTGGATCACTCCGGACTGGATCAGGTAGATCTTGTCGTTGAGGGGCATATCATAGCTGCCCGCCATAGAACCCGCCCGCATCAGGGAGAAGATCATGCTGTTGGTGGCCTTCTGGTCGGCCTCCTCGAAAAGGCTGCGGGCGTAGCCGCTCTTTTCCGCCGCCAGGATGATCAGCTCCTTGTCGTAATAGGGGATGCCCAGGCGCTCCGCCAGCTTCCGGCCGATTTCCCGGCCGCCGCTGCCGTATTGCCGGCTGATAGTAACGATGAGGTTCTCTTTCATGGTCATTCCTCCCTTCATGATTTTATTATACAACCTCCTGGGAGAAATTACAAGGGGTTGGGGGGAAGGGGGGCGAAAATTGTGCATTTCATCGAGAAGCTTGCCGGCCTCGGGTTCCCCGGCCCAATGGCAAAAAATCCCCGCCTCCGGCCGGAGCGGAGGCGGGGAGAAAGAAATGCTCACAGGACCTTTGCCAGGAAATCCTTAAGGCGTTCACTTTTGGGATGGGTAAAAAATTCCTCGGGGGCGTTTTCCTCCACGATCTTGCCGGAGTCCATGAAGATCACCCGGGTCCCTACCTCCCGGGCAAAGCCCATTTCGTGGGTGACCACCACCATGGTCATCCCCTCCCGGGCCAGGGACTTCATCACCTCCAGCACCTCACCCACCATTTCGGGGTCCAGGGCGGAGGTAGGCTCGTCAAAGAGCATCACCTCCGGCTCCATGCAAAGGGCCCGGACAATGGCGACCCGCTGCTTCTGACCGCCGGAAAGCTGGATGGGGTAGGCGTAGGCCCGGTCCTGCAGCCCCACCCGGGCCAGAAGGGCCATAGCCTTTTCCTCCGCCTCCCGCTGGGGCACCTTCTTCACCTTCATGGGGGCCAGGGTCATGTTTTGCAGAATGGTCAGGTGGGGAAAGAGGTTAAAGTGCTGGAACACCATCCCCATCTTCTGGCGGTGGATGTCGATGTTCACGCCCTTCCCGGCGATGTTCACCCCCTCGAAGATCACCTCCCCGGAGGAGGGCTCCTCCAGAAGGTTCAGGGAGCGCAGAAAGGTGGATTTGCCGGAGCCGGAGGGGCCCACGATGACCACCACGTCCCCCTTGGCAATATCCAGGCTGACATGGTCGATGGCGTGGATCCGGGTGCCGAAGGTCTTTACCAGGTCCTTCACCTGGATCAGGTTACCGCTGGTCGCCACGGCGCATCCTCCTTTCAAAGTAGGCAATGATCTTGGAAGTGGGCACAGTCATGCAGAGGTAGAGGGCCGCCGCAATCAGGAGGGGCTCCGAGGGGCGGAAGCTGGCACCCTGAACCAGCTTGGCGTTAAACATCAGCTCCTGCATCCCGATGACCGAGCAGATGGAGGATTCCTTGATGATGGTGACGAACTCGTTGGCAATAGCCGGCAGGATGTTTTTAATGGCCTGGGGCAGGACGATGTACCGCATATTCTGAAATTTGGTCATTCCCAGGCTGCGGCAGGCCTCTGTCTGGCCGTAGTCGATGCCCTGGATGCCGGCCCGGACGATCTCCGCCACATAGGCCCCGCTGTTCAGGGAAAGGGCGACGATGCCAGGGACGAACTGCTTGCCGTTGATGAAGCCGAAAAGGGTAAAATCCGGGGCGGAAAGGCCCCCGGGGCCGTAGGCGATGTAGTAAATGATAAACAGCTGCACCAGCATAGGGGTTCCCCGGATGACCTCGATATAAAAGCCGGAGACAAAATGCAGGATCTTGACCAGCACCTTGCTGGAGGTGCTGCGCCCCGGTTTGGCAATGCGCATCAGGGCCAGGCCAAGGGCCAGAATAAAGCCCAGGGCCACGGTGCAGGCGGAAAGGAGGATGGTATAAATAACACCCTGCCGGAAGTAAACAGCAAACTTGACCATGGAGGCGAAGTTGAAACTCATAGGCGTCGGTCTCCTTGTTTTGGTTATTACAGAAGGTCACCCTCCCCCGGCCTTTCGGGGGAGGGCGGGCCCTCTTTGTGCTGTCAGGAAATGGACTGGCTGGAAAGGGCGTTGGCGTCCTCTACAAGCTGGGCCATGGTGCCATTGGCCACCACCTTGGTGATCACGGCGTTGACGAAGTTCAGCAGATCCTCGTTGCCCTTCTTCACGGCGGCGGAGGAGCCCTCGGAATCGAAGGGAACCTCGCACAGGATCATAATGTCGTCCTGGGTCGCAAGATAGCCCTCGGCCACAACGGTCTCTATGTAGGCGGCATCGATCTTGCCGGTCTTAAGGTCCATAATAATGGAGGGGACGGTCTGGAGGGCCACCAGGTTGGCCTCCGGGGTGTGCTCCTTGGCCAGGTCCGCCTGGATGGAGCCGGTCTGAGCCCCTACCGAGGTCCCTGCCCCCAGGTCGGCAAAGCCTGTGATCTTGCCCTCGTCGGACTTTTTGATCATCAGGGACTGGCCGCCGGTGTAGTACAGCAGGCTCATGTCCACGGCCTCCAGCCGCTCCGGGGTGGGGGAGAAGCCCGCCAGGCCCAGGTCGATGGTGCCGCTGTTCAGCTCCATGAGGATGGAGTCGAAGGAGATGTCCTTTACCTCGAAGGCGACCCCCAGCTCGTCGGCGATGGCCTGCCCCAGGGCCACGTCAAAGCCTACGATCTTATCCACACCGTTTTCCATAATATGGAACTCATAGGGGGCAAAGTCTGCGGAGGTGCCGATGGTGAGCTTTCCGTCGGTGACGGTTTTGACCTTGGCGGCCAGCTCCTTGATCTCGGCATCCAGGGCTGCCATATCCAGGCCCTCAATATCAGGGGCGGTGGGGACCTCTACAGTGGGAGCATTGCTCTCTGGCTGGGAGGAAGGGGGATCGGAGGCTGCGGGAGCGGAGGTTTCCGGAGTGGAAGAAGAAGGGGCCGGGGCATCCTTACCGCCGCAGGCGGCCAGGGAAACGATCATCAGAAGGGCCAGAAGGCCGCTGAACAGCTTTTTCTGTTTCATATCGGTTCTCTCCTTACGTTAAGGTTGGTTAAGAAATGGACTGGTCAGAAAGGGCGTTGGCTTCTTCAATAAATTTGGCCATGTCGCCGTTGACAACGACCTTGGTGACAACGGCGTTGACGAAGTTCAGCAGATCCTCGTTGCCCTTCTTCACCACGACGCCCTTGCCATTGGAATCATAGGGGACCTCGCAGAGGATAGCCAGGTCATCCTGGGCCTGGACATAGCCCTCGGCCACAGCGGTTTCCATTACAACGGCGTCAACCTTTTCACCCTTCAGGTCCATTACAAGGGAGGGGATGGTCTGGATCGAGGTGTGGGCGGCATTGGGGGTGGAGGCCAGGGCCAGTTCCTCCTGAATGCTGCCGGTCTGGGCGCCCACATTGGTACCGGCGCCAAAGTCAGAAACATCCTTGTACTTCTCCAGGTCGGCCTTCCGGATCAGCAGGGACTGGCTCTGGAGCTCATAAAGATGGCTCATATCAACGGCCTCCAGCCGGGCGGGGGTGGGGGTAAAGCCGGCGATGCCTACGTCCACGGATCCGGCGTTGATCTCCATCAGGATGGAATCGAAGGGAATGTCCCGGATCTCCAGCTCAACTCCCAGCTCGTCGGCGATGGCCTGGGCCAGGGACACGTCAAAGCCCACGATTTTGTCCACGCCGTTGTCCAGAATGTGGAACTCATAGGGGGCATAGTCAGCAGAGGTGCCCAGGATCAGCTTGCCCTCGGTGATGGTTTTGACCTTGGGAGCCAGCTCCTTGATCTCGGCGTCCACCTTGGCAAGGTCCACGCTGGCGGCATCGGGATAGCTGGGCATCACAACCTCGCTGCCCGCCGGTTCAGGGGCTGCGGGCTGGGAGGAGGGGGAAGCCGAATTGGCGGGAGCCGAGGGGGAGGCGGGCTCCGGAGCGGATCCGGAGGGCGAGGAGCCATTGCCGCCGCCGCAGGCGGTCAGAGAAGCGATCATCAAAGCAGCCAGAAGGCTGGCAAACATCTTTTTCATCATGGTAATTCTCCTTATTATGTTCTCACTTTCATTTCCATACAGGCCGTGGTTTCTTCCGGTGCCTTATCGTCGTCGCTGGGGAAAAACCGCGGTGGTGGATAGCCATATCATAGCGGGCCCTCCTTTAAGTTGCTGGGGAATGTTCTTGCGTTTTCTGTGCATTATTATACATCCTTCTTTTGCAGTTGTAAACCCTTTTTTAGCTGTTTTTTGGGAAATAATCCCTTAACTGCGGGCTGTTATTTTGTGCAGGATGCTGTTTTTATTTGCTTAATATGAATATTTATACATAAATCCATTCATTTATGCGGCTGGGGGTGTGGTTTAAAGGGTGAGGGGTATGGGGTTTTCTTATGTTCTTTGGGGGGCGGGATTATTAGGGCCGCCTGGTGGCGGCCTTTAGAGAGTCGAATGGACCGGCCTTTTGGGCCGGTCCATTCGAGGGGGGCTGTTGTTGCAAAACACCCCACCGGGGTGTATTTGCAGGATAGCTGGGTGGGGGGCGAGCAGGCTTGATCCCTTCGGGACCGTGGCCTACGGCCAACTTTCTTTTTTTCTTTCAAAAAGAAAGTAAGCAAAGAAAAATGCGCCCTCCGGTAAGATGCGGGGGTG
>JAAWEO010000035.1 GCA_022794295.1 Angelakisella sp. | reverse complement strand
AAGGCTGGCGAAGCCAGGCTGTCAGAGCTCCTTGCGCTTTTCTCCTTGCAATCTCCCTCCCCCTGCGAAAAATCCGGCCACTTCGACTTTTGGGTCACGACCTAGAGCCTGTTCAAAACCTGCCCTGGCAGTGTGCAGGGAGATTTTGGATAGGCTCTTATGCAAAACAGATAGTTTTCTGCCGGTTTCTCTAACAAAAAGACGAAAATATTCCCAATCGCTTGACAGAGACCCACTAAAACCGTATAATGATTTGTGTCAGATATACACTCGTGTTTACATATCGTTGCAGTTCCCGGGTCCTCTCGCGCAGAGAGGACTTTCCTGGGAAAGATATACACTCGTGTTTATACTGGCGGAAACCTTTCCCCCGGAATACTCAAAGAAAGGGAAGGGCCCTTGTCCCTTCCGAACCTTGAAGGAGGAACCTCTCATGAACAAAACAAAAATCCTCTCCATTGCCATGGCGCTGCTCCTGACCCTGAGCCTGGCTGCCTGCGGCGGTGGTCCGCAAAGCTCTGCTCCTGTGCCCGCTTCTCCGTCCTCTCCGGCGGCAGATGGCGGCACCGGTGATGCCCCCAAGGAGCCTGTTACCCTGCGCTTCTATAACTACGCCTTGTCCGAGACCGCCAAGGCCGACTGGTGGCAGTCCACCATCGAGAACTTCCAGAAGGAAAATGACTGGGTGACCATTGATACCATTACCGTGGATTACAACAGCATGGTCTCCACCTTCACCAACGACCTGGCCTCCGGCCTTTCGGTGGACCTGGTTTACGGGGAAGTCAGCTGGGTCCCCGCCCTGGTGGATGGCGGCTTCATCCAGGCCCCCAAAAATGTTCTTTCCGCTGATTTCTACAACGACTACTACTCCTACGTCACCGATCAGTTCCAGTACAGCGGGGATGTCTACGGCGTGCCCCACTACTACACCAACTCGGTGATCTTTGTCAACAAGGATCTGGTCACCGCCGCCGGCCTGAAGCTGGAGGAGTTCCCCACCACCCTGGACGGCCTTAAAAGCTGGATCGAGACCCTGAACAAGCATTACAGCGGCGACCCCAACGTCACCACCACCTTTGGCCTGACCACCGCAGAGGTCCCCGCTACCGGCGCCAACATCAACGCCATCTACACCGCCTTCGGCGGCACCCTGATTAACGAGGATGGTTCCCTGGCTGACCTGAATGCCGAGCCCAACAAGACCGCCATGCGCGAGACCCTGGACTTCTACAAGTACCTGCTGGATACCAAGTCCACCCAGGAGAATCTGAAGCTTAAGGACTACCGCGCCTCCTTCGGCGCCGGCAACGTCTGCATGTATGTGGATTCCTCCTGGGGCTACGCCCAGATTGGAGAGGTGGACGCCAACGCCAAAAACTTCACCGCCACGGCTCCCCTGCCCACCACCATGGGCACCAACGGCAAGGGCGCCTCTCTGGTAGAGTCCCACTGCTTCCTCATTGGCTCCCAGCTTTCCGACGCCCAGAAGGAGGCTGTGGATCTTTTCCTCCAGTACTGCACCAAGAACGAGACCATGGAGGGGTACCTGAACAACATCGGCCTGGCCTTTGTGGGCAATAAGCGGATGGAAAGCTGCCCCATCTCCCCCATCCTGGAGGGCGCTGCCAAGGGTGTTGACAACGTGGTCCGCCAGACCCAGATTGGGCCCATTATCAGCGTCCAGACCGAGCTGGCCTCTATGGTCCTGAACTACACCATCAACGGCATGAGCGCCGACGACGCCATCGCTGAGTATGTGAAGCAGGCCGAGTATTACATCAACCAGTAATCTATCACAAAAAAGGACGGGGGTACAGGAGCTTTCACCGGTACCCCCGTTCTTTTTCGCCCCAGTTCTGCCATTGAGGAGGGAATGCAATGCCCCGGAAAATCTCCCTGACAGGGGCGGGAAAGGACAGGATCTTCTACTTCGTTTTGGTTCTTCCCGCCATTCTGCTTTGTATCGCCTTTATCATTATCCCCATTGTTGATTCCGTTATAATGAGCTTTACCTCCTATAAAATAGCCAACCTGACCAGCGGCACCCCCGGGGAATGGAATCATTTTGGCAACTACATCCGCCTGTGGAAGGCCGGGAAGCTCCAGTCCGCTGCCGGGATCACCGTCTTTTTTGTGGCGGTCACCGTGGTCCTTACCTTTGTGATCAGCATGACCCTGGCGCTGCTGCTGAACACAAGGATCTATGGGGCCCGCCTGCTGCGAAGCATTATGATGATCCCCTGGGTCATTCCCACCGTCATCGCCGGCTTGCTGTGGGCCTGGATCTACGCCAATCCCTACGGTCTTTTGCAGTACCTGGTGGGGGTGTTCACCGGGGGGAGGGTCACCGGCTTCAGCATCCTGAGCAGCCAAAGCACTGCCATCTGGGGGATCATCATTGCGGCCCTTTGGAAGCAGATCCCTCTTATGGCCCTGCTGCTCCTGTCCGGGATGCAGAGTATCCCGGAGGATATGCTGGAGGCCGCCACCATTGACGGGGCAGGGTATTTTACCCGGCTTACCCGGATCATCATCCCCCACATGAAAAGCGTCATCGCCGTCACCGTTTCCATGTGCATCATCGAAAACTTTAAGCAGTACCCCCTGTTCGCCACCCTGACCAACGGCGGACCCACCGGGGCCACCACCACCTTCGCCGTGCTGTCCTACGACGAGGCCTTTGTCAACTACAATTATGGCTCCGGTGCGGCGGTGACCACGGTCTGGCTGGGGCTGATGATCGTTGTGGTGTTCCTGTTTAACCGGGTGTTCCACAAGGACGAGGATTTGTAAGGAGGCTGCCATATGACCATCCCAACCGCCGCGCCAAAGCTTGCCGTTGGCGGCAGCGGCAGACGGGCCGCCCTGTCGGTGCTGAAGTATCTGGTGATCGCGGCCATCTTTCTGTTTTTGATCTTCCCGGTCTACTGGATGCTGGTCACCTCCCTGAAGGTGAATACCGAGTCCTACCGGGTGGTCCCCACCCTCTGGCCGGAGAACCTCTCCCTGGAGGGGTACCTTACCCTGTTCCGGGACGGGAAATTCTTTGTTTACTACAAAAACAACCTTATCGTTTCCGCCCTGGCGGCAGTTATCATCTGCTTTATCTCCATCTTTGCCGGGTATGCCCTTAGCCGGTTCCGCTTCAGGTGGAACCGCGTGATGCTGGCGACCTTTGCTTTCTCCCAGATGATGCCGGTGATCAGCCGCCTGATATCCCTTTATACCATTCTGCGGCGGCTGAACCTTACAGACAACCACCTGGGACTGGTGCTGGCTATCAGCGCCACACAGGTCCCTTTTACTGTTTCCCTTATGGCCTCCTTCTTTGACGGGATCCCCAAGGACCTGGAGGAGGCCGCCGGAATCGACGGGGCCGGGCGGCTCAACATCCTTTTCCGGGTGATCCTGCCCCTGGTGATCCCCGGCATTCTGGCGGTGGGGGTGTACAGCTTTTTGATGACCTGGGACGACTATCTCCACGCCATTACCCTTATCCGCTCCAACAGTCTGTGGACCCTTTCCCAGGGGCTGAAGCTTACCTATCTGGGGGAGGTGAGCGACTGGCAGCTGATCAATTCCGCTTCCACCCTGGGCACCCTTCCCATGATCTTTGTGTTCTTCTTCTTCCAGAAGTACATGATCAAGGGCCTGGTCGCCGGCGCTGTAAAGGGCTGATGCCATTATTACGATAGGAGTGAATTACCCATGCTGACAAACAATCTGGATCTGCTCCGGCAGGCCTCCCAGGAGGGCTTTGCCATTCCGGCCATTAACACCCAGGGGGGGAATTACGACATCATCCGGGCCTGCTGCAAGGCGGCAGAGGAGCTTCGCAGCCCCATGATCCTGGCCCACTACGTATCAACCGGGGCCTATTCGGGCAACGACTGGTTTGTAGAGACCTCCCGGTGGTGTGCAGGAAAGGTGACCGTCCCGGTTTCCATCCACCTGGACCACGGCGATGGCTTTCCCATCTGCATGGAGGCCCTGCGTCTGGGCTTTACCAGCGTGATGATCGATGGCTCCGCTCTGCCCATTGACGAGAACGCCGCGGTCACCAACGAGGTCATCCGCACCGCCCGGTGCTTCGGCGTGCCGGTGGAGGCGGAGATCGGGGAGCTACTGCGCCTGGATAACGGCGTCCCCATGGAATACAAGAACATTGTAGACCCGGAGGATGTGCAGAAGTTTCTCTCCCTCTGCCAGCCGGATTCCCTGGCTATCGGTATCGGCAATGCCCACGGCTACTACCAGGGCAAGCCGGATATCCACCTGGAGGTGCTGGAGCAGGTGCGGAGGTTTACCCGGATCCCCCTGGTCCTCCATGGCTGCACCGGCATGGAGGAATCCATCGTCCGGGAGGCCATCCGGCTGGGGGTGGCCAAGGTCAATTTCGGCACCGAGATCCGCTATAAGTATGTCCAGCACTACCAGGAGGGGCTGGAGAGGCTGAACCACCAGGGCCATTCCTGGAAGCTGAGCCAGTACGCCAGCGACGCGCTGGTGGAGGATGTGAAGAAGATCATCGAGCTTTCCGGCTCTGCCCACAAGGTATAAGGAGGAGGACATCATGGCAAGAAAAAAGCTGAACATCGGGTTTTTGGTCACCGTATCGGGCCGGTGGCCCCGGGAGCTGCCGGAGCGCCGCCTGAAGGAGTACGGCGCCTGGGTCGAGGAGGCCTTTCCCGGCGCAGGGGTGCAGGTCTTCCCCCGCCTGGTCTGCACCAGGGCGGACGTGGAGGACTGTGTCCGGGCCTTCCGGACCGGTGAGGTAGACCTGGTGCTTTCGGTCTACGGGGCCTTTACCGGGGATGATGTCTGCTGTGCCATTGCCGACAGCCTCCGGGTGCCGGTGATCCTTTGGGCCCCCCGGGAGGAGGGCTGGGTCCGTCAGGACCGGCTCTATGCCAACGCCCTCTGCTCCGCCGCCATGAACGGGGCCAGCCTGATGCGGATCGGCGCGCCCCATCACATCCTCTACGGAAACAAGGAGGAGGAACGGGTAAAGACCGAGCTTTCCGCCCTTGTGGAGGCCTACACCGTCAAAAAAAGCTTGTCGGGGATGACCGTCGGCCTGTTTGGGTACCGCCCCACCGCCTTTTACAACTGTGCCTTTGATGAAATGGTGATCCGCCGCACCTTCGGCATCAATGTGGAGGAGACCGACCTGAAGGTGGTCTTTGACGAGATGGCCGCCCTCCCGGAGGGGGAGGTCCAGGCAGAGCTGGAAAGGACCGCCGGGACCTGGGATACCTCCGCCCTTCCCGAGGGGCACCTGGAAAACCATGTGCGGCTTTTCCTCACCCTAAGGAAGCTGATGCCCCGTCAGGGCTACGATTATGCCGCCATGAAGTGCTGGCCCGAAATGGGTAACCTCCACACCACCCCCTGTGCTGTTTTGGGCCGCCTGGCGGACGAGGGGCTGAATATCTTCTGCGAAGGGGATATGGACGCAGGTCTGGCCGCCGCCGTGCAGCACCAGTTTACCGGCAAGCCCCCCTTTATCTGCGACCTGATCAACCTGGATGAGGAGGAAAACACCCTCACCTTCTGGCACTGCGGCAACGCAGCCCCCAGCCTCCACGACAATGGGGACGGGGTGACAATGTGCAACCACCCCCTGGCGGGTCAGGGCTCCGCCTTCTGGTGTGCCCTCAAGCCCGGCCCTGTTACCGCCGCCCGGTTTACCAACCTCAACGGGGAGTACCGTTTGTTCCTCCTAAAGGGCGAGGCGGTCCCCACCACCCGCTGCACCCGGGGGTCTATGGTGAATGTCAGGGCGGAGACCCCGGTGCTGGAGGTCCTGAACAGGATTGCCGAAAACGGCATGAGCCACCATTACAGCCTGGTCTGGGAGGACGCCGCCGCCCGGATGGAGCAGCTTGCCAAGCTGCTGAATATCCCGGTGATCCGCCTGTAGGGAGGGGGACTGGGGGCAATAGTAAGACAGCGGCTGTTCGGTACAGCCGCTGTCTTTTTGGCCCCTTGGAACAAAGCAAATACAGCAGCGGGGCCGTTCTCCCTTGTGGAGAACGGCCCCGCTGCTTTTACGGTGCTGTTATGATATTCTACTGTTTTTTCCGGTACCAGAAGAAGAAGCACGCTCCAGCCAAAGCTGCACTGGCTGCGATGCCCACAAGGGGCAGGCTGCTGGCTGTTTCCTCCCGGTTGGTGCTTGCCGGTGTCTTGTCAGGCTCTTCCGGCAAACCTTCGTTTGGTCCGTTGTCCGGCTGGGAGGGCGCTTGACCTTGTTCCGGCGGTGCCTCGGGCTCCGGTGCCGGAGAAGAAGGCAGGGGGGTGTGCTCCGGCGAGGGCTTTGGTACAGTTTGCTGGGGGAGGACGGCAGGAGCGGGAACGGCCACGGGATCGGAGGGAGCAGGTGCAGATGGCTCGTCCCGGTCATCATCAGAGGAGCCGGGGGTGGAAGGCTTCTGGGGGCCATCATCAGTGCCGCCGTTGTCATCATCGTGATCGTCCTGGTCCTCCTGGCCGGGAGGGGTAGGAGCCTCCTTGAACCGCACGGTGATCTCCACGGGACCGGCGGGCATCAGGAAGCGGTACAGCCTTCCTTCGGTTACCACGGTCAGTTTCAGGGGATCTGTAGGCAGAGCCTGGGGGTTTGCTTCGAGGGCTTCTTGGGTGAGCTCCCTGGAGGGGGCTTCGGCCGGTTCTCCGGCGGGTTCGGCAGAGGGCTCCGCCTCGGCGAGCTCGCCGGGCTCTTGGTCAGGCTCCGGGGGAAGGTCCGCGTTAGGCTCTGGGGCCGGTCCTTCCGGGGGATCGTCTGGGCTCTCTGTCAGGCTGGTTGTAGTGATCAGGCTTCTGGCAGGGTGCCTCCCCAGGCTCGCCGCTAGGCTTCTGACGGGGATGTTTCCCGGGCTTGTTGCCCGTCGGCTTCTGACAGGCTCCACGGTGGGTTCACTGGCAGGTTCATCAGTGGGACCACCGATGGGTTCGTTGTTGGGTTCATCAGCGGATTCGTTGGTGGTCCCATCAGCGGGTTCACCGGTAGGCTCGTCAGCGGGTTCACCGGTAGGCTCGTCAGTGGGCTCACTGGTAGGCTCGCTGGTGGTCCCATCGGTGGGCTCGCTGGCCGGTTCATCAGTAAGCTCATCGGTGGGCTTGCTATCGGGCTTATGGCCGGGTTCCTCCGTGGGCCTCTGGTCAAGGCTTGCGGCGGGCTCTGGGGAAAGGAGGTGGTGGCCCGGCAGCTCCTCCGGGGTGTACACAGCCGAAATGCTGTCAAAAAGGAGGCTCTGGGGCAGCGGCCCGATCTCCAGGGTGACCTCGCTTCCTGCCGCGGCCTGGGAGGGGACTGCGACCTCCGCCTGACCGCCCTCTATGGTGACATTGATCCCGTAAAGCTTTTCATCGGGCTGTGCCACAGTGACGGTGAGATGTGCCTTGACGTCCTTACGGTTGGTCATGCCCTCGGGGATGGTCAGCACGCCCTCAAAGGGATATGGGCCGGGGGTGCCGCCATCATAGTCTGCGCAGCTCCAGGTCACCGGCAGCTTTTCCCTTTGCTGGTCGGAGGAAAGCACAGTGACCTGGGCGGGCAGGCCGATGTCCTCCAGGGGGGTGCCAAAGGGGACATTGATGTTGGCCAGGGGTCCGGCCGACTCTACAGTCAGTTCCTGGTTGACCGCCGCCAAAATGTCCGTGATTTTGTCACAAACAGCTTTGATCCGGGTGGCTGTGGCCCCTTGCGGCAGAGGATCCGCCAGGCTGATATTCGGCCAGATGCCCTCCAAAAGGCCGTAGCTCCCGTTTACCAGCTGGATCACATTGGCAGCAAAGGAGGATTTTATCTGGGCATGCCTGCCATCCAGCGAGGTGCTGTTCAGACCGGCCACCGCCAGGTCCAGGGCGGCCGTATCCGGTGTGCTCTGACCGCCCTGCCCGGTGGCGATCACTGCATAGGCAAGGTTTATGCTGGTCAGGTCTGTGCCTGCGTTTTCATCTGCCGCCTTGTGTTCCGGGTACAGGCGCAGGACGTAGCGCCCCCGGGGCTGACCGGCTAACCGGTAAATGCTTTTTCCCGCCTGGGGCTGCAGGCTGTACAGGCTGATGTTTCGTTGGCTGTCCACCTCTGTCCCCTGGTCATCCAGCACCTGGACCCAGGCGTAGCCGGATGTCTTGGAGCAGCGGGAGAAGATCTCGATCCCAACCCCTTCAAAGCTGATTTCGGCATAGGGGGCGGGGGTTTGGCTGGTTGCGATTTTTTTCAGGTACCGGTTTTTGTCCTGGGTGTCAGCAAATTCCAGGACCCAGTTGGTGGGATCCTTCGATTTGTAGTATACCTTATGGAGCGTCCCCGGCACAGTGGTCTTGTCGTTTTCCAGGCAGGTCACGGTAAGGTCGCTTTGCTGCTCCGGCTGAAGGCCTGCCATAGCCTGCTCCAGCGCGGCCTGTGCAGCTTCGATCTCCGCCACTGTGGCGGCAGGGCTCCGGAGTACCGTCTCGGCGGCAATCAGCGCCTGGTCCACCGGCTCCAGACTGTCTGTGGTGTACTGGGGGCGGTCCAGAATATCGGCCCGGGCCATGGCGGCGGCCAGCTCGGTTTTTGCCTCCTGCACCGGGTCGATCTCCTTGTACACCACCGCCTCGCCAAAGGAGACACAGGCGTTGCCCCCTACTGTGTAGGCGCCAGAGATGCCGGTCACGACGACCTTCACCGTATGGGTGCCGCTCTCCAAGACGCCGCTTTCCCAGATCAGCGCCCGGTTTTCCTCCGGGCTGCGGGACAGATCCACCCCAGGGGCCACCAGTGTGTCGTCCAGGTAAATATCGGCAAGGCCGTGGGTGTCGTTCAGGCGGCAGTACAAGGCGATTTTTACCCCTTCAAAGGTGATGGAGTAGTAGTCCCCCGGCTGGCGCTTTTTGTTGGCATAGGTACTGTCTGAGGCGAGGGCCCAGGTATCCGGGTCGGCAGCGTAATAGTACACCCCGGTCTGTCCCGGCTGGGCTTTGTCGGTATGCAGGATGCGGGTGACGGAAAGCTCCCGCAGGGCGGTAAGGGCTCCCGACAGCTGCTGCACCGCCTTGCCGATGATGGCATTTGTGGGGGCGGGAAGCTGCCGGACACTTTCGGCAAACCGCACCGCGTCATCCAGCTGGGCCAAATTGGCAGGGTCATACATGGAGCGGTCCAGGGCCTCTGCATCTGCCAAAAGGATTTCCAGTGCCAGCAGGGACTGCTCCTCCGGCTGTGCAGCAGCGGGCAGGCCGGGGCGGCAGGGGACCCGGCGGGCAGTATCCGGCAGTGTGGTCACGGTGATGGTGCTTTCCACATCGGCCTTGCCATCAAATACCTTTAGGCGGTCGATATTGACCGCGCCCTTTGCGGTGATGGTGACGGTGTGAGTCCCGTATTCCAGCACAGGGCTTTTCCATACCCGGTAGTTCGCAATGGTCTCGTACTTTTCCAGGTTCGAGCAGCTGAAATTGCCGGCCGGGCTGCCATCGATGGCAACACCGGCGGTTCCCCCGCCCTTTCGGCTCTCCGAATAGATAGCCAGCTGGGTGCCGGTAAAGGTGATGGTGGCGGAGGCACCGGGGGTGGTGGTCTCGTGGTAATCGCCCTTCCAGGCGTCCTGCTTGTTGGCCGCCGCGGTCCAGGCTCCGGTATAGGTGATAGCGGCATCGTCGTCGTTAAGGGTTTCACCCAGATCCACCGAGACATGAATGGATGTTTCGCCGGGCTCGTCCTGTGCAGAGCGCAGGTAGAAGCCGCTGATGCCATCGGCCATAATGGGGGCGGGGTCACTGTACACCAGCTCGCCGGGACCGGAGAGGATCCGGGCGCTTACATTGTCGTCGCCGTAAAATTCCCTCTGGCCGTTTTTGTCCTTCAGCTCCGCCAGCAGCCAGGCAGCGTCCGAACCGTCGGCGGTCAGGTCGCCGGTGGTGTTGTGCAGGGTAAGGGCGGCGCCCTCCTTTTCGCTGGGGTAGGTGGAGGCAAAGACCTTGTGCTCCTTGATAGGGGTGGTCTCGCCAATGCGGTAGCCCTTTGCCAGAAGATAGGAGTCCTGGGACCAGCTCCGCGCCCCCAAGTCAAAACGGAAAAGACCGTTTTTCAGGGTGGTCAATTCGGTGGGGGCGTTCTGCCGCGCGATCAGCTCTTCACCGCCGGCGGTTCCGTAATACAGTGCTACGGCATCCAGGTTGGTGGTCACGGTGAAAGACTTGGGGGAATCCTCCTTCCATTCGCTGTTGATGAACAGGATGTCCCCCACATCGGCAGGGTTTGGGGCCTGGGCACCCAGCAGATAGGCGATCCAGGTTTTGTGGAGCGGGTCACGCCAGTGCCCATAGACGCCGGAGCAGCGCCACAGATCCACATTCTTGCCCCGTTCATAGGCGGCCTGGGGGGTCATGTAACCAAAGAGGTCCCACTTCAGCGTCCCCATGATCCGGGGGTTTCCCGCCAGCTGTGACAGCTTCAGACCGTCCTGTTCCACCTGGTTGATCTTGCGGCTTTCGCTGTCGTTGGGGACGATAAAGTGCTTGCCCAGGTTGGTGTTCCATTCCGTTACAAACCAGGAATCGGCCTTTGCCGGCTTTTTAAAGGGGTTGGCCTGGTTGGGGTTTGTGTAGTCGTGCCAGCCGTAAACATCCGCCACAACGTCACAGGCGTTCATCTCCTCCTGGATGGTGAGGCGGCTGGGGTCCAGGGCCTTGGTCACGCGGTGGCGCTCCTGCCCCGCCGCTACCGAGGGGAAGTTTAGCTCCCGTTCATTGGGAATGATGCCCCAAAGAACGATGCTGGCGTGATTCCGGTCCCGCTTGACCATCTCTTCGGCGGAATAACAGAACTGCTCCCAGCCGGGGGTATCCAGCCAGCCCAAGGGCTCCTCCTCCACCATGATCCCCAGCCGGTCGCAGGCGTCCAAAAAGGCGGTGGTGGTCTGGTAATGGCTGGTGCGGACAAAGTTGATGCCCAGGTCATGCTTTAACAGCTCCGCGTCCCGAACGCTCAGCTTGTCTGTGACCGCGTTGCCCAAATATGGCACCTGGGTATGGCGGTTCCCGCCAATGATGGTGATCCGCTGGCCGTTGAGGGTGAAATACCCCACAGAATCGCTGGGGCTGGTGGCCTTCAGAGTGCGCAGGCCAATACGGGTGTCCTGGGAATCCACCAGCAGTTGGTTGGCCCACACCTGGGTCTCCACCGTATACAGGTAGGGGGTGTCGGGGCTCCACAGCTTCGGACCGGCGATGGTGAGGTCCAGCTTCACCTGTGTGGTATCCTGGCTGGAGGCCTGGACCTCCGCTTGCTGCTGGGATACTATGGCGCCGTCCATATCCCGGATAATGGAGCGCACGGTGGCCTGCACCGGCTGGGGATAATCATTTTCCAGCTCGATCCAGCCATGGACGGTGGCGCTGGCACAGCCGCTGGCAACATCGTCGTTGTAGTAAAAGACCGATGCTGCCCGCAGGGGATCGGTTAAGGTGAGCCAGGCACTTCCGTGAAGCCCGCCGAAAAAGTGGAAGTCGATGCTTTTGCCCGGGGGCATTTCCCCAGAATGGTACCGGCTGTCCACCTGTACGGCGATGACGTTGTCATACTCGCCAAAGGTGACATAATCGGTGATGTCAAAGGAAAAGGGGGTAAAGGTGCCCTTGGCTTCCCCCACTAGGGCTCCGTTTACATACACCCGGTTCACCTGACCGCCTCCGGCAAAATCCACCACAACACGGTCCCCCTTGTCCGCCTCGGAAAGGGTAAAGTGACGGCGGTACCAGTCAATGGTCTGCAACTTTGCAATGTCAGGTGCGTACAGGTCATAGGCCTCCCGGGCGTGGGGGAGGGAGACCCTTTTTGCGCGGCTTTCATCATAGGATGGTTCCTTTGCAGAGCTGTCATTGCCGGCAATAAAAAGCCAGTCGGTGTTAAAATCCAGCTTCTGCCGCTGGTTTTCCGTTTGGGGAGCCGTCACGCCGGCCCGTCCCCCCAGGGGGATCTGGGCCATACGCTGCCGGAGGGCTTGCTCGTACCCGCTGTCCTGGGCCTTGTCCGAAGCGAAGGCATAGGCCGGCAGAAGCGTAAGGGCAAGAGCGGCTGCGAGGGTTATTGCGATCATTCGTTTTAACATAGCGATGCTCCTTCTTCTAGCTATCAATACGAGTGTATACGGACGGCAAGATCTCCTTTCTTTTGGATATACAGAGGAATCAACACGAGTGTATATCTGCTAAAAAAATAAAAGCCTGTTGGTTTTCCTAAAGTGGTCCATTCTCCGGGCATTTGTATGTGCTACGCCAGAACTTTTCCAAATTAAGTATAGCATGCGGCTTTTCGCTTGTAAAGAAAAAACACAAAAATCATGGTTTATACCAAATGACGTAAAAAAGATTTGGGCAATTTAACGAGAATTCGATTTGTGAAGGTGACGGTCTGCCGGGGTTCGGTGTCCAGTGCCGCGTCGCAACAGAAGAACTTTTTACCCATCGTCTTTTCGATCAGCATCCCCTGCTGGTCAGATCTGCCTCGCATGATGCTGCTGGTAGGGGCAGGGACGAAATCCGGTTGGCGCATCACTTGGGGGATATGACAGGAGGAAATAGGCTATTAATGGACAGTTTCGACGGTGCAATATTTATATATATAGAAATATTTAATATATAAATTCCATTTAGTATGAAAACTAGAGTGGTGATGCCGGCGTCATAAACATATTTGTTCATGATAGCACACTGTGAGGCAGGCCCTTGGAAAAGGGAGAGCGCAAAAAAAGGAGGGACAGCCTGCTTGCTGTCCCTCCGGAAGGTGCTGCTTCAGGGGCTCCTGTTATGCGTGTCCAGCGCAGCCCAGAACATCCACCAGCTTGTGCTTGACCAGCTCCTTAATGTGGGCCCGGGCGGGGCTCAGGTACTGGCGGGGATCGAAGTGGCTGGGGTTCTCCACCAAATACTGGCGGAGGGCCGCGGTCATAGCCAGACGCAGGTCAGAATCGATGTTGATCTTGCAGACCGCCATGGTGGCCGCCTTGCGGAGCATATCCTCGGGGATGCCGATGGCGTCGGGCATCTGGCCGCCGAACTGGTTGACAATGGCAACATCCGCCTGGATAACGGAGGAAGCGCCGTGCAGGACGATGGGGAAGCCAGGCAGACGCTTGCCCACCTCCTCCAGGATATCAAAGCGCAGCTGGGGCTTCTGACCGGGCTTGAACTTGTAGGCGCCATGGCTGGTGCCGATGGCGATAGCCAGGGAATCCACTCCGGTGCGGGTGACGAAGTCCTCCACCTGGGCGGGGTCGGTGAAATGGGCATCCTCGGCGGAGACGTTCACATCGTCCTCGATACCGGCCAGCTGGCCCAGCTCGCCCTCCACCACGACGCCGTGGGCATGGGCGTAGTCCACCACCTTCTTGGTGAGGGCAACATTATCCTCGTAGTCATGGTGGCTTCCGTCGATCATCACCGAGGTAAAGCCCCCGTCGATGCAGGACTTGCAGATATCAAAATCCGCGCCATGGTCCAGATGCAGGGCGATAGGCAGGCCGGTATCCGCCACGGCGGCCTCCACCAGCTTGGTCAGGTAGACATGCTTGGCATACTTCCGGGCTCCGGCGGAGACCTGGAGGATAATGGGGGCTTTTTCCTCGGCGGCGGCTTCGGTGATGCCCTGGACGATTTCCATGTTGTTTACATTGAAGGCGCCAATGGCATAGCCGCCCTCATAGGCTTTTTTGAACATTTCGGCAGTGGTAACAAGAGGCATAGCAGATCTCTCCTTACATATTTTTTCCCGCGGCCTGCGGGTGGTTTTACAGCTTCTATTGTACCACAAAAGGGTGAAAATGCAAGGTTTTTCGGCCGGGGTAGGCGCGGACCCTACCCGGTGCAGCACCATACCCGAAGCCCAACGCCCAGTACCGGTTAGCCTTTCTGTCACCGGACATCAGTCCGGTCCGGGTCCAGGGCGGACAGCGCCTGGTCGTCCGCCGCGGCGGGCGAAACTCCCCGGCTAGAGGCAGCTTCTTTCCATATAGGCCGCGGCTAAAAACCTGGCGCTGTGAAAGGATTGCAAGGTATCTGCCTTTACAATGTAAAATCGAAGTGACAAGCCGCGGCCGGAACGAGACTG
>JAAWEO010000034.1 GCA_022794295.1 Angelakisella sp. | reverse complement strand
CTGGCGGCTGCGGTGGTGCTGTCCGTCACCGCCCACGGGGCGGAGCCGCCCCAGGCGGTCATTGGCAGCGGGGATGGTGGGACCGCCATCTCTATCACCGACATCACCCCCAGGGAGGGAGATAACAAGGAGGAGCGCAGGGATGAAACGAAACACTACACCGTCGGCAGCTGTTACCCGGTATCGGTCCAGACCGCAGAGGAGGGCGGCGTCCGGCTGCTGGTCAAGACCTTCCTTGTGCCGGAGGACACAGACCCCCAGACGCTCGTCGAGGGGGATCTGACCCGTCGGGGTGTCGCCTATGAGGCCACCGACATCCTCCGCCAGGAGCAGCCGGGAGAAACTGAGAAGAAAACCGTATCCCAGACCATGACCCTGGAGTCGGAAACGGATAAAATGGAGGATATTTTCCCTTTGCTGAAATCCACCATGGACTACCAGAAGGATGGTTTCTCCGGGACATTGACCTTGGACCGGGATTCCATTCAGACGAAGAAAACTGGAACCTCCAATTATAGCTACCAGCTGAAGGAGACCAAGGAATACACCGGCCTGGACCGCAGCGACCCCTACTACATCCCTAAAACCACCGAGAAAAACGGCATTACCCTGTCCTTGGCAGATGTAAAGTGGACCCCCATGGCCAGCGGAGCGGAGAACAGCGAGGTCCCCTCTCTGTTCCGGGCCACGGCTCTTTACACCGGGACTGCTTGGGGGAGCAAGGCGGATGGGTATACCGTGACCGCCGAGTACACCGGCGAGGTTAGCCGGGTGACTAAGGGCCAGGTACTGTACAGCATCGTGTATGAGGAGGTCCTGCCGGAGAAAGAGCCCTTTCCCTGGCGGACTACGGGATCGGTGATCCTAGCAGTGGGGATCGCAGCCAGCGCAGGTGTAGGGCTCTTCTATCTTGTTCTGTTCCGCAAAAAGCGAAAAGCCGGGAAGGTCCCCGGTGATCCCTACGCAGACCGTCCCAAGATGCACCGTCCGGAGATGCTGCAGGTCATGGACAGAGGACTGGGGGAGGAGTGAGGATGAAAAACAAGCTGAAAAGTTTCTGGTATCAGTTTGGCGGGTGGTTCCTGCTGCTGGGGGTGCCGCTGGTCGTGGTGTTCATCGGTGTCACCGCTGGACAGGCCCACAAGGACTACGCCTCCATCCCCCGCACCGAGGCGGTCCCGTCTGCGGAAAGTACGGTCACCTTTGACATGGAGACGAACAAAACCTACACCGCCGAGGATGGTGTGGTGGTCATCCCTGCCGCAGAACAGCAGGGGAAATCCCAGGCAAAGCCGGTGGAACATCTTCCCGATTCCGACCAAGTTTGGGAGGGCTCCACCTCCCTCTCCACTCAGGACTACACCCTGCCGGAGGACGCTGTCCTGCCGGATGGATCCATGGGGCTCCTCATTATCCCTAAGCTGGGCGTATCTGCCCCGGTCTACGAGACCGAGGAGGGCGGCGAGATGGAATCCATGACCAAGGGGGTGGCTCATTTTGCTGTTACCTCTGCCTGGGATGGAAATATTGGATTTGCCAGCCATAATGTCGCTCCTGCCGGAGCAGCGGCTTACTTCCGGGACATCCACCAGCTGGCGGAGGGTGACATTGTCCGGTATAAGACTGCTTTGGGGGAGCGGGAGTACAGGGTCAGCGAGGTAAAGGAGATCACGGACGATGACTGGTCCTTCCTCTCCCGTACAGACGACAACCGCCTCACCCTTATCACCTGCATTACCGGCAAGCCCAATATGCGTCTAATGGTACAGGCTTTGGATGCTTGATTTGTTGAGTTTGGATATAGCTTTCTTCCGCCTTTGCTGGTATCCTTATAGGCAGGAGGTACAATGCTATGAAACAAAAAACCATCGCCATCCTGCTTACCATCGCCCTGCTGGCGGGCTGCAATACCCCGGCCCCTGCCGCTCCATCCGCCGCCGAGCCGGACATGGAGGCCATCATCCAGCAGTCGGTGGACGAGGCGGTCAAGGAAAGGCTGGAGCAGATCGAGGAAGAACAGAGGAAAAAGGACGAGGAGATTGCCAAGCTGAAAGAGCAGCTGGAGGAACTCACCAGCCAGCAAGAGGCCCCCCCGGAGGAAAGCTCCTCCGCCCCTGCTGAGAACGCCTCATCCCAGACCCCGGCATCCAGCCAACCGGCGGCTTCCGCATCGTCTTCCCAGGCTGGGGTCCCCCCGCAGCCGGAACCGGAACCGCCCCCGCAATCGGTGCCGGCACCCACTGCCAAGCAGCCAGCGAAAACCAAGCCGGTAAATGAAGGGACTGTCTTTGAGGGATACGAGGTGAAGGTCAACGACTGGACTACACCGGCGGTTACTTCCTCCAGCAAAGATTGGCCGGTTACTTCTTGGTACTTCTATTCGCAAAGCGGCAGTATATTAGGCAGTATTTCCGGGACAGCCTTAATGGCCATTACAGAAAGAACGGCCCAAACGATAGGCTATGATGTGGACTGGTCGCTCTGGTTGGCTGAAGCCTTCAATGAATACCGCAACGTTGCGGGTGGCGGGAGTATATCTTCGGATGGTTCTACTTCAAAAGAGGAACCAGATGAAGAGGAAAACAGTCAACAGTCAGGTGCCTTTCTGGAGGATAATGCTTTAGAGGTAGTCCGCCTTGTCAACGAGGAGAGAGCAAAACAGGGATTGGAGCCTCTGGATGTAGATGAAAATCTTATGGAATTGGCGCGGATCAGAGCAGAAGAATTAGAGGGAAAATTTAGCCATGAGCGTCCGGATGGCACACATATAGCACAGACTTTTAGCGGAGGGGAGAATATCGCAGGAGATCATCCTTCGCCCTCTGCGGTAATGGAGGCATGGATGGGCTCAGAAGGGCATCGAAACAACATCTTAAGAGAGAGGTTCCATTATATCGGAGTGGGCTGCTACCAAGATGCAAATGGTGACCTCTATTGGGTACAGCTATTTTCACCACGCAAAACATAATACCATCCTATTTAGGAAAGAGCCCGAAAGGGCTCTTTTTTCGCCGCTTCGCAAAACGAGGCGGCTATTTTTATGAAAGGGCAGGTACGAAAATGAAAAGAATGACCAAGCGATTGCTTAGCCTTTTGCTGTGTGTAATGATGCTGGTGACGATGCTGCCGGTATCCGCCTTTGCGACGGAGCCGGGTGGCAGCCAGCAGTTTATGGACAGCGGCACACCTCCTCAATCCGAAGGTACTCCTAAGCACTGGCTCCAACAGTACCAGGAAGCGGTTTTGGCACAGTTATCGGCTTCGCCGCAGAAAATGCGCGCCATGTCCGCCCAAACATCTACCCCCGATTTCAAATTGATCCTATGGGCATCGGGGGAAGAAAACCGGCTCACCTTTGCTAACGGTGCATATTCGGGAAGTCCCATGCCGCGAATCACCTTGAATGGCAAAGTAGCATTTTGCGGCGAGTGGAATGGTCAGAGCCCGGAAGGCGAATATATTCAAACCGGAACCGGAAACAACCCTGCTATTAAGCAGATTCTGGCCAACTATGACAATAGCAGCAAAAGCAATGCTGACTATGCCGCAGCCCAAGCTGGTATCTGGGCAGAACTTATGGGCACAACCATCGTATCTTGGGGGGCTTGTCCTGGCAAGGATTCCGCAGATGAGATCTTGAACGGAACCTGTGATTACAGCGACCTCAAATACAATTACCTCGAATGGGGCGGTGGGACACAGAATCTCATCACCTATAACACAGAACCGGCTCCCCCTCTCGATCCGGACGAATACCCGGAGGACAAATACCGCATCGAAGTAACCACCGACACCAAAACTGAAACGGAGGTCCGCAACCGCAAGACCTACGAATACAGCGATGGGATCGGGCAGCTAACGATCCGCAAGCACGACCAGGATGGCCGGAGCTTGGATGGCGCGCTGTTTGACATTGATGTGGCGTTTACGGATGGCACCCACACCACCGTCCAGGGCTGGGAGGTGGACAACGGGGCGCGGCTCTTTACCTGGACACATCCGCAAGATAATCACGACCCGGCCACTGTCACCGTCACCGAGGTGGAGCCGCCCAAGGGGTACGAGAAGGACCCCCGGCCCCAGACAGCGGTAGTCGCCCCCACCTACGCCCGGGTCACCCATGTGGAGACCTGGACAGTGACCATTGTCACCGAGACCACCAGCAGCACCGTTATTGAGATCGAAACCGGGAATGTGGTGGCGGAAAGCGAATCCTCCTCTAGTGCGGAGACAGAAAGCGACCCCCAGGTGGAGGAGTTCACCGATTTCATCGAGGGGGACCGGGAGTCTGCCCTCACCTTCACCAACCGGCTTATCCCCTGTGATCTGCTTATCCGCAAGGTAGACGCCACCGACGGTCATGGCCTGGAAGGAGCTGTGTTCGAGCTGTACGAGGGCAGCGAGCGGGACAAGCAGAAGTTCCTGGGAGATTTCATCTCGGATGGCAACGGCCAGGTCATCGTCAACGGGCTGGAGAGCAACAAGTATTACACTATCGTTGAGAGCCAGCCCCCTTACGGCTACTTTTTGGACGAGGACAACGTACAGACAGTGCTGGTAAAGCCGGACGCCTTGGACCACAACCTCACCGTGGTTTTCCAGAATATGCCCAAGCCGAAGCTCCTGCTGACCAAAGTAGACGCCGATACCGGAGAGCGTCTGCCTGGGGCGGTGTTCCGGGTCTCCCGGCGCAGCTCTGCCGAATATGTGGATGTTACCACCGGCGAGGACGGGACCTATCTGCTGGAGAACCTGGAACAAGATTGGTACGAGATTTATGAGCTTCGCTCCCCCACCGGCTATACCACCGATGACACCCACTACGACATCGAGCTGATCCCCGGAAAGACCTCTGAACTGATTGTAAAGAACCGCAAGAAACCCACCCTCACCATTGAGAAGATCGACAGCATGACCCTTCAGCCGCTAGAGGGCGTTGTTTTTGATGTCGCTATCAAGGACGGGAAGTCGTTAGGGCAGTTTTCCACCAACGCGGAAGGAAAGATCGTCCTGGAGGACGCCGACCCCAACCAGATCTATCTGGTGCGGGAGGTTCGGGCGCTGCCTGGGTATCTGGGGGATGATACCGTCCATGAGTTTACGCTGAAAGAAGCGGAAAACGGTGTTGTCAAGCTCCAGAATACCCCGGAGCATCCCCTCATTATCAGTAAGAAAGACGCCATCACCGGGGAGCCTATCCCGGACACGGTTTTTATGGTCACCCATTCGGACGGGCGTTTGGTGGGCGAATACCGCACCGGCTCCAACGGCATGGCCACCGTCACCGGAAAGGATGTGGTCCCCGGCTGGTATCTCATTAAAGAGGTCAAAGCCAATCCCGGCTACATTGTTAGTGAGGAGACCAAGCTGGTGGAGCTGAAGCTGTCCGCCCCTGCTATGGTGGAGTTTGTGAATAAGCCCCGCACCGGCCTCCAGATCCGCAAGGTGGACGATGTGACCGGCGAACCTCTGGCCGGAGTGCAGTTTAAGGTCACCGAGGTTTCGGGAGCGGTCGTTGGTACCTATACGACCGATGCTGATGGCATCATCAACATCCCGGACCGGGAAGAGGGCTGGGTGCAGGTGACAGAAATCAAGCCCTTGGATGGCTACAAGCCTGACCCCGCACCCCGGAATGTGGAACTGGTTTCCGGTAAGCTGTCTATCTTAGAATACCGCAACCAGCCTTACCCCACCCTCAAAATTGTCAAGCTGGACGCCGAAACCCGCCAACCCTTGGAGGGTGTAAAAATCCGGGTCTATGACCGGAACCACCGTGAGATCGGAACCTTTGTCACCAACCGGCTGGGACAGATCCTGCTCTCCGGTATGGATGGAGGCGAAACTCTGTATGTCCAGGAGGTGGAGGCCCTTCCTGGGTACGAGCTGGACGAGACCGTCCACGAGGTCACCCTGGCCTGGGGCCAGACCAGCACGGTCGAGATCCTCAATAAGCAGAAAGCCACCCTGCGTATCAAAAAAGTGGATGCGGAAACGAAAGCCCCCATTTACGGAGTCGTGTTCAACCTGTATGACAGCCGGAACAATCTCTTGGGGGAATACACCACCGACCAGAACGGCATTATCGAGTTCCCCCAGGAGCTGCCCGCCGGAAAATACAGACTCAAGGAGATCAAAGCGGAGGGCTATGTGGTGGACCCCACCATCCGCACCATTGAAGTGAAGTCCGGGGAAACCACCGAGGTCACCATCGAAAACCGGCCCATGAGAGGGAAGATTCAGATCATCAAAAAGGCGGCGGACGATAACCCCATTACCAAGGACAAGTCCGGGGCGCTGCTGGAGGGGGCTGTTTTCGAGGTCTACAACGAGAAGCTGGAGGTTGTGGACACCATCACCACTGACAGCAAGGGAGCTGCCACCACCAAGGCCCTGCCCCTGGGGACCTATGGCATCAAAGAAGTCACCGCCCCGGAGCATTACCTCCTGAACGACAAAGTCTTTTATGCCACCCTCAAGGTCCACGACGACCTGGTGCGCTTCGAGGTCCTCAACACCAGCGAGGACGTGAGCGTGTCCGTCGAGAAGCGCGGCAATCGGGAGGCGCTGGCCGGGGACATTATGTCCTACAATTTCAACAGCATCCGCAACGATTCTAATATCCCGCTGGAAGAGTTTTACCTCCACGACAAACTGCCCACCGATGCTGTCCGTCTGGGCAAGATCGTCACCGGCACCTGGAGCGAGCGGCTGACCTACGACATCACCTACCGTACCAACAAGAAGGACAGCAGCCGGACCCTGGCCTCTGGTCTATCCAGCAAGACCAGTTACACCCTGGACTGTGGCCGGGAGGCCCTGGGCCTCGCCGCCGGGGAGTATGTCACCGACATCCGGTTCGAGTTCGGGACCGTCCAGCCGGGATTTCACGAGGAAACGAAACCCACCATCTATGTGACCGCCCTGGCGAACCTGGGGAGCGGCTACCGCATCATCAACCGGGCAGATGTAGGCGGCAGGACCGGCGACGAGTGGATCACCGCTAAGGACAGCTGGATCACCGTGGTGTGGGGCCAACCCAAAGGCAAGCTGCCCAATACCGGTATCTGAAAACAGAAGAAAAGAGCAGGTAAAGGGCGGGAGGGATCCCGCCCTTTGCTCTGCTTGGAAAGGAGTTTTGAATGCCTGCTGTAAGAAATATTCTCAATGTTCAGGGGAGCAAGGCCCAGACTGCCGCCCTGCTGGACTTCATCGCAGACCGAAGGGCTGGCCGGGGCAGCATCGATTTTAACCGGATCACCCCCATGCCGCCCTGGATCTACCGCCAGCCCACTAACCTGTCCCTGTTGGAGCAGTATGGGGAAGAAAACTGCGCCAGAGGCTGGTGTCTGAAAAACTGGGGGACGCCCCAGAATGCCCTCCATCCGGAGAAAAGCGCCAGGGAGTACGATGGCGGAACCGCTATTCGATTCGACACCGAGGATCAGGAGGTGCGGGAGCTTATCCGTAAACTGTCCCTCATCTTCAAGGATTTGTATTTGGACTACCTTTGGGCCAGCAAAGATGTGGGCTCCAATGTGGGAGCGGCACAGTACCGGGACGGGGAAGCCATCATCGAGTATATCCCTACCTCTGGGACCAGAGCGGCGGTGGAAAAAGCTCTGGACATTCTGGGAGGCCGGGCCGCTGACTACGGCCTGGCTTTCGACCCCGCCGCCGGAAACTACGAATATAAAGGAGGTTTTGGCCATGACTGAGCGCCAGCTGATCCACCAGGGCGGCATCCCTATCGGATACTTTCAGGAGGATACCGCTGTTTTGGACTCCGACTTCTGGGCCGGGGAGACGGTCCACAGCCTTGCCTACCGGGGGGCTAAGCTGCGCTTCGAGCCGGGGCTGGCTCAGAAGCTCCGGGAAGAGGAGGAAAAGAAGCCCCTCCCCCGGAAGGTACGGCTCCACCAGATAAAGCCCCAGGCCATGCCGGAAAAGAAGTTCATCCCTTACGCTTTGCTCTGCCAGCGGTTCGGGGGCATCTCTCCAGAGGACTATCAGGTGGTATTCGATGGTCAGCTGGATACCGATGACCTGAACCGGCTGTACGAGCTGTTCAACGCCCTGGTCCTCCCCCAAGGCTGCACCGGTCACCGGTTATCTGTCTCTGATGTGGTGGAGTTGTACGATGATACCGGTTCAAAATGCTGGTATTTGGACGAAGAAGGCTTCGTGCCTGTTATGATGTAAGGGAGGCCGTCATGAAGATCAATATGAAAGTCTACTCTCTGGAGCAGGAAGGGAAGTGCCTGGCCCAGCTCTCCGCCACCCTGGATGGCTGCTTTGCAGTCCGGGGGCTGCGGCTCATGGAAGGGAAAAACGGGCTGTTCCTCAATTTCCCCAGCTACAAGGGCCGGAGCGGTTATGTGGACATCTGCTTCCCCACCACCGCCGAACTGCGCCAGCAGATGACCGGCACAGCGGTGGCCGCCTACTACCAGGCCCTGGAGCATCACCAGGAGCAGGCGGAGCGGCTGCGGGGGCAGCAAAAGGCGCCGGTCCAGGAGACCGGGCCGGTGATGGAAATGGGCTGAAGGAGGAACAGAGAATGAAAAAGAAGATCTTAGCACTGGCTCTGGCGGCTGTCCTTATGGCTGCGATGGCGGTTACCGCCTTCGCAGCTGGAAATGGGAATGTGGCGGGAGTCATTGAGCAAACCTGGAAAAGCGCCGCCCAGCAGATCAAGACGGTGGTCAATTCGGTACTGTTTCCGGCCCTGGATATGATTTTGGTGATCCTCCTGTTCGTCAAGATCGGCGGACTGTACTTGGATTACCGCAAGCACGGCCAGATCGAGTGGACCCCCGCCGCCATCCTCTTTGCAGGGCTCATTTTCTCCATTACCGCCCCGCAGTACATTTGGTCTATTTTGGGGATCTGACGATACAAAAGGGGCGGCATCCGTTTTGGGATACCACCCCTCGAAGCACCTTTGTCATGCTTCCCCGGGAAGAACATCCAGCAGGATCTGGAAGATCTGTTTGCTGCTTTCGGGGTCGCGCCAGGTCAGCTGGAAAAGCAGGTCATCGGCAAACCCCTGGATAAAGGCCGACAGGACCGGCGTAAGCTGGAATCTCCGCAGCAGCCGCTGGTTGAGTTCTTCCAGCAGGGATTCCTCCACGTAGCCGCTGATCCTCTCATAGAGTTCGTTCAGGGAAACGATGTCTCCCGAGCCGATCCGGACCGTTTCCTGTTTCGCCATAAATTCGGAAAGAACATATTTCAGCAGTTCCTCCTCCGCCAATCCCATGAGCAGGTACATTCTGGTCCGGCTTTCTTGGTAAGCGTGGATCTCCGGGTGCTGCTCATAGATCTTTTGTACCCAGTCGCAGAGAGGGTGTGGCATTTTCGGCTCTCTGCCGTTTACGATGTTGGACAGCAGGGTCAGCTGGAGCTGATAGGCAGCTTGAGTGCCTATTTCCGCAGTTTCAGATGTGATGCCAATGTTTAGTCCCTGGAGGACAAGATCCAGGTAGCTGTCCAGCAGGTAGCCCTTTGGGCCAAGCCGCAAGCGGATCTGTTTTGCCAAGAGGAGAATGGATGACAAAGAATCACCGGTTCCCGTTTTTCCATCTCCATAAAAAGTATCCATATTCTGAAAAATATTCATTTTATCCCAGCCTTTCTTCTGTTTGCTCCGTTTCAGTCGGGGGCTCCGGTGCTATGTAAACTCTGAACAGAGGATTTGTCAAGGGGTTTGCGGTATTTATTTTTGAAAGAGGTGAACGACTTTTGTTTATTTGGGATTTTCTTGCGGACAAAGTTCTGGGAGAGATTTTGGACTGGATCTACAGCAAGCTGGTGGAGTTTTTAGGAGAGTTCCTCACCATGATGAATGGCCTGGGGACAGAGCTGTTCGACCTCGTCTGGGTCCAGGGGGTGGTGGAGTTTTTCCGCTGCTTCGGCTGGGCCCTCTACGGGGTGGGTATCGTGGTGGCGGTGTTTGAAATGGCTATGGAGTACCAGGCGGGGCGCAGCGCCGCGGTCCGGGATGCCGCTCTGGGCATAGTGAAAGGCTTTCTGGCTGCCAGCTTGTTCTCCTCCGTTCCGGTGGAACTGTACAAGCTGTGCATCGACCTCCAGGGGACCTTATCCCAGGGCATCGCCGGAGCCTCCCATACTGATGGCGTCAGCAGCCTGGCCAGGGCAGCCATGGCTGGGCTCAACGGGTACGGGGTGTTCGTCTCTATCTTCCTGCTGGTCCTTATGGGGTACAGTGTGGTGAAGATATTCTTTGCCAACCTCAAGCGGGGCGGCATCCTTCTCATCCAGATCGCGGTGGGGTCTTTGTACCTGTTCAGTGTCCCCAGGGGATACACAGACGGGTTCTATTCCTGGTGCAGGCAGATCGCCGGGCTTTGCCTTACCGCCTTTTTGCAGACCACCATCCTTCAGGACTCATGGTCTGGAACACCAATATGCTGCTGGGATGCGGGCTCATGCTCTCTGCCACCGAAATACCGAGGGTGGCCCAGCAGTTCGGGATGGATACCAGCACCAGAGCCAATGTCATGTCGGCGGTGTATGCTACCCAAACAGTGGTGGGACTGTCCCGAAACCTTGCGGCGGCGGTGAAGTAGGAGACTTCCTTATCGTTGCCTCCATCTCCCGCCAAGGTATTCTTATTCAAGCAATACCGATATGGGGATTATATCCCCTTAATAGGGCGGATTATAACCCCCATACTATTCTCATGAAGTATGGAGGTAGCATCATGATCCTATTTGATAAGCTATGGTCTACAATGGAGGAACGGGGTGTTTCCACTTATCAACTGAGAGAAAAATGCGATCTGGACAGCAAAACGATCCGGCGGCTTCGTGCCAATCAGAATGTGGAAACAAAAACACTGGACAAATTGTGCGTAGCGTTGTCATGCCGCTTAGAAGATATTGCGGAATATGTTACAGACAGAACAGAAGGTTGATGTTATCGCCCATTTGGGACATGGGGGTTATATCCCCTTAATAAAACAGATTATAACCCCCATACTAATTGATGTCAAGAGGGGGGTCTTTATGATAACATTTGACCGGCTGTGGGTAACAATGAAAAAACGGGGCGTATCAACATATCAGCTGAGGGAACGGTGCGGAATTGACAGTAAAACGATCCGCAGGCTTCGTGCAAATGAAAATATAGAAACAAAAACCTTAGATAAGTTATGCGCCGCTTTATCATGTCAGCTGGAAGATATTGCAGAATATAAAAACTAGAATCGGACTTTGTGGGAAAACCACAGGGTCTTTTCTTTCCCTCTGTGGCAAATATTACAGATGCACTATATATCTGTTATGGGAGGTGGTTCAGTGGCCGTAAAAAGTGTATCGATCCGGATCGAGGAAGAGATGCTGGAAAAACTGGGGTATGTGGCGGAATACGAGGGTCGCTCTCTCAACAGTCAGATCCTGGTGCTGGTACGGGAGTGCATCCAGAAGTACGAAGCGGACCACGGAGAGATCAGCGGCAGAGTAAAACCGGATGTGAATGTAAAGCCCTCTGGGAGATATTAAGAAGGATCAGAGGAAACGGATCAGACCGTTTCCTTTTTTGCTGCCCCGAAAACTGTTGCTTTTGCTTCGTTCTGCTCCAAAACCTTGTTGCTTCTGGTGATAGCTTTCCCCCGACTATTTCGATATACTTGCTTTGCCGCAGGCAGAAAGGAGGCCGAAAGAATGGCAGAGAAAAAGAACCTATGCGCCCCTATCACGATGGAGCTGCACCAGAAGGTCCGTACGGAGCAGGAGCGGTTGGGGCAGACCCTGAGCGAGTATGTGGAGCAGGTGCTGAGAGAGCATTTTGAAGGAAGGAGCAAGAATACGATGAGCGAAAAAGGCAGGACCATGGCATTCCAGGTGCCGGAGGAGTTTTTCCAGCGGATCAAGGCGTACCTCGCCGCCCACCCTGGTCTGAGTGAGAAGGAGTTCGTTATCGGGCTGGTGGAGGATGCCCTGGCCGAATGGGAAAACCGGCAGGAAAGCCCGGAGGATGAAACGGAGGAAGGAGGAACGGAAGAAAACGCGTAAAAACAGGAAACCTTGGGCCTTGCGGAAAACTGCGGGGCCCTGTTTTTGTTAAGGAGGAATTGTATGTTTGACATCAAACTAACCCCGCAAGGAGGTCATTATACCCGCACTATCTCTCTGCCCTGCGCTCTGGGCTCCCTGCTCACGGACGGTATCCCTTATATCATCTCCGACGCCTTGGTAGAATACAGTTTTGACACCGGAATCGAAAAGCTGGACACGGCTTTGAAAGAACAGCTTCGCACCACGCCCGCTGATCTGAGGCAGTGTATCACTTTTGCCCGGACCCTGGAACGGCTGGGCAAACAAGGCCGGGAGAAGCTGATGGAAAGCCTGAGTGCAGATCCTCATATCCGCAGCTGGGAGGAGATGATCCAGGAGGCGGCAGATCATATCCCCAGGCGGTTCTCGCCTTCCAAGGCGTATCAATACTGGCTGGAAAACGAGATCGATCAGCTTCGATTCACCAATGAAGAGCTATTTGAAAAGATCGTTGCATTGGCCAGAGAAAGCGGTGATCTGGAACGCTTCGATGAAGTCGACAACAGTATGCTGCCATCCGAGCATCGCGCTAAAAAGATCGAGCATCTCCGCTTCAATTTGCGTGTCACTCCCTGCCTCGTTGGTTCGGATGTCTATCTGGACTATTTTATCCAAGGAGACTTCGGGGCGCGTGATCAAAAAATCCTCTTGGGGGCGATGAAAATCTTTGGTAATGACCTGGAGCATTGCAAGATCGCAGGAGAGGCCTGCGGGGTGCTGCTCTACTACGGAGACGAATTCATCCAAAGAAACCGCTGCCATTTTGCTCCCCGAAACGAGATCGAAGCGATTCTTTCCCGTCCTTTCTCCGGCCCGAAAATGGAGCGGGAAGTTCAGCAGGAAGCCCCCAGATGACAGGGGGCATATCATTTTGTCCCAAAGGTTGAGTGGACTGTTGGGCAGGAATATGGTATACTTTAATTGATTAAGAAAACTTTTGATGAGGCAATACTTTATGGGGGAAGTGTTCAAGTGGACTATATACCACCTGCTGAATGGGCTGATGAAATCATCGACCATCTAATTGACATTTTTCCCGAGTTAGAGGATGAGATAAATAAAGAGATTTACTATAATTTCTCTGCACACCTCGTTTTTGATATGATACTTTTTCCTCAGGTGATGGAATGGGCAGAAAACAATCAGACTGAAAAATTAAAAAAACTTTCGGATTTACTGGAAGAAATGTTGTTGTCTACGGATAATATTTGTATTCCTAATGTTGTTGAGGTTTCATTTTTAGAAACATTAGTATTGGAGGATGGCGATATAATTTCAAAACTAAAGCCGTACTTTCATACCAAAACACTAAAATCGTTGCAGTATTGGATGAACCGATATGGGAAACAATCGGAGAAATAATTGTTATTTGTAAAAGACAGCGGGCACTTTGTCTGCTGTCTTTTTTCATGGCGAGAGGAGGTGCTACCACGGCCACGACCTACATCCGGCCCTATAAGCAGGCGGAGGGACTGAGCGCTGTCCAGACGATGGAGGAGCGGTTTGCCTACGGGCTCAATCCCCAAAAGCTGGGGGCCATGTCTTCTCACCTATGCGACCCGGCCACAGCCGCAGCCGAGTTCCTGCTGGTGAAAAGCGAATACTAGGCGGTCACCACCCGGCCCGTAGAGCGCGGGGCTCTGTTCTCCCAGATTCGGCAGACATTCCCGCCCCCAGAGGCGGAGGAGTTGACCTGGGTCCTCATGGACCGGGCTAGCCTATAGGATGTGAAACGGGCAGCGGCCTATTACAAGGTCATCCGATAAGCTACGGGGCAGAGGATGGATTTTTGGGACGCCATGCTTTTCAATGTCCTGTCCTATATCAGCCACGCCCTGATCTCCGGCGGAAACACGGCAGGGGTGTTTGAGGAACTCCATGTTTTCCTCTCCAACCCGGTGGCGGTTAGTTACATCCGCAACGCCATGAAGCGTGTCCGCAAGCGCGGCAGCATGATCGTCCTCAGCAGCCAGAACATCGAGGACTTCCTGCTCCCCGGCGTGGCGGAGATGACCAAACCCCTGTTCTCCATCCCCACCCACCACTTTTTGTTCCATCCGGGGACCATCGACAAGCGGGCCTA
>JAAWEO010000033.1 GCA_022794295.1 Angelakisella sp. | reverse complement strand
GCCACCGCCAGCCCCCGGCTTTTGTCCTGGGTGGTCTGCTGGATGCGCCATTCCACATCCTGCGCTTCAAAGGGGGCGGTGAGTCGTTTGGTCAGTTCCTGCTCGTTCATGGGGAAACTCCTTTCATACTCATTTTCGATAAATCGAAAATACGCACGCTGCGCGTGCTGGCGTCGCTTCGCGCCGCCTCGTCTGATCGAAAATCCATTTTAAGGAATTGTGATTGGATTTTCGGATCATCTCAGAAAATCCTTCAAAGTCCGTCCGCTGGGGATGAGGACTTTTTCGTAGTAGTGATCCGGGTCCTTGTCCTTCATATATTCCAGAAGGTCCCGGTGTCCCAGCTTCAGCCGGTTGTTGCGTGAAGTAAAGTGGTCATCGTTGTTGGGCATCTCCAGAATCAGGTAGGGCAGCGAGGACAGGGTATGCAGGCTTTTGCACTCCGGCAGGATATTCCCGCCGGTACACAGATGAAAGCCGCTGACATTGGAAAAGGGGTAGTGGAACATGGGGGTATCCGGCGTCAGCCGGCCTTCCGCCACCACGCCCATCTGGCAGTTTTGCACCCGCAGCCCCATATGCAGGCCAAAGCGGAATACCAGCCTTGGCAGGGGGAAATGGGGGTACACGGTGTTTCCGTAGGTGATGTTGGCATACCGCGCCGGGTGTTCGATGGCCACATACCGCCAGCCGTCATTTCCGGCGTCAAAGGAGATACAGCCTGTGGGCAGCAGTCCGCTTTGGACCATTTCCCGCTGCAAACTTCCTTTGATGCACTCCACCAGGGCGTTATACCCGATGCGCTTGGTGATGATGCTCCCCTCCGGGGAGCGGCTCTCCAGCTTAATGGTGGCAGAGCCTGGGTCGATGTGTAAAATCAGTTCTTGTTCGGCGTCCATCAGGCGGCCTCCTTCCAGATTTCCGGTTTTGGCAGCGGCAGGTAGAGGATCTTCGCTTTCTGCTCCCGGTCGTACTTCCAAATCTCATACCGCAGCTCATCCCCCATGTACCGGTAATAGTCAAAGATATTGGCCAGGGCTTTTAACAAGGAAAATTCCTGGTTAAACTCCGGACTCAGATACAGGGTGATGCCGCTGGCCCACCGGTGGTTGACCTTGGTGCTGTAACGGTAAACATAGTAGCAGGAATGGATGCTGTCCAGCTGTTCTTCCAGCTCCTGCTCCGCATGGCGCATATACGGATTGTCTTTCAGCCCTATTCCCCGCTGTCTGGACCAGTCACGGCACAGACGGTAGAAATCCATCATGCTCTGGTCACTGAAAAACCAGCAGTAGTCCATATACGGGCCTACCTCCCTGCCTTCCCAGAAATCACAGACGGTAGTCAGCCCTTCGATGATGTAGGAGAAATAATCCTCCGCTTCGATTGGCGATGCCCCGATCCTTTCCAGGTAATCCTTCTCCCGGCCAACATCACTGAGGACCTTACCCACCATGATGGGGATGAGGCTCATTTCAAAATACTCGTATTCGTACCTGTCCATCCCGCAGCCCCCTTCAGCAGAAGGCCCGCCGGAGGCTTTGGGAAACCGGATGGCCGCACAGGCCCCGGTTCAGCTCCCACAGGCAGAAACGACGGTCACAGAAATCCTGGGCTTCGTCCAGCAGGTCGTACAGGTCCTCCAGGGTGAACTGGGAGTAGTCGATCTGATTGGGGATCAGCGGCTGCCGGTTCAGGATGGGGGTGCAGACCTTTTCCATCAGATAGGGGTCTGCCTCCGCAAACTCGTTTTCCGCGGTATCCTCGGAGACACCTTCCAGCAGCTGCCGGAAGGTTTTGCTGTTTAACTCATACATGACATCTCTCTCCTTTTTAAGCCAGCGCCTTGAAGCCGTCGGCGGTCAGCAGATGGAACACCATCTTGTTGGTTTGTGTCTCGGTCATTTCCGTAACCAGAGGCGCCCCGGTTCGTTCATCCACCCTGGTGACACGGGAATCGGTGAGCTGCTCCTTGACGATCCGCCCCTTGATGATATGGGGGCTGTCGCAGGGCATCAGGCCGTTGATGAGGCCGGAGCCGCCGATGAGCCCCACCTGCCCCACTGTAAGGGGAAGGGGCGGGCGTTTCTCTTTGCTGTCCAGGGGGCTTTGCTCCCACAGCTTTTTGAAGCTGTCCGAGGCGGCAAGCTGCCGGGCCAGCTCCGGAACATTGAACACCGCCCCCTTGAAGATGGGGATCTTCTCCGGATGGGCAGGCAGCGGGTAGCTTTTCTCCGGCAGTTCTGTCAGTTCCAGTATCTTGTCCGCGTCCTGCACCTGCCGGAGCAGGCCGGGGACCTCCCTGGAGCCATCTCCCCGCGGCTTGCGGATGCCCAGCACCGCCACCTGGCGGAACCGCTGGAACTCCTTGCCGCAGAATTTGTACACCGAGAGCCGCTCAAAGTTGTCGCAGAGGATGCGGGCAATGTCGGCGGTGAGGCGGTAATAGGGGATGATGTAGACCAGCAGGCCGCCCACCATGAGATGGGAAAGACTGTTTACCAAGAACCGCTTTTCATCCCGGCCGGTGTGGCCGTTTTCCCCCAGCACCGAAAGATACGGCGGGTTGAGAAACAGGAGATGGAACGCCTCGTGGCTGATCCGTGCGCTGAAATAGCTGCCGATGACCACCCGGTGAAGCCTGGTCTGGGCCTCCTCCGCCCGGCGTTCGTCCAGCTCTACCCCGTAGGCGTAGCAGTTGTTGCCGGTGGCCATGAGGCGCAGGGCGATGCCGTCCCCGCAGCAGGGGTCCAGCAGATTGGTGGTCACACCGTCGGGAAATTCGATCCCCTTGGTGATGAGCTTTACATGGTCCGGGTCGGTGGGGTAAAAGCCCATCTTCACATGGTTCATCAATCGCCCGATGATAGCGGCGCTGGCGGTTTTGTCCTCCGTGTCCGGCATTCCTTTGACGAAAGCCTCCAGGGTATCACAGAGCCGGGAATAGTCCGGGGTGGAAAACTGGAACTTTGCCACCGCCCGCCCCAGGCTGAGGGCCGCGGCCGCCAGGTCGGGCAGCTCCATCTCCAGCAGGGAGAGGCGGCAGTCCTCCAAAGCGGCCAGCAGGCGGGCCTGATAGGCCCGCAGCGTCTGGTACCAGTCCTTGGCCTCGTTGGGGTCCTTTTTCAGCTGTTTCTCGATCCTTTTCCTGGCGGCGGGCATTTCCTCCTTTGCCAGCAGGATGATCCGCTTGGCCTGTTCCAGCCGGTCTATGGCGTATAGCTGTTTTTCTTCCATAAGGGAAAACTCCTTCCTGTAAAGCCGGAGGGGCAGAATCACATGACCCGGCCCCTCCATTTTTATCCCAAACAGGGTGTGTTTGTTTTATGCCGCCAGTTCCTGAACAGCCTGGGATTCCGTCTCCCGGATACGGGAAACGGTGTAGCCCTTTTCCCGCAGAATATCCAGAATGGCGGATACCAGCTCGCTATCCGGTTCCGGCTTTGGCGCGGGCTCCTTGGGCAAGGCAAGCGCCGGCTTTTTGACCGCCTTTTTCTTCGGCTTCATCAGCCTGCGGAAAGGGGCGGTCAACAGCTTTTTCAGGCCGGACAGCAGCTTATTGGGGAGATACCGGCGCAGGCTCACCACCTCCAGGGCGGTGCAGCTGCCGATATTGGAGCGGTTCACCACCAGCCGCCTGGCTGAAACCTCCAGCGCCTGGATAAAGTTTTTGGCGCAGAGAGTTCCTCTGGCCTTGCAGGTGGTGGCGTACAGCTCCCCAAAGGCACCGCCGCCGATCTCTACTTCCCGGATAAAGCCGGTGCGGAGATTGACCGATTCCGCCTCCAGGCGGCGGGCGTCTACGATGCCCCTGCCCAGAAGCCGCCGGACCTTGAGGGTCCCGTTTACCTTCAGAACGCCGTTGACAATGAGGGTGTCCGCGGAAAGGCTGCTGTAAAAGGCCACCTTCCCCTTTTCGATGGTGATTGCTTTCATGCTGCTTTTCTCCTTTTTTCTTTGGTACTCATTTTCGATAAATCGAAAATACGCACGCTGCGCGTGCTGGCGTCGCTACGCACCGCCCCGTCCCATCGAAAATCTACGATTTTCGGATCATCGTTGGGCGCATATTGACGCTGGTGGTGGAGAAGGAAACCGCTTGGACATTGGTTTCTCCCCGAACCAGGATGTTGTAGACCAGATCCACCACCGCGCAGGCCGCCGTGATGTTGGCGGTGATAGCCTGGGGCGCCGAGACCGAAGCCTCGGCACAGGAAAGCTGGGTGGGGAATTTGTCGGTCCCGTCTAAGATTTCGGGGTACAGCACCCCAACCGGCTTGTAGTAAGTGCGCCCGCCGCTGCGGACGCCGCACACCACCTGGCCGGTATACTCCCCGTTGCCGCTGTCGATGTACACCAGATCCTTCATCTGATAGAACACCCGATGGCAGAGGCTCCGGGACTTGTTGTTATCCACCGCCCCGATGAGGATGACCAGCTCGGTGAGGGTTTTGTTGTGCCATTTCCCTGCCGAATAATACCGGCCGGTTTCCCAGACACGGGGCGTCATCAGCTTTTTCAGCTCCTCCTCGCACTCGATATACGAGGGGATGTACTCGGTTTCCAGGCCAAAGACGGAGGAATACCGCTCGGCCAACACCCGTGCCTTGTTCTCTCCCAGATCCGCCTCGATGAAGTTCTGGCGGACCAGGTTCTTTTTCTCCACCAGGTCGCCGTCCACGATGAGAAAGCGGCATTCCCGCTGTCCCAGCGCATAGAGCAGCCGGTAGAGGTGGGGGGCGATATGCCCGCCGGTGCCGCCTGCGCCCAGCATAACGATTTTGACCGGACGGTTTTGGGCAAATCTCACGCCGCCATCGCCCCTTTCCACCAGGCAGGGGCCTGGTGCCACTTCGCGCCCTTAGCTGTTATCCTTGCCAAGGTTTGTTCCCGCGTCTTAGATTCTTGCGAGGTCTGGGCAAGCTCTGTGTATCCTCTGTCCTCTTCGGCGGCAAAAATGGGGAAGGAATCCTCCAGCAGCTGTACTCGATTAGACCACCAATCAGGGAACGCCTTGGGCACCCCCTCCAGCACATTGCCGGGGTGGACAGGCAGGAAGGTCCCGCCGTTGCAGATCCGGGCGGATACCTCCGGGAAATACTGGTTCAGCCTGCCCATGACAAGATACAGGCGGTTGGCCCTTTCGTCGGCATCGTCAATATCGGAAAACTGGGCTGCCATGGAGTTGTGGGAATGGATGTCGGCGTAATGGAGCAGACCGTCCTCCTTCCCCGGGTCGATGGGAATGTCCGCAAAGATGCGGGCCTTGCTCACCTTCTGGTGGGGAATGTCCAGCAGAAACCGCTCCTCCAGCCGGTTCCAGTAGACCCGGACCAGAGCCTCAGTCTCGGCCCCGTCCCGCATACAGGAGCGGAAGAATCCGATGACCTGCTGCACCAGTTCAAAGGGGATGAGGGGGAGGTTGGAAGTAAAGCCTTCCTGAATTTCGCTCAGTTCCGGAATGTTCCGGGCCTTGGTGATGAACCGGCCGGATTCCAGACAGCGGATCTCATACACATGGCCGTCCCTGGCCGGGACAAAGTTAATGACCTTGGGGGCTTTCTCCATCTCCTCCAGGGAGGAAAATAGTCCCTTGTAGGAGGCGATGCCCTTGGACTGGGCGGCGATGTGGGGGCGCACCTTGCAGGTGAAGTCCCGATCTTTTGCCTTTTTCAGCATATCTCGGAAACCCTCGGACTTTTCTATCTCCGCCTTCATGGCGTGGATAACGGAATCCTTGGGCTTGGGGATGGTTTTGGAGATCTTCCCATACTCCATCGTCCAGGAAACGCGCTTGCCGTCCTCCAGTTCGGGAAAGTCCTCCTCCTTCTCCTTGCGGAGCTGCTCAAAGGTCTTTTTCGGGTCGGTGATCTCCTCCGTCACGCCGCCGAACTGGAATACCGGCGGTTTCTGGAGCAGTTCTCCGGCCAGGTCCTCGGTGATTTTTTCCTCCACCTGGCGCATGGCTGCCTCAAAGGGATTTGCGGGCGCAGCAGGCAGCTTGACTGCCGCTTTGGGAGCCGCAGGCTTCTTTTCCGGGGCAGCTGCCGGTTGGGTCGGGGCTTCGGGAGCTTTTTCTTCTGGCGCATTGGCATCCTCCTTCTTTTCTTCCGACTCCGGCGCTTCGGCAGGAGCTTCTTCCGGTTGGGTGGTTTCTGCGGTGGTTTTCGGGGCTTTTTCTTCCGGGGGCTGGGTGGCCGGTTCCTTTTCTGCGAACAGGGCGTCAAAGTCCTCCCCGCCGCTGCCAAGGTCCAGGCTGCCCTCTCCTCCGAAAATCGCCATGAAATCCAGGTTGTCACTCATGTTTTTTTGCCTCCTTCTTTGTTTTTGGGACAAAAAAAGACCACAGCCGGGCCCTTTCGGGTTGGCTATGGTCTTTCTGTCTGGTCGTATTTCGGTTTTTGTGTTGGACGGATTACGGTGGGGCGCACTGGCCCCTGGGGTCTTTCTCTCCTACCTTGGGCGGCACAAGGGCCTGCCCGCACTCCTACCTGAAATACAGGTCTATTTTAGCATGGTTGGGGCAGGGTGTACACTTGCACTTTTCCTATAAACCAATACTTTTTCATCCAGATGGCAGGAAACTTTGCTGAAACATTACCACATCACTTTAGTCTTGACACAGGAAACCACAACAGAAAATTTTTGTAAAACACTGTTGAAAATCAAAAAAACTATATTGTTATAGAGTGGACAGATTGGAAGATGAAATGATAGAATAAACATATTACCTTGCAAACATACCGCCTTAAAATTTACAGAAAATTTACATGAAAGGGGATTACAACTTCATGCTTTGCGTGTATAATTTCAAGCAAGCAAGCAAGCAAGCAAGCAAGCAAGCAAGCAAGCAAGCAAGCAAGGGTAACTGCGCCCTTTTTTATCATATCAAAAAGACTATCTGTAAGCCATCCGGAAAGCGTTTTTGCTGTCTGGGTGGCTTCTTTGCGTTGAAAAAGGGGGGAGCATCATTTGGATAAAGGCTATATCGCTCCGGCAGCGGCCCTGCACAAACTGAAAATGGCCCAAAGTTTGCCACAGACCGTTTATCTTTATGGGGCCACCGGCTATGGGAAAACCGAGCTGGTGCAACAGTATCTTTCCGGCCGCCGCTGCATCTGGCTTTCCTGCGAAGAACTGCCCTGGGAGGCTGTCCCCCCACCGAAACCAGACAAACAGACTCGCAGAACGGTGGTGATCGATGGTCTCCACCGGCTCAAAAATGAGGAGACGCAACGGAATGTTATCGCCCTGGCACAGCGCGCTGACCTTTGGCTCATCCTCATCAGCCGCAGTCCCATCCCCGCATGGCTGATGTCACAGTATACCGAAGCTGGTTTTATTATGATCACCGAGGAGGACCTGCGACTGGGTGAGACCGAAATTGGCGACTATTTGAAAGCTTGCGGCATCACCTGCACATACGAGGATGTTCAGCATTTGAGAAAGACTTCCGAGGGCAACGCCTATATCGTTCGCCACACCGCGCTGAAACTGAAGGAAGGGAGATCTCTTGGTCCCGCGCTGTATGCGGAAATATGGGAAACGTTTTCCGTCTATCTGGAAAACGCTGTGCTGCCCGGCTGGGACAGCGACTTGCTGGAATTTCTCATGCAGGTGAGCGTGGTGGAAAAATTCACCCTGGAGCTGGCGGAGATGATCACCGGCAACCCCTATGTGGTTTCCCTGCTGGAACAGGCGGCGAAGGCCGGGAACTTCCTGTCCCAAAAAGACGGGATCTACCGCCTGCGTCCGGTGCTTGTCCGCGCGCTGCAAAATCGTGCCGCAAAGGTCTACGGGCTGGAGCGAGTCAAGGATTTCAAATACAATGCCGCCCTTTACTACGAGATGCACGATGAGATCATCCCAGCGTTGCGGCTGTTCGAGGAGTGCGGCAAGAGGGAGCATATTAAAAACCTGCTGATTCGGAACGCCCGAAAGAATCCGGGAAACGGCCACTATTACGAGCTGCGCCGCTACTATTTTGATTTGCGGGAAGATGAAATTGAAATCAGCCCTGTCCTGATGGCGGGGATGAGTATGCTCTACTCCATGCTGATGGACGGAGAAAAGAGCGAATACTGGTACGGCAAATTAAAGGACTTTGCCGCCGGGGCCAAGGGCGGGATCCGGCGGGAGGCCAAAAGCCGCCTCTGCTACCTGGACATCGCTCTGCCCCACCGGGGGAGCCAGGGGCTCATTGAGATCATGCAGGGAATTCCCGCTCTGCTTCTGGACCAAGGCATCCGCCTGCCGGAGTTCTCGGTGACCAGCAACCTGCCAAGCACTATGAACGGCGGCAAGGACTTCTGCCACTGGAGCCCCATAGACACAAAACTGGCCAAGACCATCGGCCCGCTGGTGGAGCGGATTTTGGGGCGGTACGGGAAAGGGCTGGTAAAGGCGGCACTGGGGGAAAGCTGCTATGAAAAGGGAGAGGACGCCTACCAGGTGATGACCCTGCTGACCCGGGCGCAGATGGAAACCGAGCAGGGCGGGACGCAGGAAATTGCTTTTGCCGCCGTGGGCATCCGGGTCCGGCTTTCGCTGTTCCAAGGCGATATTCAGGCAGCAGAAGAACTGTTGGATTCCTTTGAGCAGTCGGCGCGGGAGAACAAAACTCACCAGCTTCTGCCCAACATTCAGGCCCTTCGGTGCCGTCTGGCGCTGTATGAGGGAAATATGGACGCAGTGGAGCGATGGATGGAGAACGCTCCAGATGAAAACCGGGAGTTCTTTTCCATCGAACGGTACCGGTATCTGACCAAGGTTCGCTGTTATCTGGCGGCGGGGGAATACCTCACCGCCCAGGCTCTGCTGGAAAAGCTGCGCTACTATGCCGAGCAAACCGGCCGCCCCTACATCCGCATGGAAACAGGGCTGTTGTCCGCCGTGGCCAAGGAGCGGATGGGCGGGCCCTGGCGGGAGGAACTGTCCGCCGTTTTGAAGGAGGCGGAGGGGTACCGCTTCCTGCGGCTCATCAGCGAGGAGGGGGCGGCGGCCTGGCCGCTGCTCCGGGGGGAGAAAAAGGGGCTGCTGGAAGGGGGAGAACTGGAGCAAAGCTGGCTCAAGCGGCTGCTGGGCGAGACGGAGGGGATGGCCCGCCGCTACCCCCTCTACCTCAAAAAGCGGGCCGCCACGGCGGCGGACTTTGGGGAGACCGCCCTCACCATCCTGCGGCTGCAAGCCGACGGCCTGTCCCTGAACCAGATCGCCCGGCGGCTGGGGATGAAATCCTTTTCCGTCTCCTACCACATCCAGGAAAATTACAAAAAGCTGAATGTCACCCGCAAAGCGGACGCCCTGCTGGCGGCGCGCAGCCTGGGTATTTTGTAGACACCAACATGAGCAAAGGAGAATGTACCATGAATCGAAAAATTATCAGCCTGCTGGCCGCCTTGCTGGTGTGCCTGAACCTTTTCCCTGTCCGGGCACTGGCGGCAGAGGAGATGCTGAGCGTTGGGGCTTCCCATGTCATAGATACCGGGACACCGCCGGAAGAGCTGCCGGAGCTGGGCGCAGGCTTATGCGAGCATCATCCCTCCCATACGGAAGACTGCGGCTATACCGCGACAGAGGAAAATAAAGAGGGGGCCCCCTGCACCTTTGACTGCGTGATCTGCAGGATTCAAACGCTGATTGATGCGCTGCCCGAGGAGGTCACCGAGGAAACCAGGGAGATGGTGCGTGCACAGCTGGATGATATTCTTGCCCGGTTCGGGGAACTCACCGAGGAGGAGCAGGCGCAGGTGGATCTCACCCGCTGCCTGACGCTGCAAACGGCGCTGGATGCGGCTAATGACCCCGATCCCATTCCGGAGGGGCCCCTTACCGCCCCGCTGGATTTTACCAATGTGGGCGACGGCGAGGGGCAGACCCCTGCCCAGGGGCCGGGGTACCGTTGGTCGGGCGACAGGGAGAGCGGCTATCTGCTGGAGCTGGATCATTTCCAGATGACACTGGAAGAGAATACCGTTTCAAGCGGTGATACGCCCAGAGCTGTCACTTTCCCCAACAAAGGCCATACGATCATTCGGGTAACGGGAGAAAACACCCTTGATGTGCCCGGCTGGAGCGCATTTGGGGCAAAAGTGAGCCACCACAGCACAGGCCCTCTTGTGGATGAGGACAGCCTCTCGATAGAGGGGGTCGGGGATTCGGCTGCTCTGGTGATTGAAAATTCAGAGAATGTTATTAGGTCCACTGATACTCTGGAAATTCGGAATCTGAAAATCCAAGCAAATTCGACGAGATACGGAATCGCTTCCTATCATCGAGGCGTGATCCTGGAAAATGTCAACTATCAGAATCAAAATACCGGTAAGAGTGCGGCCTGCATCTATTCCCCTGACGGCGATATAAAAATCGAGAACTGTCAACTGAATCTGCAATGCACGGAAGATATGGGAATCTATACAAGAGACGGCGATCTTACGGTGCTTGACAGTGAAATCGATGTTTCTTCCGGATATTCGGCGGGGATTGCTGTTGCAAGATCATCCGGGGAAAACAGCTATACGGCGGCTTTTTCCGGCAACACAAGGGTGTCTTCCGTCTGCACATCAATGTACGGAATCTATGTGCAGGGGAAGCTGATGGTTTCATCCCCTGCCGAGATCAGCGCGACGGGGACTTCCGCTGCGCTTTGCATTTTCAACGGAATCACATTGGAAGGGGAGGCAGTTACCGACCCGCAAGACGGGATCATCACTCCGCCCTATGGGGACAGCAACATCTACACGGTCCGGGTGGGCGACATTGCCGCAAGGACGGTGGAGATCAAGCAGGTGCAGCTGCTCATCGAACCGGAACGACCGGTCTGCAACTATGGCGAAACCACCGAGGTTACCATCACTTCTCAGCCCCCGCTGGCGGTCCCGGTCACCGTCTATCTGGAAGATGAGGCGGTGGGGTCGGGGAATCTTGGCAGCTCCATCACCATCGACAGCAGCAAACTGGAACCGGGCAGCCAAACCCTGACTGCAAAGCTTCGAGAGAATACGGGGATCGTATCGAAAGAGTTTCCCCTGTTTGTAAGGGCGACGCCCACCGTTTCTGTTCCACCAACAGCAACCCTGCCATATGGGGAAGCGTTGTCCGGCGCTGTTCTGAAAGGCGGCACAGTGATCGACCCCTTCAGCAAAAAAACAGTGGCCGGGACCTGGAGCTGGAAGGATGGGACCATTCTCCCCACAATGGATAATAACGGCTATACCGCTGTGTTTACCCCGGCGGATACGGCCAGCTACAATGCCGTGGAAGAAGCCATAAAGCCCATCGTGACGCCAAAGCCTCTCACCGTAAACGGTGTGACCGCGAAAGACAGGGCTTATGACGGTACGAACCGGGTACAGATCACGGCTGTGAGCCTAAACGGAACGGTGGGTGGCGATGATGTCACAGTCGATACCACCGGCCTGAACGGCACCGTCAGCGGCTCTGATGTTGGTAGATATACCTCGGTCGCTCTGCCCGCCACCCTGTCCCTTACTGGTTCAGCGGCCAAAAACTATACGCTGACCCAGCCTGTGGCGGCGGTAAGCGCTGATGTAACCATTTTCAAAGCTCCTGCGCTGACACCCAGGCTCGGCGACCTGGCAGTGGCCAACGGGCAGGCGCATACCTACGCTTATGGTCTTGGAGCGCTGCGACCAGAGATCCCGGCAGGGATGAGCCTTGGCAGCACGGCAGTTACCTATGAAATGGGCAGCATCAACTTGGGCAGCTATTACACCGGCGGCGCTGTCATAGACGGCCAAACCTTGACCCTGCCCATCCAACAGGTGGACAGCAAGGATGTCAAAGAGATCGGGACAGTTACCATCCTGATCCACACCGGCAATTATGAGGATATGGCAGCCACCCTTCATGTGCGGAGCGTCAACAAGATCCTTCCGGAGGGCGCACCCAATCTCAGCGTTGTGTCGATCACCTATGGCCAGCGGATCGGGGAGATCACCCTGTCCGGCGTTATGCGGGACACGGCAAACGACAGAGAAGTGCCGGGGACCTTTGTCTGGAGCAATCCCGACAATCGCCCTGCCGTGCAGGAAAAGTATGCTGCGGCCTGGACCTTTACCCCGGAGGACAACAATACTTACGCCATTGTTACCGGTACGGCCCTGATCCAGGTGCTTCCTGCCCCTATTACCAATGCGATGATTGAACTGGAGCCCGCCTCCTTCCGCTATGACGGTGCAGTTCATTCCCCTGAAATCGTCAATGTGAAGCTGGGAAACACCCTGCTGACCCTCGGCGTGGACTACACCGCTGACATCCCCCAGAAAAGCGAGGCAGGGAGTTACACCGTGACCATCACCGGGAAAGGAAACTACACTGGAACAGCATTTGCCACCTTTACGGTCAACCCGGTAAAGGCAGAGGATGTCACCCTGCCGGATGGTTCCCAGGTGCAGCTTTCGGTGGAGGATGGGCTTTCCTCTGTCCCCGAAGGGCTGCAAGGGACGCCTTTCGATACTATTCCCGCCATCGAAAAAGAGCTGCGGACTAAGGTAACAGCAGCTCTCAGTGGCGCAAGTGATCAAATTTGTGTTTATGATATCCGTCTGCAATACTTGGAAAACGGCGTGTGGAAGGATGTGGACCCGGATGACTTTCCAGCAGGAGGCGTGACCGCCACGCTTCCCTACCCGGACGGCACTAACGGGACCGGCTATACCTTTACTGTCCAGCATATGATTTCCAAAGGCCCGAATGCCGGAACGGTAGAAACTCTGGCCTATACCGCCGTTTCGGAAGGGCTGCAATGCCGTTTTACCAGTCTTTCCCCGGTGGCGGTAGGATACAGGGCAATCGAAAAGCAGCCCTCCGGCGATGGCGGCAGCGGTTCCTATGACCGGGATGATGGATATGATTTCTGGCAGGGGGTCCGGCAAAAAATTGAGGCGGCAAAGGCCGGCGATACGGTAAGGGCAAATGCCGGAAGCTATGACAAAATGCCGTGGACAGTGATGGAAGCATTGAAAAAGAGCGATCACATTACCCTTGTCATCCGCTGGAGCGGCGGGGCGGATATTGTGATCCCAAGCGAAAAGGCGCTGGACGAGGCCCTGCGGATCTACTACCCTCTCGCCTACCTGGCAGGCTATGATTTCGGTATCATAACAGATCCCGGCAAGCAAAACCCTGAAACCGGCGGCATCTGGGAGATCGATGCCCCCATCACAGCGCAAGCTCCCCTTACTTCTGCTGGAACGCCGGAAATTACCGATGCCCGGCGGGGTCTGGCGGAAACTCCTGAGCTGGCCGGACAGGGTGTGGAAAAAGCAATCCCAGGGGTTTATGAGCCAACGGCGAACGCAACGCCCGCAGAATCTCCCGTGCAAAGTGGTGAGCGTGGATTCTTTTCTGTCATGGCCGTTTTTCTGCTGGCTGCACTATTGGGTCTGTTCTGGACTTGGAGGAAAAAAGGAAATGAAAGCCACGAAGAGTAGTTTCAGAAGATTCAATGAAAATATAGAGGGGGAGTTCTATGGAAATATTGAGAACTCGCCTACGAAAAATGCGTGAAATGCGAAAAATGTCCCAGACCACATTGGGACATTTGGCAGGCTGCGGACAAACAAAAATCAGCGCTTATGAATCCGGGAAAAGTCGTCCATTGTTTCAAACACTGGTACATCTCGCGGATGCTTTGCAGGTTTCCACAGACTATCTCCTGGGAAGAACAGATGAAATCGAACATAAAATCACTCTCGAAGATGTACTGAAAAACGATGAAATTGACCTGATCCTAAAGTATCGGGAGCTTCCCAAAGAAAAACAGGCTAAACTGTCCGGCATCGCCATCGGCATGGGAGAATAAGAAAAAGGCAGGAAAGAAAGAGCGTTCTGCTCCTTCTTCCCTGCCTTTGGTTATCAGCCAAATCGTTTTTAGTCTGCCCCTACTCTATCTCGAAATACAAGACGGTTGGCACAGCTTTCAATGGTGTCCCGCACATCTTCCATGTAGCGGGTTTCCAGCTTCTGCCACTCCTGGTAAATATCCGCCAGCGGGCTGGGGGAATCCAATAGGGCGCTGCCCTGCTCCACCGTAACATCCCGTTCCGCCAGCGCCATGAGAATGTCCTCCCGGACGCTGTATTCATAGGCGTGGTCCAGAATTTCCTCCGGGGGCAGGCCCAAAAGCCAGTCCCGGTATGTATCCTGCTCCGCTTTTATCTTCCGGTACAAAACCGTGGTCAATTCTTCCGCTGTCATATCATCAATACCTCCTTAAATCCTATCGGAAAGCAGCCGCTCGGCCACCTGCTGGCCCCCCAGCTCGCTGATCCGGTAAATTTCATCGCAGAAGGGAGCCAAGGTAAACTTCATCCCCGGTGTGGCCTGGTCCATCAGGATACCGGTGATGGTGAAGCCCATAGAGGCTTTTTTCTTTTGCAGCTCCCGGATAAAGGGCTCAGATACCCGACACTCCCCATCGGTGATGAACACCACATCCGCCTGCCGGAACTCCCCGGTTTCCATGAGCCGGAAAGCCTCTCGCAAGGGGGCTTCATAGTCGGTGCCGCCATTCAGGAAGGTGGATGCGGAGGAAAGCACATCCTCCGGGGTGTACCGGCCGGGACGAAAAATATCCGTCCTGAAATCATCCTCGTCAGAAAAGTGGATGAGGGCGAAGTTCCGCCGGTGAAACCCGGCAGCATCCAACAGGGCATAGGCCACGGCCTTGCCCCAGGCGGCGTTATCCCCGCCGTTCTGCATGGTGGAGCCGGATTCATCCAGGCAGACGATCTTATCCCCCTGCCCTTTGCAGAC
>JAAWEO010000032.1 GCA_022794295.1 Angelakisella sp. | reverse complement strand
ACACCCCAGTGGGGTGTTTTGCAATCTCAGCCCCCCTCGAATGGACCGGCCCATAAGGCCGGTCCATTCGACCCTCTACAGGCCGCCCCCAGGCGGCCCAACAGCCCAAGAAATACCCCCCTAAAGAGAACGGAAGCCCCGATCCGTTCTCTTTTATGATATGATCCCCCCAAAAGAAACCGTCCCCCTGCAAACCCCCTGCCCCAGAAAAGTTTTCCAAGACTACTTTACTTGTCGTAGTAGTTGTGGTATAATGCAATTACTACGTCAGGTGTAATAGCTTGAGAAGGGGGGATCCCATGATCGGCAGTGATGTGATCCGGGGGTACTGCGATACCATCCTGCTTAGCCTGCTGGCCCGGGGAGATTCCTATGGGTACGAGCTTTCCCGAGCTATCCGGGAGCAAAGCGGAGGCGCCTATGTGATGAAGGAAACGACCCTCTATTCCGCCTTCGCCCGGCTGGAAAAACGGGGGTTTATTGCCTCCTACCAGGGGGAGGAAAGCCGGGGGCGCCCCAGGACCTACTACACCATCACCGCCCCGGGGCGGGAGTACCTCCGGGAAAAGGTGGAGGAGTGGCGGGAAACCAAGGTCCTGCTGGACCGGTTTACAGAAATGACGAAAGAGGTGTAACGAGGTATGGAAAAGCTGGGTGTTTTTGTGGAGAATATGTTTTTGAGCTTGCCGGATACCCCGGAGACCCGGGAGGCCCGGGTCCATATTTTGGAGGGGATGACCGACCGGTACGAGGCTCTTTTGGTCCAGGGAAAAAATGAAAACGAGGCCTTTGGTATTGTCGCCGGGGAGTTTGGCAGTATGGAGGAGCTCCGCCAGGAGCTGGGGCTTTCGGACTGGGAAGGAGAGCCCCGGCACAGCACCCCAGCAGTCCCCTTTCCCCAGGAGGAATACGACGCCTTCCGGCGGCGGTTCCCCATTGCCATCACCTGCGGGGTGGTCCTTTGCATCCTGGCTATTGCAGCGGGGTTTGTTTTTGACCAGCTGTCCTGGACCAGGGAGGCCGGCCTGGACCGTATCGCCTTCTTTGTGATCATCGCTGCGGCTGTGGGACTGTTTGTCTACTTCGGCATTCAGGAGGAGCAGTATCAGAAGCTGTTACAGCTCTCCCGGGGAAAGGCAAAACGGGAGAAGGATAGCCCCTGCCGCAAGGCCATTATGCTGGCTGCCACAGGGGTTTACCTGATCCTGGGCTTCTGCCGGGGCCTGTGGCACCCAGGATGGGTCGTTTTTTTGCTGGGGGCCGCCCTTGCCCACCTGGCCGACTTTTTTATAGACACAATGAATCCCCCCTATGAAAGAGAGCAGAAATGACAGCCGGAATCGATAAAGACCAGGAGGAAAACAATATGGAGATCAGAAAAGCCGCCATGGAAGACCTGCCGGAGCTTCTCCGGGTGTATGCTGCCGCCCGGGAACTGATGAAACGCACCGGGAATCCCACCCAGTGGGGGGAGGACCGCCCATCCCGGGAGACCCTGGAGGAGGACATCCGCCGGGGGGACCTGTACCTGGCCGAGGAGGAGGGCCGGGTGGTAGGGGGATTTGCTTTTCCCGTGGGGGTGGACGAGGCCTACGAGAGGCTGGAAGGGCAATGGCTGGCAGAGGGCCCCTATGGGGTCATCCACCGCTTAGCCAGCGATGGCACCGCCCGGGGGATGCTGGCCCGGTGTGTGGCCTTTTGTGAAACCATTGAGGAAAATATCAAGGTGGATACCCACCAGGACAACCAAATTATGCAGCACCTGCTGGAAAAGCACGGTTTTCGCCCCTGCGGGACCATCCTGGCGGAGGACGGGTCCCCCCGGATCGCCTATCAGAGACCGCCAAAGGGATAGGATAGATACACCCAGGCGGCGCAAGGGCGATCCGGTGGAGAAAAAGCCCGGCAAACAGCCCTCGCAAAAGAAGCCGCAGCCCCGTACAAACACCTTTGGACAGTGCCCGGGACCATGCTCTTGGCCCATATCGCACATTTCCTTTTGACCCCTATAGACAAAGCCGCCAGACTGTGCTATCCTATTCCAGAATGAGAAAAGAAACGATGTCTTTGGGAGGCATAGGATGGCTTTGGAACAAACGAAAAACTATGAGCTGGACAACAGCATCACCGGCGGCGTTATCTGGAAGACGCTGCTTTCCTTTTTCTTCCCCATCCTTTTGGGGACCTTCTTCCAGCAGCTTTACAACACCGCCGACGCGGTTATTGTGGGGCAGTATGTGGGCAAGCAGGCACTGGCCGCTGTAGGGGGAGCTACCAGCACCCTCATCAACCTTTTGGTGGGGCTCTTTGTGGGCATCGCCTCCGGCGCGGCGGTGGTGATCTCCCAGCTTTACGGGGCCAGGGACGGGGAGCGCACCCAGCGGGCGGTACACACCACCATGGCCTTTGCCCTGGCCGGGGGCTTTGCCCTGATGATCATTGGCTGGGTCATCTCTCCCGCCGCCCTTCGGGCAATGAACACCCCAGAGGACGTGCTGCCCCATTCCATTACCTACATCCGGGTCTACTTTTTGGGGATCATTGCGAATTTTATTTACAACATGGGCTCGGGGATCCTGCGGGCCATCGGGGATTCCAGGCGGCCCCTTTACTTCCTGATGGTTTGCTGTTTGGTGAACATCGCCCTGGATATCCTCCTGGTGGTGTTTATCCCCCTGGGGGTGCTGGGGGTGGCTATTGGCACCCTGATCTCCCAGGTGATCAGCGCCGGTTTGGTGCTGGTCTCCCTGACCCATACCACCCAGATCTACCACCTGGACCTGCGGAGGATCGCCTTTGACCTTCCCATGCTCCGGCGCATTGTGGTCATCGGCATCCCCGCAGGGCTGCAAAGCGTCATGTACTCGGTCTCCAACATTATCATCCAGTCCAGCATCAACACCTTCGGCACCGATGCCGCAGCTGCCTGGACCGCCTACGGCAAGATCGATGGCTTCTTCTGGATGATCATGAGCGCCTTCGGGGTGGCTATCACCACCTTCTCCGGCCAGAACTTCGGGGCGGGGCGGTACGACCGCATCCACAAAAGCGTGTGGATCTGTATGGGGATGTCGGCAGGAACGGCGGTGTTTTTCAGCGGTGTGGTTTTCTTCGGGGGCGGGGCCATTTACCGGCTGTTCACCAGTGACGCCGCAGTGATCGAGCAGGGGATGGTGGTCCTCCGCCTTCTGGCCCCCTTTTATATCACCTATGTAGCCATCGAGATCATCTCCGGCGCGGTGCGGGGGGCCGGGGACTCGATTCTGCCTATGTTCATCACCTGCATCGGCATCTGCGTTCTACGGGTGGCCTGGATCATGTGCGCCGTGCCTCTGTGGCGGGATATCCGCAATGTCTGCCTCAGCTACCCCATTACCTGGAGTGTCACCTCGGTGGCCTTTCTGGTCTATTACTTCCACGGCGGATGGCTCCGGAAGCGGATCAGCAAGAACCAGGAGCTGATGGAGCAGTCAGAGCGGGAGGAAAGCATCCTTCGCGAACAGTGACACCCTCCCCCGGAGCACCGGCTGGATGCTCCGGGGGTTTCGTGCAAACCGGCACAGCCGCCTGGGGGCCGCGCCGGGACTTTGGGGCTTTCTATTGAATCTGTGTACCGGCAATGGTATAATGTCCGCAAGGCGGCCATGATACAAAATTTAAAAGGCCCTTTTCCTCGTCCCCTTCAGGGACAACCGGAAAAGATGGCCGATGATACCATTTCGCTTCGCTTCATGGTATAATGTCCGCAGAGCAATTATGAGACAACAGCCGGAAAAGATGGCCGGTGATGGGCTGTTTCTCTTGTTCCCCCTATTTCCGCCGGGAGGAAGGGGAGGACAAGACGGAATTGGACAGCGATTTTGATTTTTTCCGGAGGCTTATCCGGGTGGAACTGGAAAGGGAGGACTGAGGAATGCTAGATCAGGAACTTCTGGCCCGCTTGGACCAGTGGCATGAGGAAAACCAGCACAAAAGGATCGTCCAGGAGATTCAGGGGCTCCCGGAGGAGGTCCGGGAGGAATACGAGGTCCAGGGGCGGCTGGGCCGGGCCTGGAACAACCTGGGGAAGTACCGGCAGGCCCTGGAGGTCCTGGAGGGCGTCCGGGAGGCGGGGGAAAAGGACGACCGCTGGTGGAGCCGCATGGGCTTTGCCTATTACCAGCTGGAACGGTATGATATCGCCCGGGAACACTTCCTGCGGGCAATGGAGCTGAACCCCGAAAACCAGGACGCCAAAAGCTTTCTGGTTTGGCTGGGCCTGCGGGCCAACGGCACCGGCGAGGGCAACGGCTGGAAGACGGAGGCAGCGGAAAAGCCGCGCCCCCAGGCGGTCCGTAAGCTGAATACCGGGGAGTACCGGACGGAAGGCCCCCGCCCGGCGAAGCCAAAGACCGGCGGCCAGTCCAACGGCTGGGAGCAGAAGAAGGCCCCCGCCCCGGCAAAGCCCCGGGCCGGGGGAAACGGCAACGACTGGGAGGGCCGGGGCTGGGAGGGCACCGCCCTGCTGGAGACCCTTCTGTTCGGTGTCCTTCGCTTCCCGGTGAAGGAGGGGCTGTTCGAGACCCTCCCCATCCCCCTGCGGGGCAGGACCCGGATGGTGGACCTGTATATCTGGGAGGACCTGGCCCAGCCGGACCGGTGGGAGGCCATTACGGCAATGCTCAATGCCATCCCCGAGATGTACCAAAAGGCCCGGGCCAGGTTCGAGGCGGAACAGGAGACCAACCAGGTGATCGCCTTCTTCCTCCGGGACCAGATGGCGGAGATGGACGAGGACGCCCTCACCGGGGCCCTGGGGGTGGAGCGCCGGGAGGAGGTCACCCCAGAGCGGTTCCTGGATGCCCTGGAGCCCCGGGGCATCACTCTGGCCCCCACAAAGGACGGGGGGATGGACTGTACCTTCGATTTTTCCCTGGACCCGGCGGTCACCGACCAGCTGCTGGCGATCCGCTTCGGCCAGGACCGGGAGATCTGCGATATCAGTCACGAAAGCTAAGGGGGAAGCGGGAATGGAACAGGAGCTGCTGGCGGAGCTGGACCGCCTCCATAGGGAAAACAACCATAAGGCGATCCTTCACAGGATCGGGACCCTGCCCCAAGAGATTCGAGAGACCTACGACATTCAAAGCCGCAGGGCCCGGGCCCTGGGGAACCTGGGGGAATACGCGGAGGCCCTGGAGGTCCTGGAGGCTGTTCGGAAAGAGGGGGAGCAGGATCCCCTGTGGTGGTACCGCACCGGCCGGGCCCTTTTCGGGCTGGACCGCTTCCGGGAGGCCAGGCCCTGCTTTCTCCAGGCGGAAAAGCTGGACCCCTCTGACAAGGAGGCCGGGTATTTTGCAGCCCTGTGTGCCACCGCAAGCAACAAGCAGGGGAAAGAGGGCGGAAAGGGGAACAAGTTTTAAATGCAGGGTGTTTTGATTGCAAGCTTCGGCACCTCCCACCGGGACAGCCGGGAAAAGACCTATGGGGCGATGCTCCAGGAGGCTCGGGAGCGGTGGCCCCATCTCCCGGTTCGGGAGGCGGTGACCAGTGGGATCATTCGGGGAAAGCTGGCCCGGGAGGGGATGGCGGCACTGGATGTGCCCTCCGCCCTTGGGCAGATGGCGGCAGAGGGTGTCACCCAGGTGATGGTGCTGCCCACCTTTGTTATAGATGGGAGGGAGTACGGCCGCCTTCTGGAGGACTGCCGGAAGGCCGCCGCCCCCTTTGAGAAGCTTACCCTGGCCCCGCCCCTGCTGAACAGCCCCGCCGGTCTGGAAGCGGCGGCCAAGGTGGTGCTGGACCGCCAGGGCCCCCTGCCGGAGGACACCGCCCTGGTCCTCCTAGGCCACGGCACCGGCCACCGGGGGGATTTTGCCTACCCCGCCCTGGAATCGGTATTCCGGGAGCTGGGGCACCCCTGGGTCCTGGTGGGCACCGTAGAGGGGTACCAGGGCCTTGCCGGTGTCTGCTGCCGCCTGGGGGAGCTTTCCCCCCGTCCGTCCCGGGTCGTTCTGCGGCCTTTTCTCTTTACCGCCGGGGACCACGCCAAAAACGACATGGCAGGGGAGGGGGAGGGCTCCTGGAAAAATGTCCTGGTCCGGGAGGGATACCGGGTGGAGTGTGTCCTGGAGGGGTTGGGGGAGCTACCGGGGATCCGGGCGCTGCTCCTTGACCAAGACCGGGACGGGGCATACCGGGTGAAATAGGAGCCCTCTGCCACAGAAACAAAAGGATGGGGGCTGAATCATGGACCTTCAAGAATTGCCCGGCTTTTACCGGCAGCTGGATAGCCGGTACCGGATCGTTAACGGCGACCTTGACAGCGCGACATATACCAACGTAGAAAGCAACTTTACCTACAGCGCCGGCTTTGCCCGGCACCGCTGGTTCCACTACAAGGAGGGCTTTTCCCCGGTGCTGGTGGAGCGACTCCTGGACGAGTGCCGCCTGGACCGGGACAGCGTGGTCTGCGACCCCTTTTGCGGGGCGGGGACCACATTGGCGGTGGCTAAGGCCAGGGGGATGCGCTCCTATGGCTTTGAGGTGAACCCCTTTGCGGCCTTTATCACCCGGGTCAAGACCGCCGGTTATACCCCGGGGGACATGGAGGAATTTCAGGGGCTGCTGGCCGGATTGGGGGAGGTGGACCCTGTTGCCCCCCGGCCCCTGCCGGAAAACGAGTACCTCCGGCGGATCTTTGCCCCGGAGATGCTGACGGTGCAGCTGAACCTCCGGGCCCACCTGAACAGCCTGCCGGAGGGGAGGGCAAGGGAGCTTCTCTACTTCGCCTGGCTCTGCACCCTGGAGGACTGCTCCCTGTACCGCAAGGCGGGAAACGGGCTGAAGAAAAAGCTTCATCCCCCCGCCTATGAGGAGGGGGGCGCTTTCTCCTTTGCCCTGGAGCTGGTCCGGCGCAAGGCGGCCTCTATGCTGGAGGACTACTCCCCGGAGGAGGGGCCCCTCCCGGAGCTTTACAACGACAGCGCCACCACCCTGAAGGAGCGCCTCCCCCGGGACAGCGTCGATCTGGTGCTGTTTTCCCCCCCCTATGCCAACTGCTTCGACTATACAAAGATCTACTACCTGGAGCTTTGGTTCGGAGGCTTTGTGGCCTCCGCCGGTGACCAAAAGGCCATCCGGATGCGCTCCCTGCGCTCCCACTGTCACGCCACCTGGCCGGAGCGGTACACCGGCTTTCGCCTCCCCCCCCTCCACAACGAGCTGCTCCCCCTTCTGCGGCAGCAGCCGCTGTGGACAAAGCGCATCCCGGACATGCTCTCTGGCTATTTTGCCGACATGGAGGAGGTCCTGCGCCAGGTTTACGGCGCCCTGAGGGAGGGGGGCCGCTGCGCCATTGTGGTGAGCAACTCGGCCTACGCCGGCATTGTGGTACCCACCGATGCTTTTCTGGCGGAGATCGCGGAGCGCCTGGGCTTCCGGGTGCGGGAGATCGAGGTCCAGCGCCTGATCATCACCAGCTCCCAGCAGTACCAAAAGACCCAGCACCTGCGCCGGTACCTCCGGGAAAGCATTGTGAAGCTGGAGAAATAAGGAGTTGCTTATGGATGTCATCCGGCTGGACGATTTCCCCCTGAACCCTGTCCAGGGTCAGGTGTACGAGATCATCCCCGACAAAACACGGATCGTTGCCTCCACCAACCGGCTGTTTAACAAATACCCCACCCGGTACATCCCGGCAGTCCCCCGCTTTGCCATCCGGGCCTATTCCCAGCAGGGGGACACCGTCCTGGATCCCTTCTGCGGCTCCGGGACCACAGCCATCGAGGCCATGCGCCTGGGCCGCAATGCCCTGTCCCTGGATATCGACCCCTTTGCCCGGCTGCTTATCCGGGTCAAGACCGCCGTCTACCGGAAGGAGGACCTGGCCCTTCTGGACCGGGTGGTCCGGCAGATGGAGGCCCTGGACCCAGGGAGCACTGACGCCTCCTGGCGCCCCGATCTGCCCAACCTGGAAAAATGGTTCTGCGAGACCTCGGTCCGGGAGCTGGCCTTTTTCAAGGAGGCCATCGACCGGCTGGCGGCGGAAAACCAAAGGGTCCGGGACTACCTGTATGTGGTGCTGGCGGGGATCCTCCGCAGGTGCTCCAATGCGGAGGAGGTCTCCCCCAAGCCCTACATCTCCACCCGGTACCCCAAGACCCCCGCCGTGCCCTCCCAGCTGTTTTATAAGACGGAAGCCCTCTACCGGGAGGCCATCACCGGCTTTTCCCGGGAGGTCTCCCCCTACGGCTGCACCAGTACCCTGCTGGAGAGCCGGGACGCCCGGCAGATCGATGCCGGCCGGCCGGTGGACCTGGCGGTCACCTCCCCCCCCTACATCAACGCCTACGACTATGTCCGCAGCCTGCGGTTCGAGGACCTGTGGCTGGGCCTCACCTCCTACCGGGAGCTCCAGAGCAGCCGGGGCTCCTATATCGGCACAGAGTCCCCCGGGGCCCTCCATCCGGAATGCCCCCGCGCGGACCGCTCGGAGCTGCTGGCGCCTTTGGCAGAGCAGATCGCCAGGGTGGATGACAGGCGGTCCCGCATTGTGCGGACCTACTTTGAGGACATGGCGGTGAACATGGAGGCGGTCCGGCAGAGTCTCCGGCCAGGGGGGCGCTATGTTATCATCACCGGGGACAGCAGCATCCGGGGGCAAACGATACCCACCTCCGGGATCCTTCGGGAAATGGCGGAGCAAAACGGCTATGTCCGGGAGCTGAGCTTCCGGTATGTGATCCGGGACCGGTACCTGCACCTTCCCCGGGGGGGCCGGGGCGGCATCATCCACTACGACGATGTTCTGGTTTTAAGAAAGCTTTGACCCACAGGAAAAGGAGGGGGACAGAATGGAGCTTCGCGGCTGGCGCTACACAGGGAGAAACCTGGGACCCGATTTTCACCGGCAGATCCGGATCATTCTGGACCGGCTGGAGGATCCGGCCTTTTTGGGAAATGACACCTGGGGCCACCCCCTTCAGGAGAGGCTGGCAAAAGAGATCGGGGCAGGGTCCTCCGGGGTGATCCGGACCCTCAAGGCGGCCTGTGTCAGCTTCGGCTTTCTCAACGACAAGCCCTTCCGTTCCTACAATCCCCTGCGGGCTCAGGAGCTGATCACCCCCAGGGGCCAGGTGGTCCACCGGGTGGCGGTGCTGGAGCAGCAGGCTGCCGCCTTGGAGAAGGACCCGGAGACCAAGAAGGAGATTGCCGCCCAGATCAAAAGCCTGTACGAGGAGGTCTACTGCGATGCTATGAGGGACTACTGCATCCACAACGGCGACGGGACCAAGCTCCATCCCCTGGGGGCTGCCCTCCGGGCCCTGGAGCGGTACGGCACCCTGAACTGGTGGGAGTGGTACCTTCTCAACACCTTTGTCCGGCGGGACGGGGACAGCCAGGGGGAGGCGCTGCTGGACGACGCCATGGAACGCTACCGGGCCGGCAAGCTGCGGTTTTCCTCGGTGGACATTGTGGAAAACCCCAAGGGCCACCAGTACCTTCCCCAGCATTTCGACTTTGCCGGTCTGATCAGTCTTACCCAGGCCACCCGGTGGCAGGTGACCGATTCCGGGCGGCACCAGGATGTCAAGGCCGCGGTACTGGGAAAAAAGGAGGACGGGGAAGATGAATAGAGACAATATCCAGATCACCATGGACCGCCTGAGTGAGCTGCTGGATTACACAGCCCCGGCGGCTCCGGCAGGCCAGACGGTGCCGGAGGAACAGCCGGCCGGTCCGGCGCCCTCCCCGGAGGAGGACCTTGACCGGTGTGATCGGGTGCCCGGGGGCACCAATGTGCTGCTGTACGGGGTGCCGGGGTGCGGCAAAAGCTGGATCATTCAGCAGGAGTACTGCGGAGACGAGGACCGGATGGAGCGCCTGGTCTTTCACCCCGACTACACCTATTCGGACTTTGTGGGACAGATCCTGCCCGACATCACCCCGGAGGGACAGGTGCGGTACGCCTTTTCCCCGGGGCCCTTTCCCCGGCTGCTCCGGAAGGCCTACCGGGACCCCCAACGGGAATACTTCCTGATCATCGAGGAGCTGAACCGCGGCAGCGCCCCGGCCATCTTCGGCGAGGTCTTTCAGCTTCTGGACCGAAAGACCGCCCAGGGGGCAGATGGGTTTCCCGCCGGGACCAGCGAGTACGCCATCACCAACGGGGCGGTGGCCAGCTTTGTTTACGGGGACGCGAAGCACAAGGTGCGCATCCCCTCCAACCTGACCATTCTGGGGACAATGAACACCTCGGACCAGAACGCCTTCCCCCTGGACACCGCCTTCCAGCGCCGGTGGGAGCTTCGCCTGGTGGAGAATTCCTTTGAGGGCCACCCCTACGCTGCCAGCAGGATCCTGGACACCGGCGTCACCTGGCAGGCCTTCTGCCAGGCGGTCAACCGGGAGATTGTGGACCGGGGTCTCCGGATGAACTCCGCCGAGGACAAGCAGCTGGGGGCCTACTTTGTGGCCGGGGCCTATCTGCACTTTGACCCGGCGGAGGATGACCCCGGCGCGGATGCCAAAAAGCGGGCCGCGGCCAGGCGGAGCAACCGCCGATTCCCCGAAAAGGTGCTGAAATACCTTTGGGACGACGCCTTCCGGTTCTCCCGGGAGAGCGCCTTTGACCTGGAACGCTGCACCAGCCTGGAGGCCCTTCTCCGGGCTTTTACCACTGCCAGGGGAAACCGGCGGCTGGATGTTTTCCAGGAGGATCTCCGGAGGGCCATGCTTGCCGCCGCCCGGGATGCCGCGGCGCCGGGACAGGGCAGGTGATGGGATGGAGCCGGATATCATCCTGCGGGAAAGGTGCCGGGTCTGCACCAACACCGAGGGGGACCGCTTTGTAGGGGTACGGGAGACCCCCAAAGGGGTGACCGTCTGCTTTCCCCTGGGCTACCGTCTGTCCGCCTCCGAGGAGGGGCTCCGGCGGGATGTTCTCCAGCTGATGTCGGTGCTGGAGGAGTTTCTCCGCAGCCCCAATGCCCTGGCCGGAATGGGGGAGCAGCTGCCCCAGTTCGCCGCCTTTCCCGCCGCTGCCTGCCTGGAGCTGATCAGCGACTACCTGCGCCGGGGCAGCTGGTACACCGAGCGGGAGGCTGTCTACCGGGCCGGGGGGCGGGGGAGCATCGACTGGGGCAGGACCATCCGCAGGGAGCTACCCCTTTTCCAGCCGGATGGGTCCCCGGTTTACACCCGGTACACGGTGCGGGTATCCTCCCCCAACGAAAGGGGGCTGCTCACCCAGATCCACCGGCACTGTGTTTACGAAAGCTTCCGGCGGCTGGGGTGGCTGTTCACCCCTGGGATGCCCCCCAAGCCGGAGGGGGAGCTGGAGGTCCTGCGGTTTCTCTCGGTGGTGGGGGACAAGCTGGCCCGGACCAACAACGACCGGGAAAAGCGCCTCTTTTCCGCCATGTCCGCCCTGCTGGCCTACCTGGGGGGAGAGGAGGGCAAAAAAGAGTTTCTGTTTGGGACCGGCGCCTTCGAGTATGTCTGGGAGTGGCTTGTGGACCAGCTGTTTGGCATCCGGGACAAGGTGCGGTATTTCCCCACCACCCACTGGCGTCTGGGGAGTGCCGCCTGGAGCAACCGCCCCCTGGAGCCGGACACCATTATGCTCCTGGACAGCGGGGTTTATGTTCTGGACGCCAAATACTATCGCTATGGGGTCACCGGGGACCCCTTCCATCTTCCCGGCTCCTCCTCCATTGGCAAGCAGATCATCTACGGGGAACAGCTTGCCTCCCGGGAGGACCTGCGGCGGCGGTACGGCGGGGAGGTCCCGGTTTACAACGCCTTTCTGATGCCCTGGGACTCCGGAGATTCCCCCCAGGTGTACAAGATCATCGGGGAGGCCGCCGCCAGCTGGAGGTCCGGTCTGTGTCCCTACGAGCGGATCCAGGGGATCCTTGTGGACACCCGGTACCTGATGCACCACTACCGGCGGAACCGCCGGGGGGAGAGGGCACGTCTGGCGGGAACGATCCGGCAGATGGACACCAGATAGCGGGCAGGGCGGGCCCTCCGTAGGTGGGGAGGGGCCGCCCTGTTTTTGTTCTGCGGTTTTGTTTATTGTGTGGCGGGTCTTTGGGGGCCGCCTGGGGGCGGCCTTTAGAGGGTCGAATGGACCGGCCTTATGGGCCGGTCCATTCGAGGTGGGCTGTTGTTGCAAAACACCCCACTGGGGTGTATTTGCAGGATAGCTGGGTGCAGGGCGAAAGGCTGTGCCTGGAGACTTGGGCTGACATGAGCCGCTCCCATCCAGCCTGTAAAAGGCCGGGGAATCGCTTCGCCTTGTGCTCATTAGGACTCCAGGCACCCACTAAGTATTCGCACAGTGTTAAGGCGCGAAGCGCCTGGGTAGGGTCTGAAGATAGGCGTTGTTGTGAAGAAGGCCCTTGCCATCCCGGACACATTCAAAACGGGTAATGGTGACCTCACACAGGTAGCTGTCCCCAACCTGGGAAAGGCCCAGCTGGTTCTGATATTCCTCATTTCCCGGCCATTCCCAGTCCGGGTAGGGGAAGATCCAGGAGCCGCCATCCTCCCACATGGGTAGCCGGGATGCATCCTCCGGGAAAAAGGCAAAGAAGGGCGCCGGATAATCGCTGTCCACATAGGTCATCCGCCCCCGGAGGGTCAGCTCCCCTTCAAATATTGCCGAAACGCCGTCATAGGTTATGCCCTGCCATTGGGTGGGGTGCAGCCTGCCAGTGACGTTGGTCAGGGTCCAGCCTAAAAACTGCTCCCCCATCCGAACCACCTGGGGTTCCACGGTTTTGCAGCAGTTGGTAAACACCCCCATGGTGGGGTCCTGATCGGTTACCTCCACCCGGGAAAGGTACAGGGTCCCGTCGGAGGCAGATGAATCGCCCCGGGAATGTCTCCTTGCCTCCAGCCTGGCGGCGGTGAGGGTATACAGATACTCCCGGTCTGCCCTCTGTCTGGCAGTGCCGAAGAATTCCTCCAGCTCACGGTTGTAGGTCCTGGTGTCCTCCGGCATGGTCTCCCGGTCAGGGAGCAGCTCCAGCCAGTAGTAGGGACATTCGTACCACTCCGGAAGGTTCCCTCGTCCCTTGGCCTGGACACCTAGAATAACCTTTGTCTTTTCCCCCTGGGTCCGGCGGAAGTAAAGACCTCCCGCCAGGGTGGCTTCCCCGGTGAAAAGGGCCCGTTCTTCGGTTCCATCCTGGGAAAGAACCAGCTCCTCCAGCGTCCAGCCTCCAAGGGCTTCTCCCTCACGGAGGAAGGCGGGCAGCCCATCGGGACGGGTGAATACCCCGCCCTCCTTCTCCTGGCGGAGGGGGATCACCTCTGTGGCGAAGGCAACCGATGTCAGCACCCCAGGCTCCTCGGTCAGCCCCACCTCCCACCGGGTCAGGAGCAGCTCGCAGTCCATATAGCGGTTGTCCGGGGCAAGGCCCAGGGCTTCCTCCGCCGCCTGGAAGTACTCCATGGGGCGAAGGTCCCGAATGTTGTAGTACCCGTCCTTTGTCTGCTCCGGGATCACCTGGGCGGGGAGCAGGGAGAGAGCCGCGCCGGGGCCGCAATAGGCCCACCGGGGCAGGGGCTGGTCCTCCCCAGGGAGGAAGCGCACCGTCTGGCGGTACCAGCCCCGCCCGCTGTCCTGGATCAGCAGCCCCCGGACCCGGACCTCCCCCTGGAAGACCGCCCGGAGATTCTCCAGCTGGCCCTCCTGGCCCGCTATGGGGATGTCCGGGACCTCCACAATGTCGGTGAGGGTCCAGCCCAGCAGGCTGTCCCCCGGAAAGAGCCGGGTGGCGGTATCATGGCCCGACCAGTCCCGGAACAGCCCGCCCTGCCCCTGCTCCGGTAAGGGTGGCTCCCCCTGGGCCGGGGCTTCTCCCCGGGAGCACCCAGGCACCAGCACCAAAGCCAGGGCCAGCAGCAGGGACAGAATGGGGCGTTTCATTGTACAGGCTCCTTTCTTATTTCACCGTCCCGGCCACTCCTGCGGCCCCCAGGGCGGCCACGGCTCCGTCGGCGGCGGCGGTGACGATCTGGCGCACCGTTTTGGTGCGGGTGTCTCCGGCGGCGTAAACCCCGGGCTGGCTGGTGCGGCAGTCCTCGCCCGCCTGGATGTAACCGGCCTTGTCCAACTCTACCTGTCCGGCAAGGAAGGCGTTATCCGGCATCAGGCCGATGGCGACAAACACCCCCGCCACGGGCAGCTCCTTGGTCTCCCCGGTTTTCACCTGCTTCAGGCGCAGGCCGGTGACCTTGTCCTCCCCCAGGACCTCCTCTACCACCGTGTCGTAATGGAGGACGATGTTTTCCCGCTTGGCTACTGCCTCGGCCAAAATGGCGCTTCCCCGGAAGGCATCCCGCCGGTGGATCAGGTGGACGGTGGAGCACTGATTGGCCAGGAAAAGGGCGTCCTCCAGGGCGGTGTTGCCGCCGCCCACAATGGCGGTTTCCATCCCCTGGAAAAAGGCCCCGTCGCAGGTGGCGCAGTAGGAGACCCCCCGCCCGGCCAGCCGTTCCTCCCCGGGGCAGCCCAGCTGGCGGCGCTTTACCCCGTTGGCGATGATCACCGTTTTGGCCTCGTAGCTTCCCCGGGCGGTGGTGACCACCTTGGGGTCGGTGTCCAGCTGGAGGGAAAGGGGCTCCTCCATCCGCACCTCCACCCCCAGCTTTGCCACCTGCTCATGGAGGGCCATTGCCAGGTCCACCCCGGTGATGGTGTGGATGCCGGGGTAATTTTCCACTGTGGGGGTGTTGATCACCTGCCCACCGTAGATGGTCTTTTCCAGGACCAGGACAGAGACCCCTGCCCGCTTGGCGTAGAGTGCGGCGGTAAGCCCGGCGGGGCCGCCCCCCAAAATCAGAATGTCGTAGCTCATGGTTTTGTTCCTCCTGTTTTTTATAGTCTAATTTGGATCCTCAAAGCTGATGTCCATCCTCGCATCCCCATAGGTCAGGGTGCCCCAGCTTGCTTCCCACCGGCGCTCCACAAGGATGGGTTCCTCCCCGAAGCGCATTTCCAGCAGAAAATCGGTGGGGACCGGGGGTTCTTTCAAGGCGTTTTCTAAAAGATACCCGGCCTCCAGCTCCGCCAGCATCATAAAATCGTCCTCCCCGAAGCTGGTGTAATCGGAGCCATCAGCGGCCATGTCCAGGGTGATCCTGGTGGAGCAAACTCCATCCTCCTCCCGGACCTCCAGGGCAAACAGGCTGGAGGCAGTGTAGCTTTCCGGCAGGTTCTGCTGGATGTATTCCCGAACCTCTCCGGTGTGGTCCTTCTGGCCGGCGGCGCACCCGGCCAGAAGCAGGGCGGCGAGACCCAGGAAAAAGGTCGTCCATTTCATGACTGTACCTCCTTGTTCCCGGCCAGTGCCTGAAAAACCTCCCCGATGGGGGCGGTGATTAGAAGGGTGGCCTGGGCGTCCCTGGGGGTGGGGCTGCGGTTGATGACCACCAGCTCCTTCCCCCGGTAGTAGTCAATAAGCCCGGCCGCCGGGTAGACACCCAGGCTGGTGCCCCCGATGATAAGCAGCCCCGCCCGGGCGATGTCCGAGGCCGCCCCCTGGAGGATGGCGCTGTCCAGCCCCTCCTCGTACAGGACCACATCTGGCTTGACAATGCCGCCGCAGGGGCAGCGGGGGATATCCTGGCTGTCCCTGATGAACCGGGCAGAGAACTCCCGCCCGCAGGCAAGACAATGGTTGCGGTGCACCGAGCCGTGGAGCTCCCAGACCCTGCGGCTTCCGGCGGCCTGGTGCAGGCCATCGATATTCTGGGTGATGACCGAAAGAAGCTTCCCCTCCCGCTCCCACCGGGCAAGCCCCCGGTGAGCAGCGTTGGGCTCCGCCTCCAGCCAGAGCATTTTCTGGCGGTAAAAGCGGTAGAACTCCTGTGTCTTTTGGGTGAAAAAGCTGTGGCTGACGATCTCCTCCGGAGGATAGGCCCATTCCTGGCGGTAGAGCCCGTCCTGCCCCCGAAAATCTGGAATGCCGCTTTCCGTAGAGACCCCGGCCCCCCCGAAAAAAACAATAGGCCCGCAGCACTCCACCAGTTCCCCAAGCCGCCCCACTCCCGGAACCCTTTCCCCATCCATCAAAACCCCTCCTTACACTGCATTATAACATTACCCCAGCCGTTCCACCCCGGCCCGCAGGCCTCCGCCGGAGGCACCAAAGCCGTACCCAACCTGGCCCGCAGGCCTTAGCCGCGAAGCGGCTCCGCCGGAGGCACCAAAATCCCCCCCCGGAGGGTTAGGGGGCCCACGGGGGGACTAGTCCCCCCGTGAGGCGCGCCGCCCCGAA
>JAAWEO010000301.1 GCA_022794295.1 Angelakisella sp. | reverse complement strand
GGACGGGGTCTTTAACCTCAGCCGGGCCGCCCTGATGGCCCTGTCCCTTTCCACCGGGGAATACGGGAACCTGCGGGTGGCGGCCCAGGACCGGCTCCACCAGCCCTACCGCCTGGAGCTGATCCCCGGGGCCCGGCCGGTGATGGACTGCGCCCTGGAGTTTGGCGCCTACTGCGCCTATATCAGCGGGGCAGGCTCCACCCTGATGGCCATTGTGGGGACAGAAAACACCGGCTTCCTCCAGCGCCTGCGCTGCTGGATGGATGGCCAGGGCCTTCAAAGCTGGCAGCTCCACCTGCTGGAGCCGGACAACACCGGGGCGCAGATGACCACAGAGGAATGACCGCGCCCCGCAGGGGACGGTCCTTTAGGAGGAGTGAAGATGGCACTTATTGTGCAGAAGTTCGGGGGCAGCTCGGTGCGGGATGCCCAGCGGGTGATGAATGTAGCCCGGCGGGTCACCGCGGCCTACGACCAGGGGAACAGCGTGGTGGTGGTGGTCTCCGCCCAGGGGGACACCACCGACGACCTGATCGCAAAAGCCATGGAGATCAACCCCAAGGCCAACAAGCGGGAGATGGATATGCTCCTTTCCAGCGGGGAACAGATCTCCATTGCTTTGCTGGCTATGGCGATCGAAAGCCTGGGCTACTCCGCCAAGTCCCTTACCGGCTGGCAGGCGGGCTTTGTCACCGATTCCACCCACGGCAACTCCCGTATCCGCCGGGTGGAGACAGAGCGTATCTCCAACGAGCTGGACAAGGGGAACATTGTGATCGTGGCAGGCTTCCAGGGGCTGAACCGGTATGACGATATTACCACCCTGGGCCGGGGCGGCTCGGACACCAGCGCGGTTGCCATTGCCGCCGCCTGCCGGGCCGATTTGTGCCAGATCTACACCGATGTGGATGGGGTGTACACCGCCGATCCCCGCCTGGTGCCGGGGGCCCGGAAGCTGAACGAGATCACCTACGACGAAATGCTGGAGCTTGCCAGCCTGGGGGCCCAGGTGCTCCACAACCGCAGCGTGGAAATGGCGAAAAAGTACAACGTCCCCCTGGAGGTCCTCACCAGCCTGGAGGAAAAGCCGGGGACAGTGATCAAGGAGGTGGCAAAAATGGAAAAAATGCTTATCAAAGGGGTGGCAAAGGACGACAATGTTACCCGGATCTCGATCATCGGTCTGAAGGATGTGCCCGGGATCGCCTTCCGGATCTTCTCCGCTTTGGCCTCCCGGAAGGTAAACGTGGATATTATCCTCCAGTCGGTGGGCCGGGACAACACCAAGGACATCTCCTTCACAGTGGCGGACAGCCAGCGGGCCGACGCCCTGGAGGTGGTGGAGGAGCTGAAGGGGACCCTCCGGGCCAAGGGGATTGCCTGCGACGGGGTGACCAAGCTTTCGGTGGTAGGCGCCGGAATGGAGACCAATTTCGGCGTGGCCGCCAAAATGTTCGAGGCCCTGGCAGAGGCCAATGTCAATATTCAGATGATCGCCACCAGCGAGATCAAGATCTCGGTTCTGATCGACCGGGAGGATGGCCTGCGGGCCCTGCGGGTGGTCCATGAGGCCTTTTACGCCTGACAGAATGGAAAAACAGACCTTTCCCGGGGAAGCAGCAGCCTCTCCGGGAAATGCGAAACACACCAGAAAGGCCGTAGCTTTCGCCACGGCCCTTCTGGTGTGTTTGAGGTGTGTGTTTTTGAGGAGGGTAGTATCATACCGGTTTGGAGCTTTGCTCTCCTCCCTCGGTACAACTTTATTATACCACCTTCCGGAAAAGAGTTGTTACGGCACTGTAAATAAACATCGTAGCTTTTATGAAAAGCAAAATTCGACACGATTTTCCTCTTTTGCAAAAAATTTTCCCGTTTTTTAAACATACGTTTGAAATCCAGCGTGGAATGTGGTATACTGTTTTTGTACAGAAAACACCGTCTACCCATAAAACCCGGAATACCGGGAAGGAGGAACCATTATGGCTGACCTGAACCCCAAAGCACTTCAGATTTTGGAGTACATCCGCGACCGCCTTGAGGACGGGCTTCCCCCTTCCGTCCGGGAGATATGTGCCGCGCTGGAGATCAAGTCCACCTCCACCGCCCACAAATACCTGGGGGAGCTTCAGGAACGGGGGCTGATCGAGAAGGGGAGCCGCCTGAACCGGGCCATCACCCTCCCCGACGACCGGAGCATCCGTGTCCCCTTGGTTGGCACGGTGACCGCCGGCCAGCCCATTCTGGCTGTGGAGGAGATCGAGGGGTACATTCCCTACCGCAGCCGCAGCCTCCACTCCCGGGATCTTTTTGCCCTGCGGGTACGGGGGGACAGCATGATCAACGTGGGAATTCTGGATGGGGATATTATTATCATCCGCCAGACCCCCACCGCCGAAAACGGCGACATTGTGGTCGCCCTCATAGAGGACGAAGCCACAGTTAAGCGTTTCTACAAGGAGAAGGGCCACTACCGTCTTCAGCCGGAAAACGACACCATGGAGCCTATTATTGTAGACTCGGTATCGATTCTGGGACGGGTGGTCTCCCTGATCCGGGAGTATGAAGCCATTTAACCCCCAGTTTTTTTGCTGCCCCGGGGGAAGGTTGACAATTTCCCCCGGGGTGGTATAATAAATAAGCTGTCTGTCCAGGTGGGAGACTTCGGGGCTGTTTCTGTGGTGTGATGCAGCCGGCAGAAGGATGTGCCAAAACAGACCGCAGCAATAAAATCGGGGCGTAGCGCAGCTGGTAGCGCGCCTGCTTTGGGAGCAGGATGCCGGGTGTTCGAGTCACCTCGCTCCGACCATAAAAAATCGCCGTAGAACTGCTTGATGGGCTGTTTTACGGCATTTTTTATATTGGGAGTCGGAGGGGTGTTTGGGATAAAATGTGTGTGTTTCGAGGTGAAAGGTGGGTCAAAAAACGGGGTGCTGCTTTATGCAGTTTCTTATGGACCCGCCCGATGGCATCGGGGCTTCAATAGCTGTCAGTCCAAATCGCCCTACTTCAACTCTCACCGCGTCCCACCACCTGACGGAGGAGGATGCCGCGCTGTTTGTCGCATAGGTCACAGAAAAAGAAGGTCCTCGCATCTCCCAAAGCCCCCGAAAGTATCTTTCTTCATTCGATCTCTAAAATCCGAGCGCTTTGGGTATCATGCAGAGAGAAACACCCTATGGTGAAAAACAAACTTTGGTTAAAGATACCCTCAAGTCTATTCAAAAGAAAGCTGTATCGGTGACTCAGAGGAACAAAGCAAATCCAATAATTCACCGGCAACCTCGGCGCCCTCAAACCGAAGTGTATTTTTCTCCTTCCTGGCAGAGGAAAGATAGTCGATGGTTCCATACCACACGATACGCTGGTCAATAACTGCGAAACGTTGTTCCAGGGTGTTCTGTATTTTGACAGTGACCCCATACTTTTGCAGCAATGCAACAGAACCTTTTGCCGAAGACCTTGTATAAACCACTACCTGAACACCGGAAGATCGGGCTTTCTCCAATACTGGTAACGCAGCTTGTACCCGTGGCCGGGCAAGGACAGGGCTGACGATGCAGATCGATTTGACCGCCTCTGTCAAATCGGTGGTAAAGGGCTGAAGATAATCCTGACCATTGTAGACTTGGCTGACAGTGTTATCCCGTTCACTGGCTTTGATCTGATAGCCAAGCTCCGAATATCCCTTCCTCCGCTTGTGATACATACGCTCCAGCACCGGAATATGGATATCCACATAGTCATAGATGCGGACCTCGTTTTTTCCGTCATAATTCCGATGGAGCCGCCCGGCATATTGGGCAAGTGTCCCTTTCCAGGAGATCGGCATTGTCAGGAGGATGGTATCCAGCCGAGGCTCATCGAACCCTTCCCCGATATATTTGCCGGTCGCGACGATCACCAATGTTTCACCTGCTGGTATTCTGTGCAGAGCGGATAGCTTTTGCTGCTTTTCCCTCTGTCCGCCGCTGCCCAACAAAAGAAAAACATGGTCAGCCTTGCCATTCAGCTTTTCCGCAAGCTGGATGGCGTGTTCTTTTCGCTCTGTTAAGATCAGGGGTGTCCTGCCTTCTCCAAGAAGTGTGAAAGCATCCGAAAGGATCAGCTGATTCCGGGATTCATCTTTGATGATCCCTGTATAAATGTCCTGTATCCTGTTCACAAAGGGCAGGCGTGTTCGGGTAAACCGAGGGATCACAAAGTGAGAGAATGTCCTCTTTTCTGCCTGGCTCTTTGCGTCCACACAATAGCGGATCGGGCCGCACTGCATAAAGATGATCGGTTGGTGTCCATCCTGGCGGACAGGAGTAGCGGACAGGCCGTAAACATAGACTGCCCGGACCTCCCGCAGGATCTTTTCAAAAGTAAAGGCAGCCAGATGATGACATTCGTCACAAAGTACCATTCCGTATTCCGCAACAAATGGTTTTACTTCCTTTTCCTCCCCGGAAAAAAGCGATTGCATGATAGCAATATCCACAATGCCGCCCCTGGTGTTCTTCCCGGAGCCGAGCTGTCCGATCAGCTCCAGATGTTTTTGCCTTCCTCGTTTCTTTGGTGGGTTTGGAAAAACTTCACGGATCTCAAGAAACTGCGTTAACGATGTCTTCCACTGTTCTAAAAGGGCGGCAGAATGAACCAAAATCAATGTGTTGACCTTGCGCTGACCAATAAGGTAAGCGCCCACCACCGTCTTCCCGAAGGCTGTGGCGGCGGACAATACACCAGTTTCATGTTCCAGAAGCGCCGCAGCAGCCGGGATCTGCTCTGCCCGAAGCGTGCCGCAAAAAGAAACATCAATGACATGGCCCCGGCAACGCTGATCCTCCAAAGTATAAGGAACCTTCTGTTCTGCCAGCATTTCCAGCAGGGTATGGGAACAACCCCTTGGAAGGCCCAAAAAAGTTTCATCCTCCCAGCCGCAGTCAATGACACAGGGTGTTTTGCCCAACCGGAGCCGCATCGCCTGCTTTCGGTAAAATACCGGGTTGGAAAAGGCCCCCAAACGCTTGATTTGATTTAAAGCGGCCTGGGAGAAACCGGTTTTATCAAGAAAAATGAGGTTGGAGATCATCAACCTGGCCTGTTTCGGGAAATCATCTTGGGTCAGGGTTTTTGAGAGCGCCTTTGATGGCCAGGGGTTTGTCTTTCCGTCCATTCGCATCCCTAAATTGGATGTATTTCCCATCTTCGCCAAATATTCTACCAGTTCCGCCGGTGTGATCTTTGGCAAAGTGGAGAGAAAAGCCCATTGGTCATGATAAGGACGGAACTGCTCGTCTACAAAAAGAGTATTTCCTTTTTGTTGGGCCTGTCCCTGGAAAGGAAGGGCGATGAGGTTCCCGAAGCCTCCTGACGGAATAAAGTCCTGGGAGGGAAACAGGCGGTCATAGGAGCGGAAGGACAACTCGTGGCGTCGGGACATGGTTTCGGTCAGCAGGCGGCTTCCCAGTTGACGGGCTGCGACGGCGGGAACCGGCTCCGAGAAGAAAAACCAAACATGGGCCCCGCAGCCGGAGCGGGAGCGCTCCACCGCAGGCGATATGCCAACAGAAAGGCAGGTTTCCCGGAAGGCAGAAACATCCTCCTGCCAGCTTTCTTCGTCAAAGTCAGCCGCCAGCAGCCAGGTGCGGTGATCCTCCAGTATAGGATAGATCCCTACAACATCCCGGCAGAAGGGATCTTTACCGATAAGATGTGACCGAACGATTTTTTCGGACAATGGAAAAAAGGCCCGGTTTGGACATTCCGAACATCGATGAATCTTTTTGTCGCAAAGGCCGGGGATCCATTCGTTTTCGCAGGCGGGAACATATCCGCTTTTTTCGGTTTTGGGGCTGAAATACCGCCTTGCAAAGACATCGCTGCGGCCGCGGAACAGCGACAGGAATAAGGCTATCTTCTCCTGCGGGGTACTGCCGGTGTGAACAGCGGGGGGAGCTTCCATCGGCTGGACAAGGCCGTTCCAGATTTCTTCGGTACAGACAGATTGGCGTCCAAGGTCATCAACGCACAGCACAAACCACCCGTTTCCGGTCAGGGAAGGGAGCCTCTCTGCCATTTGAAAAATATGACCGTCGATGATAACCTTTTTGTCCATGTGTCACCTGCTTTTGACATTTGAATAAATTCATTCAATGATTTTGGCCGTTGTGCAGAGCTGACATTAACCAACTAATTCGTTCTCCTTCAAAAACGCAAGAAAAGCATCCATGATACGCCTGAACCGTGCGAGGATGTCATCTTCTGTAAAGTCTGTAGCAGTATGTGCCAACGCTATAAGCTCGGCAATTTTGGTGCCTTCTTTCTTCTGATTGCGGTTGTTGGTAAAACCGAGGTAATAATCTTTTTTATCCACGAATCGATAATCCGAGGCACGAATATTGATCCGTTTCTCAAGAAGAGCCTTATTTCCAAGGGATTCAAGGTTGCGGATATCCGTTAGTTTTTTCTCTTTATCTTGTCTACTGCGAGAATAGATATGTTCGATCTCGAACACAGTTTCCAAGGAAAGAAGTTCCTGCCCGTCATCCTGGAAAGCCCACCAGGCTGACATTGACTTCGTAATTGGCCTGGCATTGTGGAAACTAAAGTTAAAGAACATGCTCTCAACTTTAGAAGGATCAAATTTGTAATCGGCAAAGGTCACTGGCTGTCCGTTTACGACATTGACCATCTCAGCATAGACCGGTGTTCTTAGAGCATTAACACCGGGATTTGTTACCGCATAAGTCCAGATAAAGCCGGTGATCTTATTTAGAAAAGAAAAAAACGTTTCATCATCCAACATTTCATCCGTGTCCCTGTTTTGCATAAAGTATACAGACACAAAATAAGTCCACATACCATTTGGAGCATAGTTCAACACAAAAAGGCGGCGAAGAATACGAGGCGAAAATCTGTCTTTATCCTGGTTAGAAACATCCTCCCAGAAATGTGCTAGCACAATCAGATCTTGAAAGGTGCTGTCTTTTTTCAAAAGGGTATAGTCGTCTTTTTCATAAAACTTCCGTAATGCCTCGGTAGTGGAGGATTTTATCCCCATCTTCGCACGGGCAAAATACATATATCTGGTGAAAAGCTCATCCATCGGCGTGCCGGAAGTAGGATGAAAGATCTTTTCACAAAGCTCCTCCAGTTCCTTCCACTTCTTGATAAACTCGTCCTTTTTCCCGGCAGCGGAATAAAACTTGTAGAACTGCGCCTTAAAAATATCGGCATCGGACAAAGGCTTACCGCGATCATTTAGTGTGGAGAAAATACGAAGCGCCGTATCCTGCGATTCTGCCTCGATGGGGAGTAGAATGCAGTTATTCATAATACGCGTGGGCAAATAGGCAAAGTAGGTCGGAAAGCTGCCCAGAAATGTATCGATACACTTTTGAAAAAATCGGTAATTCTCCGCATACCGGCTTTTTTTAATGCCAGCCTCCCCATTGCGCAAGATATCCAGAAATTCATCTTTGTCCTTATCTGTGGCAACTTCTGAGTCGATCTTCAGTTGCTGCATATCGGGTTCTCCAAATTCATCGGTTTTCCAAAGACATTTTTCAATATTCTGCTTTGTGGAAATGGATGCCTTGTCCTGCATATGACCGAACTTGGCATAGAATGCACGAAGCAGGAGCATCAGCGTAGTAAGGCGCTGCTGTCCGTCAATCACCTCCATTTTGCCTTCCCCGTTTTTGAAGGTGACGATGGGGCCAAGAAAGTATTCACTGTTGCTGTCAAATTCAACGCGACCATCATCTGGGATTGCAAATGAGAAAATATCATCCCAAAGTGTCTGGCACTCGGCCTCTCCCCAGGCATAGGGCCGCTGATAATCAGGGATCAGGAAGTCCGACTGCTTTGCCTGAAATAGATCTTTTACGGTTTTCTGATCGACATTTAATTTTGACATGACTGGTCCTCCTCGCACTGCTGATAGCATTTTAGATTTGCAAAAATCGTCATTTTTATGGACATAGCCGCTCAATAGTCTATCTCCATTTTGCACATAAAGACCGGTTTTTACAAAAGTGAAAGAGATCGGGCCTTATCTCAAAAACACCTCTTGCTCAATGGTCACCCCGACTCCAATATCTTTTCTATCGCATCTGAAAACAGCGGATATTCCTGCTTTTTTAGTGCTTCCTCCAGGCGAAACAGGTAGCTGCTGTTTCGTACCAGGCCACTTTGCCGATATTGCTCCACCTGATCTTTGGACATTCTCAAAGGTGACAATCGTGGGATCAGGTGTTGCAGCTGGGTGAACATCTGGAAGCCGCCAAGATCAATATCTGCCCAGAAAAATTGTTCTGCATCATTTGGTATCCATGCAGAAATCGCAGCAAATAATTTGCGTTTTTGAGGACTTAAAAAGCCACCGTGATAGATGACCATTTCCTCCGGTCTCCATTGGGATATTAAGTATTCATCATAATTTGTTTTGTTCTCGATGAAGATCACTTTGCGGATATTTTTTATATCTATGGCGATGATAGAATCTACCATTGTACTGGGCAAAGCCATCCCAAAAGGAGCTGCTGCGGAAAAATCGAGGCTGCCTGCCTTTGTTTGGATGATAAAATTCCCCGATAGTTCATAAAGTTCCGGTCTGGCATAAATTCCGAGAAAGGCCAGTTGATCCCGGACACCCATTTCGCTTTGCTCACAGGCGGCGGCAAGGTTGAGGTCATACTTTTTTGCAATGTTCAAAAAGGTGTCCCGAACTTCCTGCTCAAAATATTTTGTATGGTGATAACACCTGTTGCTGAAAGCCCGCATGGTAATGCTGCTGCCATTCAGCCGGTCATATTCCCCAAAAGCAACAAGCAGGTCTTGTAGTGTGGTCAGTCCGTTTTTACAGTAGAATGGCACTTTCATCAGATCTGCGGCCTCTTTGCAGACACTGTCACGCCAGGCGGCGATCCAGGGAGTGGATACTTCTGCTAAGGAGCCGCTGATCTGTTTACCGACCATTCCGGCAAGCACCTGGGGATGTGTTCTGCCGGTTTGTTGGTAACACTCCATCACATGGTCCAAACAAAGGGCGATCACCGAGATCACCGGACGGTTTTTTACCCATTCCAAGGCGACCAGCCCCTTTTGTTCCAGCTCGATTGCCAGCCGGTTGCAGGCATCCCGGACAGAGGCATCCTCGTAACGATATTCTGGAAATTCTTTTTTCTCGATCCGCAGCATTACCCGCCGGGTGGAAACTCCCGGCTGTGATAAATGCCTGCTGTTCTCGTATTTGTCCAGAAGCCGGGATAAAATTACATTCTGATCCATTCGCCATCGATCTCCTTGCCAAAAGGCAGCGCGCACATTTGATATTTATTTTTGGTCATAACAAAAGTGCGGTCTGCAATGGGGGCAATATCCTGCGCTTTTTCCGGGGGTGTGCAGATGATCGCCTGCAGCCCCAGCTTCCGCAGGAGCCGGACGCTTTCGATAATGCGGTCGCTGTCCATTTTGTTGAAGGCTTCGTCAAATACCACCAGCCGGACGGTATTGTTAGCCAAACCGGACAGATTGTTGACCTGGTAGAGCTGGGCAAAGGAAGCCAGCATCGCAATGTAAAAGGGCGTCTGTGTTTCCCCTCCGGATTTGGTGTTCAGCGTTTGGGAAAGAAGCTGCTTTGAGCCGTTTTGATCGGTAGTTTCCAGATCAAATTTCAGATAGGTCCGGAAATCGGTGTACCGTTCTATTGGAATATCTGAACGAATGGATATTACTTTGTGACGGAAAAACGATGGAACTTCCATATGGAAATGTGGTAAAATTATAACCGCTCTTTCGCACATCATTGCAACAGCCAAAAACAATTTGCTAGCAAATATTACAATAATAATTATATCTGTTTTTTATTATTATGCAAGCCGATTCTCGGTTTGCGCTCTAAACGCGATTTCTTTTGAAAAGCACTGTAACAGGCGATCCCAAAGAACCGCCTGTCACGCCCTAATACCTACAGTGGTCCGGTTCCCTCCATTCCCCCCGCCTTGAAACCGCTGGCAAAACAAAGTATAATGGAAAAAACAAAAGGGGGACAAAGCCAATGGTCCTGGGGGAAATTCTAGATATTATCATTATTGCGCTGCTGGCAGGAATGCTCCTGCTGCAAATTACCGGACAGAGAAAAACGGATCTCAGTAAAATTACTGCACTGTTAAAGCGTACCTCGGAGGACCAGCGGGACAGCGTCCAAAAGCAAATCGCCAGCGGGGCCACAGAACAGTTCGAGCGCTTCGGTGTGATACAAAAAAGCATCCAGGATACCCTGCTGGCAAACCGTTCAGAGATCAACCAGCAGCTTTATGCCTTCCAGCGGCAGATGGAGGCAAAGCTGACAGCCATTCAGAAAGCGAATACAGAAAGCAATGAGCAGATTGGAAGAACGCTTACCATTGCGCTGCAAACCAGCCGTGGGGAGCAGAACAGCCAGCTCCACGCGTTCAGCAGACGACTGGATGGACGCCTTTCCTCTATCCAGCAGGAAAATGCCGCAAGCATTGAAAAAATAAATACTACCCTGGAAAGCAGAATGAAGGAATTGCAGGCGAGCAACGAAAAACGGCTGGAGCAGATACAGGGCGTGGTAGATGTCAAGCTGCAAAAAACATTGGAGACCCGCCTTGCCCAGTCCTTTGAATTGGTCAGTAAGCAGCTGGAAAGCGTGGGACAGGGGCTGGGGGAGATGAAAGCCCTTGCCGCTGATGCAAAATCGCTGAAAAATGCCCTTACCAATGTAAAAGAGCGCGGTACATATGGCGAGGTCCGCCTGGAAAAGCTGCTTTCCGATATTCTTGCGCCGGGCCAGTACGAAACAAATGTGGAGATCATCGATGGCAAACGGGTGGAATTTGTCATCAAGCTGCCGGGCAATGGCGATGTGCCGCTGCTTCTGCCGGTGGACAGCAAATTCCCCATCGAGGATTATAACCGTCTGCTTGACGCCGGGGACAAGCAGGCCATTGAGGAGGCAAGGCGCTCTCTTACCGCGAAGATCCGTGTTTTTGCAAAGGAGATCCACGACAAATATATCGTGCCGCCCAAAACCACCGATTTCGCGTTGATGTTCCTGCCCACCGAAGGACTGTACGCGGAGGTGGTCCAAAATGTGGCCCTGTTCGAGGAGCTTCGGGATAAGTATAAGGTCACGGCAGTGGGTGCGACCACCCTGTCAGCGTTTCTCGCCTCCCTGCAAATGGGCTTTAAAACCTTGGCGATCGAGCAGCGCTCCCAGGAGGTGTGGGATACGCTGCGGGCGGTGAAGTCGGAATTTTTGAAGTTCAGTGACCTTTTGGATAAGGCCCAGAAGCAGATCCAAACAGCGGATAAGACCCTGGCCGAAATCGTGGGCAGGCGCACAAGGGCGATCAACCGGACACTGCGGGGGGTGGAGGAGCTGACAGGCTCCAATCCGTCGCGGCTGGCGGCACCGGAAGACATATTGGATGAATAGCGCTGCCTGGCGAGGCAAGAAAAAACCGGTCCGGAAGGGTGCTTCCCGGGCTGGTGTTTTTCTATGCTGGGTCCATCCTGGTGATGTTCTCCCGGATGATGGTCAGGGGCATGGCAACACCTTAGGTGGGGCAAAGGGCCCGGAGCCATCCACATGCCCCCGGGCCCTTTTTTGTCATATCCACTGTGTAAGCTATGGCTGGCTTTTTTTCACCGGGATCCAGATTTCACTGTAGGCATGACCAGCCTTTTCCGGGTCCATTTTTGTAAATGAAAAAGAAAACGCCTCTGCCAGCTCGTAATCCGAAACGGGAAACCACTCCGAATAGATCCTTGCCATGGTGCTCTGCATAACAGACGGGAACGCGCCCTCGTTTGGAAAGACCGCCCAGGTGTGGGCCGAAACGGGAAAGGTATCCAGGCCGGCGCCAATATCGGTTTTTGTGGTCAGCACCCCGATCAAGTGGGTCAGTTCCCCGGCCTCCTCCAGAAAGGAGGTGTCCGATTCGTAGGAAACATTAACGATTTCCCGGGGCTCTGTATTTTGCAGCCGGTGCATTTCCTCCCGCTGCTCCTGTGTGATGCTTTGTACCAGCTTTAAAATTTCGTTGTTGACCCCCTCGAACTGTAACGGGACCCGCTTGCTCACCCCTGCAAAAACAAAGGCCGGTTTTTCTACGATTTTGTACTCCATAGAGGTTCCCCCTTTCATTGTTACAACAAATTGCAGCTTTTGAAACGACTTGCACTGCTTCTGCCTGGCGGCCTGTGATGGCAAAATGCCGCTCCATTTCTTAAAGGCCCGTGTAAATCCATCCACAGACTGGTACCCGTACTTGAAGGCCAGCTCGGTCACCGGCACCCCCTGGAGCAATTCCCTGTTCGCCTCTGAAAGGCGCCGGTTTTTGACATACTCGCCCAGCGTCATGTTGGTCAGGGCAAAGAAGATCCTTCTGAAATGGCAGTCCGAAACCCTTACATGGGCCGCTATCTCCTCCAGGGAAGCGATGTCCTCCAGGTGGGCCTCGATATACTCCATCCCATGGTTTAGTTTTTTCAGCATAGAATAGCTCCTTTCTGAACCAGGGTTGACCTTAAAGCGCCGGTGTCCCTCTTTTTTACCGGGAAAAGGGGCTTGCGGTGGATCTGGGTACCTTGCCTGCCGGGTCATAACCTAAGAATAACAGAAATAAAAGGAAGATGCTCGACATTTTGAAAAAAATTTAGTCGGACCGAAAATTTTCCTTCGGTATGCCCGGCAAGAGAGTGCTTCGAGAAAGGCGGGGAAGAAAAACCTCTTCGGAAAAGGGAATAGTTTCCTGTTTTTTGGGCAAGACTTCCGGTATCAACCGAAGGAGGGACCTACCCATGAAAGACACCGAGAAGAAAAGAACCGCCAAACGCCGCCTGGATGCCGCCCTGGGAGGAGGGCTGCTGCTGGCTATGCTCCTCTGCCCCCTGGCCGGTTTCGGACAGCAGTGTGCCCAGGTGCGGGGGGAGGTGCTGCGCCTCCATGTTCTGGCAAACTCCGACAGCCCTGGAGACCAGGCCCTGAAGCTGCGGGTGCGGGACGCGCTGCTGGAGGAAACAGGGGACCTGTTCTCCACCGCCGGGAACTTGGAAACGGCCCGAAAGCGGGCGGAGGAAAGCCTTCCGGTCATTGAGGAGATCGCCCTCCGGACCCTTCGGGAGGAGGGGTGCCAGCTCCCGGTCAAGGCAGAGGTGACCCGGGGGTATTTCAATACCCGCCAGTACGGGGAGGAGCTCCTGCCGGCCGGGGAGTACGAGGCGCTGCGGGTCACCATCGGTGAGGCCAAGGGGCAAAACTGGTGGTGTGTTATGTTCCCGCCCCTGTGTGTTCCGGCGGCCGGGGAGCAAAAGGAGGGGGAGGCAACCCAGGCGGAAGGAGATATTCAGGCGCTGAACCAGGAGCCCCATTACCGCCTGGCCTTTGCCGCTGTGGAATGGGTGGAGGAGCTGCTGTCTGAAGTACCGGATGCCCCTGTCCCGGCCGAGGGATAACAGAAGCTGTTTTCCCAAGCCCCCTGCTTGAGAAGCTCCGCAAATTGTGGTATCATGGCTGTAGTGCAGCCATGACACAGAAACGATAGGGCCAATTTCCCCATGACCGGAACAGATGGCCGGGGATCCCCTTGCTGTAGGGTGCTTTGTTCATCAAATGGGAACAACTGCCGGGTGCCGGTAATACCCCATGAGCCTGCTGTGTTTTTGCATGAAACACGGCAGGTTCTCTTTTTCCTTGTGAAAAATTTCATTCCGAGGCTTTTTCCTGTCACAAGCTTCGTTTTTCCCCGTCTAATCCTACAGGAGGTGTTTTTATGAACACAAAAGCGGAACAAGAGATCACTGCCTTGATCGAACAGGCCACCGCCGGGGACAAGGGGGCGCTGGAAGCTGTGCTGGCAGAGGTGCAGGACCTGGTATTCAACCTGTCCCTGCGGATGCTGGGCACCTTCCACGATGCGGAGGATGCCTCCCAGGACATTCTTCTGAAGGTGATGACCCATCTTTCCTCCTTTCAGGGGGAGAGCGCCTTTACCACCTGGGTGTTCCGGATCGCGGTGAATCATCTGAAGGACTACAAAAAGCACATGTTCGCCCGGTTTCCCCTGAGCTTTGAGTTTTACGGGGATGACATCCGCAATGGCAAGCTCCAGGACCTGCCCGACCTTAGCCAAAATGTGGACAAGGCCATTCTGGCGGAGGAACTGAAGCTGTCCTGCACCAACGTGATGCTCCAGTGCCTGGATGCAGAGAGCCGGTGTATCTTTATTCTGGGGACGATGTTCCGGGTGGACAGCGCCATTGCCGGGGAGATCTTGGGCATTACTCCGGAGGCCTACCGCCAGCGGCTTTCCCGGGTGCGGAAAAGGATGGCCGCCTTTCTGTGGGAATACTGCGGGGAATACGGGGAGGGGAGCTGCCGCTGTGCCGCCCGGATCAACTACGCGATCCAGAACCACCGCCTCGATCCCGCCCGGCTGGACTTTACCTCGGCCAGGCCGGGGGATACCGCTGCCCGGGTGACAGCAGCAATGGAGGAGCTGGATGGCTGCTCCCAGCAATTCTCCTTCTGCCGGACATACCAATCCACAGAGCGCCTGAAGCAGATGATACGGGAATTTCTGAACGGCCCAGCTTTTTCCACTGTTACAAACGCATAGGAGGATAGGAAGATGAGCACATCCATGATTCTGGACTACCTGGCCGGCCTGAGCGCCAACAACGACCGGGAATGGTACCACGCCCACAAAGCCGAATACCAGGCGGCCAACGCCCAGTTCGAGGAGCTGCTGCGGGACCTGATTTTGCGCATCGGGGAGTTTGACAGCAGCATCCTTGGTCATGAGCCCAGGGAGCTGACCTTCAAGCTGGTGCGGGATACCCGGTTCAGCCACGATAAATCCCCCTACAACCCTGCGTTCCGGGCCCATATTTCGTCTATGGGCAAGCTGCCCGTTCCGGTGGGCTATTACCTGATGCTCCAGCCGGGGGGCCGGTCCTTTCTGGGGGGCGGCTTGTTTGCCGATATGTTCAAGGACGCCACCAAAATGGTGCGGGACTACATCACAGAGCATGGCAGCCAATGGGAGGCGATCATCACCGCCCCCTCGTTCCGGGAGCATTTCACCGTGGGCGGAACGGCGCTGAAAAAGGTCCCGGCCGGGTATGACAAGGAGCATCCCCAGGCGGAGTATTTGAAGAATAAGAGCTGGTATCTGGAATACCCCCTCCCGGACGAGGTGGCCGCAGACCGGGAGGGGTTCCTGTCCGAGGCGGTGGAGATCTTTCGCCTGATGAAGCCCTTTAACGATTACCTGAACCAGGCTTTGGCGGGGTTTAAAATGCCGGAAAGATAGGCAGAAAGCCAGACTGTCCCGCGGCCTGGCTCGGGGCGGCAGGGGAGTGGTCAAAAGAACGGGTTTATGATACAATAGGAAAATAAACCGTGGAGGCATGGAAAAGCAGCCCAAATCAGGCACCTGCGATGCCACACCGTAAAATTGAGAGAAAGGCTGAGAACCAATGGAGAACATGCTCCGGAAGCTAATGGACGAGATAGAAGGGTCAACAAAGGCTGTTCGTGTTTTGCCATGTGAGGATGCGGCAAAGGACGCCCTGAAAAAAGCATACAGCATCAACAGTAAAAGCCTGCTGGCGGTGCTTCTGGAACAAACCGGCGGAATGGTGATCGATAACTGGATCAGATTTTACGGCGCGGGAGAAATCAATTTCGTTTTCAGAAATAAGCTGTTCCCCTTCGACGAGATCGTAATTGCCGAGGACATATTAGGCGGCCTATTTCTCTGCTTGAAAAACGGCAGCATCGGCTATTTTGCACCGGATTGTCTGGAATTAGAGGACATGGAAATAAGCCTTGGTCAGTTTTTATACTGGTGCCTGCATGGCGACACAGATACCTTTTACAAGGACTATCGCTGGGAGGGCTGGCAAAAGGATGTCTCAAATTTAAAATACAGCGAGGGCATGGCATTTTATCCCTTCCTGTGGGTCGATGTGGAAAATTTAGAGAGCAGAAGCCGTAAAGCTGTACCCATCGATGAAATCATCCGGCTGGAATTTGACTTTTTGGAGCAAATGCAGGGGCGGTGAAGGTGTTCGGAGAAAACGGCTTTTTGAGGTGGATGCCGCTGTGCAGGATGGTGTGTTCAGACGGTCTCGGGAGACCATCACCCCCAGCAGACAGGACCCAGCTGGCATGGCGGGGGGGCTGCGCCGCAAAAGAAGATTTTCCCACTTTCCGGCCGCTTTGCCTTGAAATTTTCTTCAAAATGTACTAAGATAGAAAGGTAAGACAACCCTAGGGGGCGGTCCCCCGCAAAAAGACAAAAGGAGCGGAATCAATGAAAGTACTGGTTATCAATGCCGGAAGTTCCTCCCTCAAGTATCAGCTGATCGAAATGAGCGACGAAAGCGTCCTGGCCAAGGGCAACTGCGAGCGCATCGGCGTAGACGGGCACATTGGTCACAAGACTGCCTCCGGCGCTAAGGTGGAGTATGACGCCAGCTTCCCCACCCACAAGGAAGCCTTTATGGAGCTGGTCAAGGTCCTCACCACCGGCGAGGGAAAGGTCATCGAGGATATGGCGGAGATTGCCGCCATCGGGCACCGCGTTCTCCATGGCGGCGAGATCTATAAGGTCTCCAGCGTTGTGGATGAAAAGCTCATCTCCACCGTGGAGGAGCTTTCGGAGCTTGGCCCCCTTCACAATCCCCCCCAGGCCGTGGCGATGCGTGCCTGCCGGGAGGTCTTTGGGGAGAATGTCCCCATGGTGGCGGTCTTTGATACCTCCTTCCACCAGACCATGCCCCCCAAGGCCTA